>JAUSNJ010000172.1 GCA_030645355.1 Rhodoferax sp. | reverse complement strand
TAGGCCTTGGCCTGACCGCCGAACTTGGCTGCCAGCACGGTGGTGATGGCGGCTGTCAGCGTGGTCTTGCCGTGGTCAACGTGGCCAATGGTGCCCACGTTCACGTGGGGCTTGGTACGTGTGAATTTTTCTTTTCCCATTGTCAGACTCCGAAAAGTAATGGTTCAAATCAACAACATTCGCTACACCACCCTCACAACGTCGGCGATGCACAAAACTGGTGCCCTTTGCGGGAATCGGACCCGCGACCTCTCCCTTACCAAGGGAGTGCTCTACCACTGAGCCAAAAGGGCAAATTCTTTACAAACCTATCGCAACAAACCGACTGTGGAGCGGGGTAGGAGAATCGAACTCCTCGCTTTAGCTTGGAAGGCTAAGGTATTACCACTATACGAACCCCGCATAGGCTCATCCAATTACAGTCAAGCTCATCACTTGGTGGAGAGGGCTGGATTCGAACCAGCGTACTCGTAAGAGGGCAGATTTACAGTCTGCTGCCATTAACCACTCGGCCACCTCTCCTAAGGTGAACCCCGGATTATGCCACGGGTTTTGGGCCTTGTCATATCCAGGCACCGAGATTTTTCCAATTCGACGCTAAAAAATGGGCCGTTTGCAGGCCGGCTCAGACGGGCGAGGGGTGCGTGTCACGCCAGGCTCGCGCCTGTGAAAAGTGGCTGCAACCGATAAAGGGCAGAGGCGGCCGCAGTGCCGACAACGGAGAGGGGTGGTTGGCCGTCAGCACCAGGTGGCGGCTGGCATCGATCAACGGACGTTTGCCTTGGGCATGCGCACCCCAGAGCATGAAAACGGCCGCTTGGGCCTCTTGGGATACCTGGTGGATGATGGCGTCGGTCAGCAGCTCCCAGCCCTTGCCGGAGTGGCTGGCGGGTTGCCCCTCCTCCACTGTCAGGCAGGTGTTGAGCAGGAGAACGCCTTTTTGCGCCCATTTCACCAGGCTGCCGCCGGGCTGCGGCAGGGTTGGGATGGGCGTACCCATATCGCGCTGCAACTCCTTGAAAATATTGCGCAGGGAGGGTGGAAATGGCACCCCCGGCGCCACGGAAAACGCCAGCCCCTCGGCTTGGCCACGCCCGTGGTAGGGGTCCTGCCCCAGGATGACGACCCGCACGGCGGATGGCGGTGTCAACTGCAGGGCCCGCAGCGGCTGCGGCGGAAAAATGCTTGCGCCGGCCTGCAGGCGCTGCTGCAGAAACCCCAGCAGCCCCTGTCCCGCCGCCGACTGGAAAAAACCGTCCACCAGCGGCCGCCATCCGGGGGCCACCGGCCAGGCCAATGGATCGGCTGACTGCAACTGCGCGCCAGCAGGCGCCGGGGGTGGCGCTTCCAGCGTGGACATGGTTTCGTCGGGCATGGATGGGGACATGGCGGCTCCGTTTGTTAACCAAACAGGGCGGCTAGTGCTTCACCCGGGTCCGGCGCGCGCATGAAGGCCTCGCCGACCAGGAAAGCGTTGACACCGGCGGCGCCCATGCGCAGCACATCGTCGCGCGTCAGGATGCCGCTCTCGGTCACCAGCAGGCGGTCCGTCGGCACCTGGGCCTTGAGCGAGAGCGTGGTATCCAGCGTGACCTCAAAAGTCTTCAGGTTGCGGTTGTTGATGCCGATCAGCGGCATCTTGAGCTTGAGTGCACGCTCCAGTTCGGCGCCGTCATGCACCTCCACCAGCACTGCCATGTCCAGGCTGCGGGCGATGGCCTCCAGGTCTTTCATCTGCGCGTCATCCAGGCAGGCGGCGATCAGCAAAATGCAGTCCGCGCCCATGGCCCGGGACTCATAAATCTGGTACGGGTCAACCATGAAATCCTTGCGCAGCACGGGCAGCTGGCAGCTGGCGCGCGCCTGTTTCAGGTAGTCCACTTCACCCTGGAAAAACTGCACGTCGGTCAACACCGACAGGCAGGCCGCGCCGTGCTCGGCGTAGCTTTGGGCGATGTCGGCCGGAATGAAGTCTTCGCGCAGCACGCCCTTGCTGGGGCTGGCCTTTTTGATCTCGGCAATCACGGCCGGCTTGCCTAGGGCGATTTTCGCCTTGAGTGCGCCGACGAAATCGCGCGTCAGCACCCGCGATTCGGCATCCGCCCGCACCACGGCCAGCGATTTGCGCTGGATGGCGGCAGCCACCTCCTCGCGCTTGACCGCCACAATCTTGTCCAGAATATCGCTCATGCTGTTCCCTTTGCGGCTATTTCGCCCGATAGTTTGATCAGTGCCTGCAGCTTGGCCTTGGCCGCGCCGGATTCGATGGCGGCGCGCGCCAGCTGGATGCCGTCCACCATGCTGGTCGCCACATTGGCGGCGTACAGCGCCACACCGGCGTTGAGCACCACGATGTCCTTGGGTGCGCCAGGCTGGTTGTCCAGAACCCCCAGCAGCATGGCCCGGGACTGGTCGGGTGTCTCCACCTTGAGCGCGCGGTTGCTGGCCATGACCATGCCAAAGTCTTCCGGGTGGATTTCGTATTCGGTGACCTTGCCGTCTTTCAGCTCGCCCACCAGCGTGGAAGCACCCAGGCTCACCTCGTCCATGCCGTCGCGGCCATAGACCACCACAGCATGTTCGGCGCCCAGGCGCTGCATGACCCGCACCTGGATGCCCACCAGGTCGGCATGGAACACGCCCATCAGGATATTGGGTGCGCTGGCCGGATTGGTCAGCGGGCCTAGCAGGTTGAAGATAGTCTTGATGCCCATTTCGCGGCGCACTGGCGCCACGTTCTTCATGGCCGGATGGTGGTTGGGCGCGAACATGAAGCCGATACCCGTCTCCGCCACGCACTGTGCGATCTGTGTGGGCGACAGGTTGATGTTCAGGCCCAGTGATTCGAGCACGTCGGCGCTGCCACTTTTGCTGCTGACGCTTCTACCCCCGTGCTTGCTGACCTTGGCCCCGGCCGCCGCGGCCACAAACATCGAACAGGTCGAGATATTGAAGGTATGCGAGCCGTCGCCGCCGGTGCCCACAATGTCCACCAGATGGGTCTTGTCGGCGATATCGACCTTGGTCGAGAACTCGCGCATGACCTCGGCCGCCGCCGTGATCTCGCCAATGGTTTCCTTCTTGACGCGCAGCCCGGTGATCAGCGCCGCCATCATCACCGGCGACATCTCGCCGGCCATGATTTGCCGCATCAGGTGCAGCATCTCGTCGTGAAAGATTTCGCGGTGTTCGATGGTGCGCTGCAGAGCCTCCTGCGGGGTGATCTGGCCAAGTAGTGTGGGCATGGTGCTTCCTTTTTTAAGCGTTGGGCGACGGCGTGAGCGCCAGTTTGATTCCAAATCCAATGAACAGGGTGCCGGCCACGCGGTCCAGCCAGTGCAGACTATTTTTTAGCAGACTGGCCCGGCGGGCCAGCCAGGCCGCTGCCAGCGCCCAGCCAAGGTTCACCCACAGGCCGTTGAAGTTGAACAGCAGACCCAGCAGCAAAAAGGCCAACGGCTTGTGCTCCACCGTGGGGGCAATGAACTGCGGCAAAAAGGCCAGAAAGAACAGCGCAACCTTGGGGTTCAGCGCATTGGTCCAGAAGCCACGCAGGAAAATAGCTCTGTAGCCATTCTGGCCACTAGCCCTCGTGGAATCTGGTGATTCTGCTTCCAAATCAATAGCAGATCCGGCTTTCGACAGCAACAGCCTGCAGCCCACATAGACCAGGTAGACCGCGCCCAGCCACTTCAGCACAGTGAACGCCGTAGCGGATGCCGCCATCAGGGCACTGACGCCCACGGCGGCGGCCACGATGTGCACAAAGCAACCGGCTGTGATGCCCAAAGCTGCCACCACGCCGGCGCGGGCGCCACCGCGCAGGGCGTGGGACACGATGTACAGCACGTCGGGGCCGGGTGTCAGGTTCAGCAACAGGCCGGCGATAACGAACAGCAGCAGGGATTCCGGGGTCATGGCAAGGCTCCCCGGGTTCAGTAGGGACCCGCGCCGCCAATGGCGGCAGACGGGTGGTCAGCCTGGGTAAAAAACTGCCGCACACAGGCAATCGTGTGGTCAATTCCGGCTGCGTCCACGTCCAGGTGGGTGACAAAGCGCAGACCGATCAGGCCGGTAGCCAGCACGCCGCGGTCCTTCAGAAAGGCCAGCAGCGCTGGCCCCCGGTCGCCGGCCACATCCACGAACACGATATTGGTCTGGGCAGAGCGCACGGTGAGGCCATCCACCCCCTGCAACCCAGTGGCCAGGCGCTGGGCTAGGGCGTGGTCGTCGGCCAGGCGCTCAACATGGTGGTCCAGCGCGTGCTGCGCGGCTGCGGCCAGCAGGCCAACCTGGCGCATGCCGCCGCCGGCCATCTTGCGGATGCGGTGGGCACGGGCAATCAGTTCGCGGCTGCCACACAGGGCGGAACCCACCGGCGCGCCCAGACCCTTGCTGAAGCACACCGAGACGCTGTCGAACAGGCCGGTGATGCGCCGCGCGGCATCCCAGGCCGTCTCGCCACCCGCCTTGGATGCCACGGCCGCATTGAACAGGCGCGCGCCGTCCAGATGCAGGGCCAGACCCTTGTCGCGCGCCAGCGTCGCCATGCCTTGCAGGTAGTCCCAGGGCATGGGGTGGCCGTTCCAGGTGTTTTCCAGGCACAGGAGCCGGGTGCGGGCAAAGTGGCAGTCATCGGGCTTGATGGCACCCGCCACGTCGGCCAGGGCCATGCGCCCGCTGGCGTCCTGCGTCAGGGGCTGCGGCTGCACGCTGCCCAGCACGGCGGCGCCACCGCCCTCGTAGCGGTAGGTGTGGGCCAGCTGGCCGACGATGTATTCATCCCCCCGGCCGCAGTGGGCAAGGATGGCGCACAGGTTGCTCTGCGTGCCGCTGGGCATGAACAGCGCCGCCTCAAAGCCCAGGCGCTGGGCCAGGCTGTCTTGCAGGGCGTTGACGGTCGGGTCGTCGCCAAACACGTCATCGCCCAGCGCCGCCCCGAACATGGCGTCCCGCATGGCGGTCGTGGGCCGGGTCACGGTGTCGCTGCGCAAGTCAACGATCGCCGCTCCAGCCAGAAACTTATTGGTCATATTGGCCTCCAGCCCTCGTATATATTGAACAAACAGCTACTATTTTCATAGCAAACCGCAAGTAGCTCAGCGCAAAAAGTTTTGCAGCATGGCGTGGCCGTGCTCGGTCAGGATGGATTCCGGGTGGAATTGCACGCCTTCCATGCGAACGTCATCCGAGAGCCCCTTGTGGCGCACACCCATGATCTCGCCGTCATCGGTCCAGGCGGTGACCGCCAGTTCCTTGGGGCAGGTGGAGCGCTCAATGGCCAGCGAGTGGTAGCGGTTCACCGTGAACTGCTTGGGCAGGCCGGCGAACACACCCTCCTGCGTGGTGGTGATGACGCTGGTCTTGCCGTGCATCAGCTGCTGTGCCCGGATGATCTTGCCACCCAGCGCCGCACCAATGCTCTGGTGACCCAGGCAGACGCCCAGGATGGGCAGCTTGCCCATGAAGTGCTGGATGGCGGCCACCGAGATACCGGCCTCGGCCGGAGAACACGGCCCGGGAGACACCACCAGCCGGTCGGGATTGCGTTGCGCAATGCCTTCCACCGTGATCTCGTCGTTGCGAAACACCTCGACCTCGGCACCCAGTTCACCAAAGTACTGGACGATGTTGTAGGTGAAGCTGTCGTAGTTATCGATCATCAAGAGTTTCATGCTGCAACTCCTTCGCGCAGGCGCGCAAACTCACGGTGCTCGTAGGCGATGAAAATTTCCATCATGCTGCGGTAGAGCGCCTCGATGACGGCCGGCTCGCCGCCCTCGGCCACGGCGTGCGTGCGCACCCGGTCGACGATGGCCTGGATTCGGGCCTCGTCGCGGACGTGGTTGACATCCTGCTTGATGCGGGCGGCCTGCGTCATGTAGCCGGCGCGCTGCACCAGCAGCGGCACCAGCACGTCGTCCAGTGCATCGACGCAGCATCGCACGTCAGTCATCGTGGTGCAGTGCTGCACCGCATGTATTGCTTTCGGGTTCATTCCAGTCCCTCCTCGACCAGTTCGGCCGCGCGCAACAAGGCGCGCGCCTTGGCCTCGGTTTCCTTCCACTCCAGCTCGGGCACGCTGTCGGCCACGACACCGGCGGCGGCCTGCACATACAGCGTCTGGTTCTTGATGATGCCGGTGCGGATCGCAATCGCCACGTCCATGTCACCGGCGTAGCTCAGGTAACCGCAGGCACCGCCGTAGATGCCGCGCTTGGTCGGCTCCAGCTGGTCGATCAGCTCCATGGCGTGGACCTTGGGCGCACCGGTCAGCGTGCCCGCGGGGAACGTAGCTTTCAGGACGTCCATGCTGGTCATGCCGTCCAGCAGCGTGCCTTCGACGTTGCTGACGATGTGCATGACGTGGCTGTAGCGCTCCACACAGAACGCGTCCGAGACTTTCACGCTGCCGATCTTGGCAATGCGGCCGATATCGTTGCGCGCCAGGTCGATCAGCATCACGTGCTCGGCGCGCTCCTTGGGGTCGTTGATCAGCTCCGCTTCGGCGGCCTTGTCGGCCTCGACCGTGGCGCCGCGTGGGCGGGTGCCGGCGAGAGGCCGGATCGTGACTTTGGTGGAGGTTGCATCGCCCGTGGTGATCTGCTCCTGGCGCACCAGAATCTCGGGCGACGCGCCTACCACCTGGAAGTCGCCAAAGTGGTAGTAGTACATGTAGGGGCTGGGGTTCAACGAGCGCAGCGCGCGGTACAGCGACAGCGGCGACTCGGTGTAGCGCTTCTTGATGCGCTGGCCGACCTGCACCTGCATGAAGTCGCCGCCGGCGATCAGCTCCTTGGCACGCTCCACGGCGGCCAGGTAGTCGGCCTTGGCAAAGTCGCGCTGGGCTGGGTGGCTGGTGGTCGGTTTGACGGCCGGAATGCTGACCGCCTGGGCCAACCGGTCTTTGAGTTCGCGCAGGCGGCGCTTGCCACGGGAATAGGCCTCGCTCTGCCCGGGGTCGGCATAGACGATCAGATACAGCTTGCCGGAGAGGTTGTCGATGACGGCGAGTTCCTCGCACTGCAGCAGCAGGATGTCGGGGCAGCCCAGTTCATCGGGCGGGCACGTGGCTTCGAGCTTCTTCTCGATGTAGCGCACGGCGTCGTAGCCAAAGTAACCTGCCAGGCCGCCGCAAAAGCGTGGCAGCCCCGGGCGCAGCGCCACCTTGAAGCGCTTCTGGTAGCTGGCAATGAAGTCCAGCGGATTGGCGGTGGAAGTCTCCACGACCACGCCGTCGGTCACCACCTCGGTGCGCGCATCCTTGCCAAAGCCGCTGGCGCGCACCAGGGTGCGGGCTGGCAGGCCGATAAAGCTGTAGCGGCCAAAGCGCTCGCCACCGACGACGGACTCGAGCAAGAAGCTGTATTTGCCGCTATCGGGGTCGGTGGTGGCCACGGCGCTGGGCACATGGGCCAGCTTCAGGTACAGCGACAGCGGCGTTTCCAGGTCGGCAAAGGCCTGGGCCATCAGCGGGATGCGGTTGAAACCCTGGGTGGCCAGGGCTTGGAATTCGGATTCGGAAATCACGGGATGCGGTCCTCTCATTGCAGGGCGGCACCGGGCGCCGCCAACGCTCCACTGGTTGATATTGGGAGCCGGGAAAGACTGGGTGCGCGCAAGGTGTCGGATGTGGGGGTCCGTGCCGCTTGGTCGCGCAGAACCCGTGGGGCACTGCGCAGGGTTCGCCCGAAAAATCAGGCGTGTGACGCAGTCACGGATCCGGGCATGGCGGTCCATGTACGCCAGGGCCAGGCTCCCCGGTCGCTACAACCCGTAATAAAGATGTGGTGAACGAACATGCGCCCAGTGTATCAAACCAGAGTTCGCGCCTGCTTTTGCCCCGGACAGGGTGTGGACTCAGCAAAAACCCTAAGATGTCACAAGATGTAAACGGCGCAGAATAGCCTCATTAAAACGAACGACTGTTCACTTTTTCAGACTGGACCTCTCCATGCGTATTTTCAAACCCCTGTTAACCGGAACCTTGGCCTTATTGCTGGGGGCCGCTTCCCTTGCCGCAACCATCGAGATTGCAGGCGTGAAGGTGGAAGACAACGCCACGGTGGCCGGCACCAAACTGCAGCTCAATGGCGCAGGCATCCGATACAAAGGGCCGTTCAAGGTCTATGTGGGCGAGCTGTACACCACCAAGAAAGTGACCTCCTGGGACGAATTGATTGCGGCCCCCGGCCCCAAGCGGCTATCCATGGTGATGACCCGGGAAATAGAGGCCGGTCCCTTTGGCAAGCTGCTGACACGCGGCATGGAGGACAACAATCCCAAGTCGGAAATGTCCAAATTGGTCCCGGGTCTGATCCGCATGGGTGACATCTTTACCGTCCAGAAGGTTCTGGTGCCGGGCGACGTCATCCACATCGACTGGATTCCGGGCACTGGCATGGTCGTCACGGCCAAAGGCAAAGTGCAGGGTGATCCCTTCAAGGAACCCGAGTTCTTCAAGGCCCTGATGGGCATCTGGCTGGGCCCGCAGCCCGCCTACTGGAAGCTCAAGGACAACCTGTTGGGCGACATGTCTTAATTCTGTTCCCCCTGTCGCAAGAGACCTGCCGGCCCAGCGCCCGCAGGTCTCTTTTTTTGCCCGCATTTGGTGCGTCGCAATCTGTCATGACAAGGCCTTGAATTCCCGTTAGAGTGGGCTCCGACACATTTGCTTACTCTTTCCTCCGGAAGGTCCTTGCGATGAAGCTCAGTCTCAAACTCCCCCTGGCATTTGCTCTGGCGCTGGGCCTGCTCTTTCTCGGCGCCCTGTTTGGCATTTCCCGATTGAACAGCACCCTGGACGTCTTTGAACACCAGGTGCTGGGTACCGTCGCAGCACACAAGAAAGTCGCCCAGATTGACGCCCGATTCTCGACCGCCATCCAGGAATGGAAAAACGTGCTGCTGCGCGGCAAGGACCCCAAAGACCTGGACAAATACTGGGCAGCGCACCTCAAGGAAATGCAGGCGGTGCAAGACGGCCTGAAGGAATTGGACAAGATGCAGATGGATGGCGACTCGAAGGCCACGCTGCAGAAACTCGAACTGGCCATTCCCGTGGTGGGGGAAGCCTATAAGAAAGCCCTGGAGGAGTTCAAGGCCTCAGGCTTCGAATCCGCCGCAGGTGACAAGGCAGCACGCGGTAAGGATCGCGAGTCCGGTGTGTTGATGCAGGAATTGAAGGAAAAACTGTCCAGGGCCGAGGTCGAAACCTCAGCAGCCGCCACCAAAGACGCCAGTCGCAGCACCCTGCTGGCCTTCGTCGTCATGGTGGTGGTGACCGTCATTGGCATGTCGGGCGCTATATGGCTCAGCCGGCAGATCGTCACCGCCCTGGACCAGGCCGTTGACGTAGCCAAGGAGGTTGCCGGAGGCAATCTGTCGGTGCCCATCACCGTGAATGGCAAGGACGAATGCGCCATGATGATGCAGTCCCTGCACGACATGCAGGCCAACCTGTCCACTTTGGTGGTCAACGTGCGCCAGGGCTCTGAAGGGGTGGCCACGGCCAGTGCCGAAATCGCCCAGGGCAACAACGACCTGTCCGCCCGCACCGAGCAGCAGGCCAGCGCCCTGGAAGAAACTGCAGCCAGCATGGAAGAGCTGAGTTCAACCGTCAAGCAAAACGCCGACAGCGCCCGCCAGGCCAACCAGTTGGCACAAAGCGCCTCGTCGGTGGCCGTGCAGGGCGGCAAGGTGGTGGACCAGGTGGTCGAAACCATGAAAGGCATCAACGAGTCGTCGCGCAAGATCTCCGACATCATCAGCGTCATCGACGGCATTGCCTTCCAGACCAATATCCTGGCATTGAACGCCGCGGTGGAAGCGGCCCGCGCCGGCGAACAGGGCCGGGGCTTTGCGGTGGTGGCCAGCGAGGTGCGGTCCCTTGCCGGGCGCAGTGCCGAGGCGGCGAAAGAAATCAAGTCCCTGATCAATGCCAGCGTGGAGCGGGTCGAGCATGGCAGCGCTCTGGTGGACCAGGCGGGCACAACAATGACCGAAGTGGTGGACAGCATCAAGCGCGTAACCGACATCATGGGCGAGATCAGCGCTGCCAGCAACGAGCAGTCCATGGGCGTGGCGCAGGTGGGTGATGCCGTGAGCCAGATGGACCAGGCCACGCAGCAGAACGCTGCACTGGTCGAAGAAATGGCAGCTGCGGCCAGCAGCCTCAAGGGCCAGGCGCAGGAGCTGGTGCAGGTGGTGGCAGCCTTCAAGGTCGAAAGCGGCGGCAGCCCCGGGCACCTGCCAAACCGGGCGGTTGCACGCGCACCCATGGCCAGCAAGCCCGCGCCAACGCTGCGTAAACCGGCCCCAGCGGCCCCCAAACTGGCCAGCGCCCCGGCCAGAACCACCACCGCAGCCGCGGCCTTGCCCAAGCCGGTGACAGCCGCCAAGGCAAAACCCACCCCTGCCGGTGGTGACGACGACTGGGAAACTTTTTGACGCCTGGCGCCATGGTGGAGGGCGATTTTCCGCTCGGCACCCAGGGCATTGCCATTCTGCGCCGCACGGCAGCCCTGCTCGCCGTTGCCGGGCTGATTGTCACGGTGAACAACACCGCGTCGATCGGCATTCAGAGCTTGAGCTTTGGCGGTCTGATGGCCACCCTGGTCGGCATCGTGTCATACGCGCTGCTTGTGCGAGGCCACTTCAAAGCCGCCGTGCGGGTTTTGATTTGGGGCGCCGGCGCGGTGCTCATCGGATTCACGTTCGTGGCAGCAGGTGTGCGTACGCCGTCCCTGATATTCCTGCCCATCCTGTGCATGGCGGCCGCATGGCTGATCAATATCCGCCATGCCATTGTGTTGGGGTCCATCGGTCTGACTGCGATTGCCTACTTTCTGGTGGCCGAAAGTCTTTCTCTGCCACTACCCACGACGCCGCGCAACTCGCTGAGCTATGGATTGATGTATCTGTTCACCCTGGCCGCTGCCGTCATTGTGGCGCTGGGCTCCACGCGCAGCTTCCAGGCCCATCTGCAACGCACACTGGATCTTTCGGAGGACCTCAAACGCCAGGTTGAGGAACTGCGACGCTCGGAAGAACGTTTTTCGGCCTTGTTTCGCGCCAATCCCGTGCCGTCATCCACCATTGACCGCGAGGGACGCAACCTCGAAGTCAATGACGCCTGGGTTGCTCTGTATGGCATTGCAGCCCGCGAAGCCGTCGGCAAGACCGCAAAGGAATTGGGTATCTGGACCGTTGAACACGAGCGCAAGGCAGTCTTCGCGGAATTCGCGGCACGCGGTCGCGTGGATGGTGCCGCCATGACGCTGCGCACGGTCGGCGGGGTGCTCAAACCTTTTCTGTTGTACATCGCCCCAGTGGAATTTGGCGGCCAGCAACGCCTGGTCACCTCGCTGCTCGACCAGTCCGACCGCCGTGCCGCTGAGGACGCGCAACGCGCCGTTCACGATGCGCTGGAACAGCGCGTGGCCGAGCGCACGGCGGAACTCACCCGCACCGTACAGACCCTGCAGGCCACTCAGAACGAACTGGTAGAAGCCGAGAAGCTGGCCTCGCTGGGGTCCATGGTTGCCGGCATTTCCCACGAACTCAACACACCCCTGGGCGTGGCGGTGACCGTTGCCAGCACCTTGAAACTGCACGCCGGGCAACTGCAGCAGGCCGTTGCCAATGACCAGCTGCGGCGCTCCACACTGAACGACTTTCTGGCGCAACTGGAGGAAATGGCGGAGCTGGTGTTGCGCTCCACGGAGCGGGCGGCCGAGCTGGTGCGCAGCTTCAAGGAAGTGGCCGTGGACCGCGCCTCGGACCGAAGGCGCCGGTTTGCGGTACGGGATCTGGTGCGTGACATCGTGAACGCGGTCCAGTCGGGTGCCGACACGCCCCACATCACGCTGACCCAGGACATTCCCGACGCCATCGTCTGCGATACCCTGCCCGGTCCGGTGGGCCAGGTACTGACCAATCTGGTGCAAAACGCCATACTGCACGCCTTTGCCGAGGGCAGCCAAGGCTGTGTCACCATTGCCGCCAGTGTCCGCAACGATGGCGCCGGGCGCCAGGTTGCGCTGACGGTGCGTGACGATGGCGTGGGCATGTCCGAACATGTCCGGCACCACGCCTTCGACCCCTTCTTTACGACCCGTTTAGGGCATGGCGGCTCCGGCCTGGGCCTATCGGTATCGCACCGGCTGGCCACTGCGGTGCTGGGCGGCAGCCTCACAGTGGAGTCCAGCCCGGGGGCCGGCAGTTGCTTTACGTTTTGTTTCCTGCAGGACTTGCCAAATTAGCCCCCACGTTCCCGAACCCAGTCCACCAGAGCGTGGGCTTCCAGCGGTTTGCTGTACAGGTAGCCCTGACCCTTGTCGCAACCCAACTCCGCCATGAGACTGGCCTGGCCCTTGGTTTCAATGCCCTCGGCCACGGTGCCCAGGCCCAGGGTCTGGGCCATGCGGATGGTGGCTTCGATCAGCACCCGGTGGTAGGCACTGGTTTGCGCCTGACTGACAAACGAGCGGTCCACCTTGACAAAATTGACCGGCAACTCATGCAGACACGACAGCGACGAATAGCCGGTGCCAAAGTCATCCAGCGAGAGCGCCACACCCAGCACCCGAATGGCGTGCAGAGTGCCCAGCACCGCCGCGTCCTGAGCGGCCAGACTTTCGGTCACTTCGAGCACCAACTGCTGGGCCGAAAGCCCATTGGTGCGCAGTGCGTCGCGCACATCGTCCACCAACCCCGGCTGGCGCAACTGGGCCCTTGAGAGGTTGACGGCCAATGTCACGGGCGGCTCCATGTGGGGCACAAAGGGCATGGCGGCAAACGTATGGCAGGCCGTCTGCAAAACGAACTGCCCCAATGCGCCAATCAGCCCGCACGCCTCCGCAACCGGGATGAACTCCACCGGCGAGACCATGCCGCGCACAGGATGGCGCCAGCGCAGCAGCGCTTCCACCCCGGTGAACGCGCCGTTGGCCAGATTGACCAACGGCTGGTACACCACAAACAACTCCTGTTGCTCCAGTGCCAGACGCAAGTCGTTCTCCAGCGCCACCGACGCCCGCACCTGCTGTCGCATGGAAGGCTCAAACATCACATAGCGGGCGCGCCCGGTGCGCTTGGCCTCGTACATCGCGATGTCGGCATCGCGCAGCACGCTATCGGCATCGTCCGCGGCATGGCTGCTGGTCACGATGCCAATGCTGGCCGATGACACCACCTTGTGGGCGCCAATGGTGTAGGGCAGGGACAGCACATCGATCAGACGCCCGGCCACGATTTCGGCGTCCAGGTCGCCGCGAATATTGTCCAGCAGCACGACAAATTCGTCGCCGCCAATGCGGGCCGCCACATGCGCAAAATCACTGCTCTGGATCAGGCTGTCACCGGGACGCAGGCTCTCCTGCAAGCGGTCGGCAATCTCGCGCAGCAGGGCATCGCCCACACTGTGGCCCAGCGTGTCGTTGACCTGCTTGAAGCGGTCAAAGTCCATGAACAGCACCGCAAACTGGTAGCCCGGCTGCGCCCGCCCGCGCGCTATCGCCTGTTCAATGGCGTGCAGCAACACGCTGCGATTGGGCAACTGGGTCAGGCCATCGGTGCGGGCCGCCACCCGCAGCTCGTGTTCCATGGCCTTTTGGGCTTGCACGTCCAGCGCCACGCCCGCCATGCGCAGAGCCTGGCCGTCGGCCGCACGATCCACCACCGCGCCCACGAACATGATCCAGATCCAGCGCCCCGCGGCATGGCGGACGCGGATGGACATGCGCAGCGCCACCTCCGAGCTTCGCATCTGCGCCATCACCGCGGCCAACCAGGGTTGCAGGTCGTCAGGATGGATCAGGGTATTCCAATCGCTGGCGGTCATGCCCATCTGCCCCTTTTGGTAGCCCATGGTCTCGCGCAAACGGTCATTGCACTGCATGGCGCCGCTGGTCACGTCCCAGTGCCAGATTCCCAAGCCGGCGCCATCCACGGCCAGTGTCAGCAACTGCTGCTGCGCGCGCACATCGGTCAGATCGGTTGCCACTAGCACCCAGCCCGACAGAACACCGGCATCGTCGTGCATGGGTTGCAGGTCCACCAGCGCCCAGCGGGGCTCCCCGGTGGTCGCACGGATGGAGATTTCGCGCTTCAAGCCACGCCCCTGCGACACGGCCTCCTGAAACTGGCTGAACGCTGCCGGGTCAGCGCTACCGCGCGCCAGCAACACGCCAAAAATCTGGCCCACCGATTCTTGTGCTGTAAACCCCGTGCTGGCGACAAATGCCTGGTTAACCCATACCACCTTGCGGTCTGCATCGGCCAACAGCACGGGGTTGGAACTGCGCTCGGCAACCATGGCCAGGCGCTGCAGGCGCAGGGCCAGGTTGTCCTGCGATTCGGCCGGCAAAGGGGCGTTGTGGTCGGGCATGGTGAAGACTGGGTTTCACACGCCGACCGGGTTGTGCCGCTAGGCGGCCAGCGCCCCACGCATGGCGTCGATGACGCCCTTGTAGTCCGGCTTGCCAAAGATGGCGCTGCCGGCGACGAAGGTATCGGCCCCGGCATCGGCCACGCGGCGGATGTTGTCGACCTTGATGCCGCCATCCACCTCCAGACGGATGTCCTTGCCACAGGCGGTGATGCGTTTGCGCACGTCTTCAATTTTGCGAAGCGCCGAGTCGATGAAACTCTGGCCGCCAAAACCGGGGTTGACGCTCATGATCAGCACCAGGTCGATGTCATCAATGACCCAGTCCAGCACGTCCAGCGGCTCGGCCGGGTTGAACACCAGGCCGGCCTTGACGCCCTTGGACTTGATGGCCTGGATGCTGCGGTGCACGTGGCCCGATGCATCCGGGTGGAAGCTGATGTAGTCGGCCCCGGCCTCGGCAAACAGGGCGGCCAGCGCGTCGACCGGCGAAATCATCAGGTGCACGTCGATGGGCACCGCCACACCGGCGGCGGTCCTGGCATGCGGCTTCACGGCCTGGCAAATCATGGGGCCAAAGGTGAGGTTGGGGACGTAGTGGTTGTCCATGACGTCAAAATGGATCCAGTCGGAACCGGCGGCGATGACGTTTTTGACCTCTTCGCCCAGGCGGGCAAAATCGGCAGAGAGGATGGAGGGGGCGATTCGAAAGCTCATCCGCGGAGTTTAATCAGTTCCGGATAGCATTGCGCCTATGCCCAAGTACCAAATCTCTGTCGAAGTAGTACCGCAATTCCTGCCCGAGCAGTCCACGCCGGACGAGGACCTGTATGTGTTCGCCTACACCATCACCATCACCAATACGGGCGAAGTCCCGGCCCAGGTTATTTCACGGACCTGGAACGTCAATGACGCCAACGGCCACACCGAGAAGGTCAAGGGCCTGGGCGTGGTCGGCCAGCAGCCATTGCTCAAGCCTGGACAGGCCTTCGAGTACACCAGCGGAACCCGCTTGCGCACGCCCACCGGCACCATGCACGGCAGCTTTTTCTGCGTGGCCGAGGATGGTGAGAAGTTCGATGCCGATGTGCCCATGTTCGTGCTCGACGCGCTGAGCGGCGACACCGGCGTGGGCGGGTCGCGTACCCTGCACTGATGGCACCCGCCGCATCCACCAGCCGTTCCTCGCTTGATCCCGGCCAACCGAACACCTTGCCGGCACTGCTGGAGGCCATGGACCCGGATGCGGACGCGGTGCACCGCCACCTGTGGCTGATCGCGCTGTTTGACTGGATTCAGGACGAGGGCCACGCCGGTGCGGATGCGTTGGCGCGCATGGGCGCCTTTCTGGATGCCGTGGAAGCCAGCCCCGAGACCACGGTGCGCCTGCAGGTCTGGTGGCGCACGCTGATTGATTCGGTGGACGGCACAACCCTGCTGTCCGACTACGGTTTTGCATCGCGCAACGCCTTTGTCACCGAACTGATTGAGCGCCTGCACTACAAGCTGTTGCCAACCTCACCCGAGACGTCGGACGCCTCGGAGCTTTTCGCCTTGGTGCTGCCAGGCGTACAAGACGCGCAGTGGCTGGCAGCCCTGCCCGCACCGACGCTGGAGCGACTGGGCCGCTTGCTCAGCGCACCGGCCACCGGCCCCTTCGTGGCCGCCGCCCCCACGCTGACCTATTGGCAAAACACTTTGCTGGAGGCCATTTCCTTTTGCGCCGCCCAAGTTCGTGCCGCCGGGCTTTCGCCCGAGATACGCCTGCGCATGAGCAGCCCGGCGCTGGAGGCCAGCCCCTTCCATACCCTGGCTTCGGACTTCGACGCGCTACGCGATGCCTGGTTGGCCCAGCAGGGTGCGCACGGCAGCGCGGACTGTGTGGCGCAGGCCGTGCAACACTTTCGCGCCCAGCTTGACGCCTGTCGCCATGCCGCAGCATCCGTCTACACCCATCTGGATGCCCATGGCATTTCCGTCGACCTGGTGTTCCGGCTGCGCCAGCTGCGCGAACGCGTGTTGCGCATCCGCGCCCTGCTGGACTGCCTGCTGGGCGAGCCCACGCATTTGCACACGGCACAACTGTTCTCGCACCTGGCCAGCGTCGGCCAGTACCAGCGCAGCGTGCGCGCGCTGTTTTCCCACAGCACGTCGCTGCTGGCGGCCAAGGTGGCGGAGCGCAGTTCGGAAACCGGTGAGCACTACATCACCCGCACACGCGGCGAATACCGCAGCATGCTGGGCCAGGCTGCGGGCGGCGGCGCCCTGACCGCGGTCACCACCTTTCTGAAGTTTGCCGTCATGGCGCTGGGTCTGTCAGCGTTCTGGAATGGCTTCTGGTCGGGCGTGGTCTATGCCGCCAGCTTTGTCGTCATTCAGCTGCTGCATTGCACGCTGGCGACCAAGCAGCCGGCCATGACGGCGCCGGCCATGGCCGCCAAGCTGCGCGACTTTTCCGACGCCAGTGCGCTGAAAGACTTTGTCGATGAGGTCACCCACCTGGTGCGCTCGCAGGTGGCGGCAGTGCTGGGCAATGTGGCGGTGGTGTTTCCAGCCGTACTGCTGCTGTCGTGGGGTCTGCAGCTGCTGAGCGGCCGCCCGATGATTGATGCCAAGGACGCCCAGCACGTGTTCCACTCCCTGACCCTGCTCGGCCCTTCGCTGTTGTTTGCGGCCTTTACCGGCGTGTTGCTGTTTGCCTCCAGCATCCTCGCCGGTTGGGCCGAAAACTGGTTTGTGCTGCACCGGCTGGACTCCGCCATTCGCTACAACCCGGCGTTCACCCGGCGACTGGGTGTGGCGCGGGCCGACCGCTGGGCGCACTACATGCGCCACAACGTGTCGGGGTTTGCGTCGAATATTTCACTGGGCTTCATGCTGGGCCTGCTGCCCGCGATCTTCGGCTTCCTGGGCCTGGGCCTGGAGGCGCGCCACGTCACGCTGTCGACCGGGCAACTGGGCGCGGCCTGCGCCAGCCTGGGTTGGGAGGTGCTGCGCAGCCCGGCCCTGTGGTGGGCCATGGCCAGCCTTCCCTTCATTGGCGCGCTGAACCTGGGCGTCAGTTTCTACCTGGCCTTTAACGTTGCCTTGCGGGCCCACAGCGTGTCGGGCCTGGGGCGCGTGCGCATCCGCCGCGCCGTGCTGGAGCGCCTGCGCCAGGAGCCCATGAGCTTCTTCTGGCCAGCCCGGGACGAACCCTGATGGGCGAATTCGAACTCATCCAACGCTACTTCACCCGCCCCACGCCCCACGCGGTGCTGGGCGTGGGCGACGACTGCGCGCTGCTGCAGATGGCGCCCGGCATGCAACTGGCCGTCTCCAGTGACATGCTGGTCGAGGGGCGACACTTTTTTGCCGACACCGACCCGCGCCGCCTGGGCCACAAGGCGCTGGCGGTGAACCTCAGCGATCTGGCAGCCAGCGGGGCGCGGCCACTGGCCTTCACGCTGGCGCTGGCACTGCCCACGGCCGACCCGGCATGGCTGGAGCCGTTCTCCCAAGGTCTGCTGGCCCTGGCCGACGCCCACGACTGCGAGCTGATCGGCGGCGACACCACGCAAGGGCCGTTGAACATCTGCATCACGGTGTTTGGTGAAGTACCGGCGGGTAGCGCCCGGCGCCCGGGTCAGCCTGCCACGCAGGCCTTGCTGCGCAGCGGCGCACAGCCGGGGGACGACGTGTATGTCAGCGGCATGCTGGGCGACGCCCGGCTGGCGCTGGAAGCGCTGCAGGGCCACATCCAGCTGCCCGACGCCGTGCTGCACACTGCGCGCCAGCGCCTGGAGCAACCCACGCCGCGCGTGGCGCTGGGGCTGGCGCTGCGCGGCGTGGCCAGTGCGGCCGCCGACATCAGCGACGGGCTGCATGGTGACCTGGGCCACATCCTGCAACGCTCGCAGGTTGGGGCCACACTGGACATCGCGATTGCTATTGATTTGATAGCTGCAAAAGACCATTTCACGAGGGCTAGAGGCCAATTTGATCACATGCTTTCGCCGCAAACGGCCCTGCAGTGCGTGCTGGCCGGGGGCGACGACTACGAGCTGGTCTTCACCGCGCCGCCTGCGCAGCGCGCCGCCGTGCAGGCGGCCAGCCTAGCCAGCGACACACCGGTCACCCGCATCGGGCAGATCGACGCGGCGCCCGGCCTGCGCCTGGTCGACGGCCACGGCGCGCCGGTGGCCAACAACTTCACCTCGTTCGACCATTTCAGATCATGAGCCGCCTCGGCCTGACCCGCGACAAGATCTACAAGACCGTGGCCCGCCAGCTGCACGGCGTCGTGCCCTGCTGGGTCTGCGGCCAGCCGGTGGCACCAAGCGACGCCACGCTGGAGCACATCAAACCCCTGAGCGAGGGCGGCAACAGCCATCTGGAGAACCTGGCCATCAGCCACGCCGTGTGCAACCGCACACGCCCGCCGGGTGTGCACCCGCATCCGGCCGCGCCACCGGTCTAAGACCACTACAACACCCCGTCACCATTCCGTTTGCCGTTCACAAACGCCAGGAGCCCAGCATGTGCCGCAACATCAAGACCCTGTTCAACTTCGAACCACCCGCCACCGAACTGGAAATTCGCGACGCATCACTGCAGTTCGTGCGCAAACTCAGCGGATTCAATGTGCCGTCCAAAGCGAATGAAGCAGCGTTTGACCTGGCCGTGGCCGAGGTTGCCGCAACAGCGCGGCGGCTGATCACCTCGCTGACAACCCACGCTGAGCCGCGCACACGAGAACAAGAAGCAGCCAAGGCGCAGGCACGGAATTTGGTGCGCTTTGGGGGCCCGAACCGATAATTGCAATGAACACACTTCTGACGATGGAGCCCGCACCATGAGCCAAGCCGACGACACCTTCCACATCAGCCGCACCGTGGACGCACCGCTGGAGGTGGTCTGGAAAGCCTACACCGAGCAGGAGCCGCTGATGGCGTGGTTTGGCCCCAGTGGCTTCACCATGCCGTTCAGCCGCTTCGACCTGCGCCCCGGTGGAGAATTCCACTACTGCCTGCGCACGCCCACCGGCTTTGAGATGTGGGGCAAGTGGACCTTTGTCGACATTGTGCCGCCGCACACCCTGTCGATGATCGTAGCCTTCTCGGACGCCAACGGCGGGCTGACGCGCCACCCGATGTCGGCCGCCTGGCCGCTGCAAACCCTGTCCAGCACCACGTTTACTGCCGCGGGCGACCACGGCGACAAGACCCTGATCCACATCGCATGGTCGCCCTACCAGTCCGACGTCGACGAGATCGCCGCCTTTCGCGCCGGCCATGCCAGCATGGCCCAAGGCTGCAATAGCAGCTTCGCGCAGCTGGACGCCTACCTGGCGCAACTTCCCCGCCCACAGCCGCATCCATGACACAAACCCTGCACGAAACCCCGGGCGACCCGTACGGCGCGCCGGTGACGGTCTTCCCACAGGACTCCGGCCAGCCCGCACCAGTGGCGCGCCCCAGCGTGCGCTTCATGCTGTCGCACCCGGCGCACTGGCTGGCGCTGGGCTTTGGCTCTGGTCTGTCGCGCATTGCGCCCGGCACGTCGGGCACGCTATGGGCATGGATCGCCTTCATTGCGCTGACCCCTTGGATGGACGATACCCGCTGGGCCGTGCTGATCGGCCTGTCGCTGCCCCTGGGCTGGTGGGCCTGCAGCGTCACGGCACGCAACATGGCCGTGCTGGACCCCGGCAGCATCGTCTGGGACGAAGTCGTGGCCTTCTGGCTGGTGCTGTGGCTGGTCATGCCCACCGGCCTAGTCGGCCAGGTGATGGCCTTTGGCTTGTTCCGGTTTTTTGATGCGGTCAAACCCGGCCCGGTGGGCTGGGCCGACGCGCTGTACCACCACCTGGAGCCGGCTGGCGACCCCGCCGCCTGGCGCAAGGCCGGCTTTGGCATCATGCTCGATGACCTGGTCGCAGCCGGCTGCACGGTGTTGGTGGTGGCGGCCTGGAGGTTTGCGACGTGAACCCGGCCGACTCCGATTTGCTATCAAATTCAGAGCGTACTACCCATGCTTCACGAGGGCTAGTGGCCGATTTTCTCAACAAGGCCGGCTGGAAACTGGCCACCGCCGAGAGTTGCACCGGCGGCCTGATCGCCGCCCGCTGCACCGACCTGGCCGGCTCCAGCGACTGGTTTGAGCGCGGCTTCGTGACCTATTCCAACGCTGCCAAGACCGAGATGCTGGGCGTGGACGCCGCGTTGATCGAAGCGGTTGGCGCCGTCAGCGAGCCGGTGGTGCGCGCCATGGCGCAAGGCGCGCTCACGCACGCGCAGGCCCAGGTGGCCGTGGCCGTCACCGGTGTGGCCGGGCCCAGCGGGGGCAGCGCCGCCAAGCCGGTGGGCACGGTGTGGCTGGGTTGGGCCACGCCCGCTGGCGTGGTCAGCGAGCTGCGCCACTTTGCCGGCGACCGCGCCCAGGTGCGCGCGGCCACGGTGGCTTATGCGCTGCAACGGCTTGCCAGCCTGCTGCAATCGCAAAGCGTCAAGCCCGAATGAAATCCTTGAGCCTGCGCCTGGGCGCCGGCTCCACGGCTGGCGCATAGCCCACCCGCGCCCACATCTGCACCGTGGCGCCCGACGTATTGGCGCCGGTCAGCGCGTGGATGTCGGCATACGGCTGTTGTTGCTCGGCATATTCCTGCAGCGCCTGCGACAGCGGCTGCATGGCCAAACCGTAAGCGGTGGCGGCCAACTGCACCCGCACATAGTCACGGCCCGCATTCACTTGCGTGGCGCGGTCGTTGCCAGACGTCACCATCCACAAAAAGCCGGGAGTGGACGCCAGCGTGGCGTCAAAGTCCTGGATCTGGCTGGTGGTGGCGTAGTCGTCGGGCGCAGGGGCGCGGGTGCGGTCGAACAGCCCCAGGCGCTCCATGGCCACAACCATGGGCGATGTCAGCGACAGGCCGTCGCGGTGGGCCGCAATCTCGGAGGCGCCCACGCGCAGCACGGCATACGACTCCAGGATCGTGCGCGGCACGGTCAGCTCGATGCGCCAGGCCTCGCGCGCGATGCGGCGGTGTTCCGCCAACGCAGCACCGTGCTCCAGCCCGGCAAAGCCCACACGCACCGGCGCGGCGCCAGCGGGGTTTACCGCGCTGGACATGGCAGCCCAGGCCTCTGCGGGCACGGCCCGGCCGATGTCATAGCGGCTGCGGTTGGTGTGGCGCTGCAGGATATGCGCAAACAGCGGATCTTTCTGCACCGTGGCGTCAGGCGTCAGTCGCACGGTGGCCACCGGTCGGGCATCCAGCGTGGTCGGGCCAAACGCACCCTGCGGAAAGAGAGTGGTCTCGGCACGCAGCCCGCGCTCGCGCGCCGCCATGTCGAGCAACTCCAGAAATGTGCCGTGGCTCATCATGATCTGGCGCGACAGCGGATCGGTCTGTGGCAACAGGCGTTTCAGGTCGCAGTACAGCGTGATCTGGTTGGGCGTGCCCAGGTCCGCCACCCAGGACTGCAGGTTGTGCGAGTGCGGCGCCAGGATGGCGTGGCTCAGCAGCCACAGGCGCACATCCGGGTTGCTGGCCACTGCGGCATCCGGGCCGCGCCAGGCTTCAATCGCATCGCCGGGCATGGCCGGGCTGCAAGCCGCCAGACCGACGCTGGCCGTCGCAGCCGTGGCGGCAGCCATGCGGGAGACGGCTCCGCCACCAACGATGCGGATGAACTGGCGACGCTGCAAAGGGGTGCCGGTTGACTGCGTGAGGGATGAAGTCATGTTCGAACTCTTGAGTGGGTCCTGGTTATCGCACCACGGTTGCCTGGGCCGGTACAACCGCTGCATTGCGCGCCGTTGCCGCTGCAGTGAACCCCAGATCTGCCAACGCCGTCTGTGCGGCAAGACCCAGAGGCGTGTGCGGCTCCGGTCCTATCAGCGCGGTGAGCTTGTCGTTGGCCAGCGCATGCGGTGTTTGCCACAGGTAGCGCATCTCCAACAGGGCGGCCCAGGTGGGAACAAACAGCGCTCCGATCCGGATGATGGCCCAGGGCAGGCTCCCGCGTTTCAGCGCGGCACCGGCCGGCACCCAGCCCTGCGCGCGGGCCACCGGTGTCAGCACGTCCAGCCAGCGTTGGCCGGTGATGCGGTGGCCGGCAAAGTGCAACACGTCAAACGGCTGCAACGCGGCGCGCCGCTGCGCCACCGCGACAAAGGCACGCCCCAGATCGGGCAAGTAGGCCCAGGCCCGGGACACATCGGGTGTGCCGGGATAGGTGAACACGCCCTTGCGGATGTCCTTGACCATCGCGGTATCGAACCAGGTGCCCTGGCCGCTGCCAAAGAAGTCCCCGGCGCGGATGACCACGCAACGCACCCCGGAGTGCTGCAGCAGCGCCTCCATCTGGATGCGCACCTGGCCCTTGACGGTGCGCGCCCGCTGGGGCGTGTCCTCGCGCAGCACGGCCGGCATGGTGGCCCCGAAGTTGTACACATTGCCCGGCACCATCAGCGTGGCGCCCAGCGCGCGGGTGATGGCAATCGCCGCCTCGGTCATGGGCAGCACCTGCGTTTGCCAGGCGGTGTTGGTGTAGGCCGGGTTCAGCGCATGCACCACCACCGTGGCGCCGCGCGCGGCCTGCACCAGCTCCTGCGTGTCGTGCAGGTTGATGCCCAGCCATTCGATGGACCCGGCGGCGGGCACTTGCGCGCCCACACGGGTCTGCCCTAGCACGCGCCAACCGGCATCGGCAAAGGCGCGGGCGGTGGCCAGGCCAAAGCGGCCGCGGGCGCCCAGAATCAGTACGGTGTTCGGTGCGGTGGTGTGCATGGTGTTTCCGGGTGGTTGAGGGATGGATGGCTCCATTGTGGAAAGTTCCGGCGCATTGCACAATTGCATATATTTTTACACCAGCTATGCACATTTGAATACCACCATGCAGACTTCCTTCGACTGGAGCCTGATCCGCTCCTTCCTCGCCGCGCTGGACCAGGGCAGTTTGCTGGCAGCGGCGCGCCTGCTCAAAACCAGCCAGCCCACGCTGGGCCGGCATATCGCAGAGCTGGAAAGCCAGCTCGGCGTGGTGCTGTTCGAGCGCACCGGGCGCGGCCTGGTGCCCACGGCCACCGCGCTGCAACTGGCGGAATCGGCGCGCGAGATGGAATCCGGCGCCCTGCAACTGACGCGCACGCTCAGTGGTGCGCAATTGCAGACCACGGGTACGGTTCGCATCACGGCCAGTGTGCCGGTGGCGGTGCAGCTGATGCCGCCCCTGCTGGCCCGCATGCGTCTGGCCCTGCCCGATATCCAGGTGGAACTGGTGTCGAGCAACCAGGTGTCCAACCTGCTGCGCCGCGAGGCCGACATTGCTGTCCGCATGGTGCGCCCCGAGCAAGGCACGCTGGTGGCCAAAAAAATTGGCACGGTAGGCGTGGGGGCCTACGCCCACCGCAGCTACCTGGCGCGGCGCAGCGCCATCCGCCAACCCGCCGATCTGCTGCAGCACGACTTGATTGGCAGCGACACGGACACCGCCATCCTGCAGGGCTTTCAGGCCATGGGTTACGCAGTCGGCCCCGAGGCGTTTGCGCTACGCACCGATGACTTCATCGTGCAATGGCAGGCCGTGCGTGCCGGACTCGGAATTGGCTTTTTGGCCGACTACATGGCCCGCACGGACACCGATGTCGTGCGGGTGCTACCGGGCGCGCTGAACGTGCCCGACCTGCCGATGTGGCTGGCCGTGCACCGCGAGATCCGTACCAACCGGCGCATCCGTGCGGTGTATGACTTCTTGGCCGAAGCCCTGCCGCACGTGATTTAAGCAGCTGGTTTGCGCGCACCCGCGGAGGCGGTCAGCACACGGCGCTCATCCCCCTTGAACGGCTTGGCACTGGGAACGCTGGAGCGCACCGCCGTGCGGGGCAGGCTGGCGTGCTGAGCCGCGCCGCCGACCTTGAAGAATGCGACGGCCTGCACCAGCTCCTGGGCCTGACCCTTGAGGCTGCTGGCGGCGGCCGCCATTTCCTCGACCAGCGCCGCATTTTGCTGTGTGGCCTGGTCCATTTGCGTGACGGCCTCACCCACCTGCGCCACGCCCATGGACTGTTCGTTGCTGGCGGCACTTATCTCGCCCATGATGTCGGTGACCCGGCGGATGGAACCCACCACCTCCGTCATCGTGACACCGGCCTGGTCGACCAGCGTGGTGCCATGCTCGACCCGCTCCACGCTGGCATTGATCAACGACTTGATTTCCTTCGCCGCCTCGGCACTGCGCCCGGCAAGGGACCGCACCTCGCTGGCTACCACCGCAAAGCCCCGGCCCTGCTCGCCGGCGCGGGCCGCTTCCACTGCGGCGTTGAGCGCCAGGATGTTGGTCTGGAACGCAATGCCGTCAATGACGCTGATGATGTCCGAGATCTTGCGGCTCGATTCATTGATGCCCTTCATGGTTTCGACCACCTGGCCCACCACCTCGCCCCCCTTGATGGCCACCGTGGACGCACTCTGCGCCAGCTGGTTGGCCTGGCGGGCACTGTCGGCATTCTGTTTGACGGTGGCGCCCAGCTCTTCCATGGAGGCGGCCGTTTGCTCCAGAGCGCTGGCCTGCTGCTCGGTGCGGGCCGACAGGTCGTTGTTGCCCTGGGCAATTTCGGCACTGGCCGTGGCCACGCCTTCGGAGCCGTGGCGCACCGTGCTGACCACGTTGGCCAGGCTGCCCTGCATGGCACCCAGACTGGCCAGCAGGCTCGCCGTGTCGCCGAGGCGAACCGTCACCGTGTGCGTGAAGTCCCCCTGCGCTGCGGCACGGGCCATTTCAGCGGCTTCGCTGGGCTCGCCACCGAGCTCCTTGAGCAGGCTGCGGGTGATCAGCGCCCCCAAGCCGGCGGCCAAAGTCAACGCCAGCACGCCCAGGCCGATCAATACCGAACGGGTCTGCGAGTACAGCGCGGCATCCGCCGTGGCGGCTTCATCAATCTCCTGCCTCTGCAGACCCGACAGGGCCGCGATGGCATCCTTGTAGGCGCCCAACACCGGGCGCAACTGGCTCGCCAGATATGCTTTTGACTCGTCTGCCTTGTCGGCCAGGATCAGGGCCATAAGTGCATCCTGCCCGGCAACGTATTTGGCGCGTTGCTCCCGGATGCGCAGCAGCGCCTCCTTGCCCTTGCCAGCGGTCTCGTTATTCTCCAGCGTTTCAAGATTCTTGCCGATCACTTTGCGCGCCTGGGTAATGATCTCGACCTGCTTTTGCCGATCCGCCGCGTCCGCGCTCAGCATCATGTCGCGCAAGGCGATCGCAATGGCATCGACCTGCCCCAAGATGGTAATAGACGCATCCATCGAGGGAATGTGCCCATCCACCATTTCTACCGTGGTGTTGTGCAGCCGGCTCAAGGACGCCAGGCCAATGCCGACAATGAGCAGCAACAGGGCGCACACCACGCCAAATCCAACAGTCAGTCGTGTGCTGACTTTCCAGGCGGAAACGTTCATGAAAAACTCCTCGGGCAAAACAATTCATCGCTGCGCTGTCGACTGCAGCGCATGCTTCCAACGGTCCCTCGGCGCATCGTAGCCCGCCCACGCGCCAGTGGCAACCTGTCGCGTGGCCCAGTCGCTTGGCCCAAGGTCGGCGCGTCTCAGGCGCCGTGGCACTTCTTGTATTTCTTGCCGCTGCCGCAGTAGCACGGGTCATTGCGCCCCGGCACATCGGCACGCCGCAAGGTCTCCACACGCGGGCCTATGCCGCGCCAGATTTCGCGCAGGTCATAGACCGACCACACGGCGTCGGCAAAAGCGTTGAGCCGGGCTGTGCTCATGGAGGGCGGGCCGTCCTCGCTGAACGGCGACAGCTCGGGTTCCTCGGTGTCGTCCTCGGTCAGGGCGACGATGGCCTGCAGAGCCACGTCATGCCACTTGGCGGCTTTTTTGTCGCTGGGCTCGACCCACTCATCGGCCCAGGCCTCGACCGCGAACATGAAGCCCAGCGCCCAAACCTGGCCAAAGGCCGGTAGCGCTTCATCGGGCAGTTCGGCGCGTTCGGCGTCGGTCAATTCGGCCATGGCGCCGCGCACATCCATGACTTCGGGGTGGTAGGCGGTCTCGTCTTCCAGGGTCTCGATGGGGGTATCGAGCGCGGCCACGACCTCGGCCCAGCGCTGGTCCCAGATTTGCAGGAAGCGCGCGCGCTGCGCGGCGTCGGCAAATGACCCCACGCCGTCGTCTACCGTGCCACTGTCATCGTCGGACGACACCACCGGCACCGCACCCGCTTCGGGCACGGCGAGCAGCACGTCCAGGTACTCGGCCTGGGGAATGGCACGTCGGCAGCGAATCAGTGCGGCCATGAAGCCTTCGCAGAATTCCCACTGCGGCGTTTCGTCGTAGCGGGTTCGCAGGTCGTCCAGGATCGCGTCGATCTCGTCAAACTGCTCGGCGCTGACGGCAACGGGCGCCGCGTGGGTTTCCCCGGATGGCTGGGCCTTGGCTGGGGAGACAGGTGCGTGGGGAATGGGTGTGTTGTATTGCATGGGATGCCTCGATGCGCGGGGTGGAACGGGTTTACACCATTTTGCATGGGTGTGATTGACTGCTATTGTCGGGCCACCGCCCACCTTTCGCACGCCAGGAACACCCCACGA
This sequence comes from Rhodoferax sp., assembly GCA_030645355.1. Taxonomy (GTDB): domain Bacteria; phylum Pseudomonadota; class Gammaproteobacteria; order Burkholderiales; family Burkholderiaceae_C; genus Allorhodoferax. Next base: position 3,894 of record JAUSNJ010000172.1, on the reverse strand, counting down.
TGCTCAACTACCTGAACTCCCTGTTCCCGGTGCGCTACACGGCCATGGGCCTGTGCGTGTTTGCGCTGCTGCTCAGTGGTTTCAGTGTGATTGCCTTTGGTGTCGGCTTCGGGCCCTTGCTGCTGTTCTCGGCCCTGGTGGTGCTCGGCGTGTTTGACCTGCGCCAGAGCAAGCGCTCCATCCTGCGCAACTATCCCATCATTGGCCATATCCGCTTCATGCTGGAGTATGTGCGCCCCGAAATCCGCCAGTATTTCATTGAGAGCGACAACGAGTCCGCGCCGTTTTCGCGCTCGCAGCGCTCCCTGGTCTACCAGCGCGCCAAGGGTGATCCCGACAAACGGCCCTTTGGCACACAGCTCGATGTGCATGCCGAGGGCTATGAGTGGATCAACCATTCGCTGGCGCCCACCACCCTGCCATCGCACGACTTTCGCATCAGCGTGGGGCCGGACTGTGCGCAGCCGTACTCCATGAGCGTGTTCAACATCTCGGCCATGAGCTTTGGCGCCTTGAGTGCCAATGCCATTCTGGCGCTCAACGCAGGGGCCCGGCGTGGCGGCTTTGCACATGACACCGGTGAAGGCTCCATCTCCAAGCACCACCGCGTGCACGGCGGCGACCTGGTCTGGGAGGTGGCCTCGGGCTACTTTGGCTGCCGCAATGACGACGGCACGTTCAGCCCCGAGAAATTTGCCGCCAATGCCACCGACCCCCAGGTCAAACTGATTGAACTCAAACTCAGCCAGGGCGCCAAGCCCGGGCACGGCGGCATGCTGCCGGGCGCCAAGGTGACGGCAGAAATCGCCCAGGCGCGCGGCGTGCCCGAGGGCGTGGACTGCATCTCGCCGGCCGCGCACAGCGCGTTCTCCACACCGGTGGAAATGATGCATTTCATTGCCCGCCTGCGCGAACTGTCGGGCGGCAAGCCCACCGGCTTCAAGCTGTGCATTGGCCACCCCTGGGAGTGGTTTGCCCTCGTCAAGGCCATGCTCGCCACCGGCATCACGCCGGACTTCATCGTCGTGGACGGAGCAGAGGGCGGCACCGGCGCGGCGCCCAAGGAGTTCACCGACCATGTGGGCGCTCCGCTGCAAGAGGGATTGCTACTGGTGCACAACACGCTGCGCGGCGTGAAACTGCGAGACAAAATCAAGATCGGCGCTGCCGGAAAGGTGGTCAGCGCCTTTGACATGGTCCGCCTGATGGCCCTGGGCGCCGACTGGTGCAACAGCGCGCGCGGCTTCATGTTCGCGCTGGGCTGCCTGCAGGCCCAGCACTGCCACACCGGCCATTGCCCCACCGGCGTGACGACCCAGGACCCGTTGCGCCAGCAGTCGCTGGTCGTCACCGACAAGGCCGAGCGGGTCTACAACTTTCACCAGGAAACCCTGCACGCGCTCAAGGAGCTGGTGCAGGCCGCCGGGCTGGACCATCCGCACGCCATCACGCCCCACCACATCGTGCGCCGGGGATCGGACCACAAGGTCAAGTCACTGGCACAGTTGATCCTGACGCAGCTGCCCAACGGCGCCTTGCTGCGCGACGACTTTCACACCTTGCCGCTGATCTTCCAGCAGGTCTGGCCACTGGCCAGCGCGGATAGTTTTGCGCTGCATACCGCATAGGCCAACGTCCCCACGTTACGCTACGTTTTTGATAGCTGTCTTCACAATGGATCCGAGGGCTAGCAGGCGTTTTGTCATACACAGCACGGCCTGATCCTTGCTGAGCAACAGACACTGGTGGGCCACCGCCAGATCGATGAACTTCTGGTCATCGGCGTCCTTGCAGGTGGCGCCGGCCTTGGGGGCGACGTCGACGATGCGGGCCAGTGTGTCGAACTGCGCCAGCACGGACGCTTCGTTGAGCTGGTAGTACGCCAGCCGCTTGACGATTTTGGGGTAGGCCAGCACGCGTGCCAGCTCAATGCGCATGGGCGAGGTGGCAATCCACTGCAGGGCGCCGCTTTGCAGGCCCTCGCGCAGGGGCTGGGCGGCGGGATCGTTGAAGATGAAGGCGTCGAGGACGATGTTGGTGTCGAGGACGACGCTATCGCTTTTCACGCGCGGTACCCTTGACCATATCGAAGCGGAACATGCGGCATTCGATGGGTCCGTTCCACATCGGCACGCGACGCGATTCTTTCAGGCGCATCTTGCTGGGCAGTTTCAGATCCGGGGTCAGAATCCAGCCGGTCCAGCCGCTGTAGTTCTTCTTCCAGTGGGTAGCCAGCTGGCTGAAGAATTCACCACCGTCCTCGGTCACCGCCTGCTCGCGCGCGCCGCTCTGGGCTTCGAAGTCTGGCAAGGGCGCGTCGATGCGGTCACCGCGGTTGGGTGCGCCTGAGCGCCTGGCACCCGCGCCGCTGACGCCGCCCACCGCAATGCGCTCACCGTAGGGCGGGTTCAGCAACATGACGCCCGGCACGTCGGTGGGTGGCATGCGCTGCAGTGCGTCGCCGCCGCGGAACTCGATGACGTCGGCTACGCCGGCGCGCTCCGCATTGCGCTGCGCAAAGTCCACCATGCGGTGTGACACGTCGCTGCCGTAAATCAATGGCTTTTGTCCGGGTTCCGGCTTGACCACGGCGGCGGCGGCCTCGGCTTTGATGCCGTCCCAGACGTGTTGCTGGAACGGAATGTACTTCTCGAACGCAAAGCGGCGCAGCATGCCCGGCGCGATGTTGCAGGCGATCTGGGCGGCCTCGATGGCAATGGTGCCGCTGCCACAGCAGGGGTCGTACAGCGGCAGCAGGTCTTCGTCGCCATCGGCCCAGCCGCTGGCGGCAATCATGGCGGCGGCCAGGGTTTCCTTCAGCGGCGCCTCGCCCTTGTCTTCGCGCCAGCCGCGCTTGAACAGCGGCTCGCCGGAAGTGTCGATGTACAGCGAGCAGGTGTCGGTGGTCAGGTGGGCGTAGATGCGCACGTCGGGCCACTGCGTGTTGACGTCGGGGCGCACGCCGTGGGCCTTGTCGCGGAAACGGTCGCACACCGCGTCCTTGATCTTCAGTCCGGCAAAGTTCAGGCTGGTGAGCGGGCTGTGCTGCGCCGTGACCTCGACCTTGATCGACTGCTTGGGCGTGAACCAGATCTCCCACGCCACCTCGCTGGCGGCGCGGTACAGGTCCTGCTCGTTGCGGTAGTCGGTGTACGACAACTGCACCAGCACGCGCTGCGCGAGGCGGCTGTGCAGGTTCAGGCGCATCGCGTCGCGCCAAGAGGCCCGCGCCATCACGCCACCGCGGCGGGTCAACAGGTCCTGGCCCATCAAGCCGGTCAGGTCATGGACCTCGGCGGCCAGCAGGTCTTCCACGCCAGCGGCGCAGGGGAGAAAAATCTGGAGCTGATTCACAAGGCTTTCCTCAATGAAGCGGGAGCAATCTTCAGCCCCTCGCGGTATTTGGCCACGGTGCGGCGGGCGCATTCGATGCCCTGCTCTTTCAGCATTTCGGAAATCTGGTTGTCGCTCAGGGGCTTGGCATTGCTCTCGGCACTGATGAATTGCTTGATCAACGCGCGCACCGCGGTGCTGGAGGCATTGCCGCCGGACTCGGTGCCCAGGCCGGAGCCGAAGAAATACTTCAGCTCGAAGGTGCCAAACGGCGTCGCCATGTACTTGGCCGTGGTTACACGGCTGATGGTCGACTCGTGCAGGCCCAGCTCGTCGGCAATCTCGCGCAGGACGAGGGGCCGCATGGCCAGCTCGCCGTGCGTGAAAAAGCTTTTTTGCCGCTCCACGATGGCCGTGCTGACGCGCAGGATGGTGTCAAAGCGCTGCTGGATGTTCTTGATGAACCAGCGCGCCTCCTGCAGGCGCTGCTGCAGGCCGGCGTAGCTGGCGCTGTCCTTGCCGCCACCGCGGTGGTTGCGCAGCACATTGGCGTAAATGTCG
>JAUSNJ010000170.1 GCA_030645355.1 Rhodoferax sp. | reverse complement strand
TGAAGGTGAAAAAATACGCGCTGACGCTGATCGCCAGCGCGAAGTTACAGTGGCCAATGCCTACCGTGATGCCCAGAAAATCAAGGGCGAGGGCGATGCCGAAGCCGCCCGCATTTATGCGGAGGCCTTTGGACGCGATCCCCAGTTTGCCCAGTTCTATCGCAGCCTGGACGCCTACAAGGCCAGCTTCGCCAACAAGAGCGACGTCATGGTTCTGGATCCGTCCTCGTCCGAGTTCTTCAAGGTATTGCGCGGCGGTACCAGTCCCGCTGCAACGCCCAAGAAGTAAATTTTGAGCGGCGATACGATCTGGCTGGCCATTGCCCTGGTGCTGGTCATTGAGGGCCTGTTTCCCTTTGTTTCGCCTGCCGGGTGGCGCAAGATGTTCGCGCAGTTGCTGCTGCTGGGTGACGGGCAGATTCGTTTTTTCGCACTCTTCAGCATCTTGGGTGGATTGATGATGATTTGGTGGTTGGCGCCCTGAAATCCGGGCACCAAGCCCGGTAAAATCACGGTTTTAATAGCCTCCACTTTTCACATGTCTGCTTGGGTCTTACCGGATCACATTGCCGATGTGCTGCCCTCCGAGGCGCGCCACATCGAAGAAATACGTAGGGACCTGCTGGACATGGCGCGCTGCTATGGCTACGAGCTGGTCATGCCGCCCTTGCTGGAACACCTGGAGTCATTGCTGTCTGGAACCGGCGAGGCTTTGGACCTGCAGACGTTCAAGTTGGTCGATCAATTGTCGGGACGCATGATGGGCCTGCGGGCCGATAGCACCCCCCAGGTGGCCCGCATTGACGCGCATCTGCTCAACCGTGAGGGTGTGACCCGGCTGTGCTATTGCGGTCCAGTCCTGCATACCCGCCCCAGTGGTCCGCACGCGACCCGTGAACCCCTGCAATTTGGCGCCGAGATATACGGCCACAGCGGGCTCGAAGCCGATCTGGAAATTCTGACGCTGGCACTCGATTCACTCAAGGTCGCGCAGATCGGTGCCATTGGCGTCGATATGGCCGACGCCCGAATCGTGCATGCGCTGCTTAAAGACATCCCTCTGGATGCCACGCAGCGCGCACAAATCCACGCAGCTCTGGCGGCAAAGGATGCGAGTGAACTCAAAAGCTTGTTGCGCCATGCGCCAGCGGCCACTTCTGGCGCATTGACGGACCTCTTGCAGCTGTACGGCGATGCCACGGTATTGGAGGATGCTCAAAAGGTATTGCCTGCGCTGCCGGACATTCACGCGGCGTTGGCCCATTTGAAGTGGCTGGCAAGTCACTTGGCAGGCGCCAGCGTATCGTTCGATCTGGCCGATTTGCGGGGCTATGCCTACTACAGCGGCGCCATGTTCTCCATGTATGCCCCCGGGGCCAGCGATGCGCTGGCGCGCGGCGGCCGCTACGACGAAGTCGGCAAGGTCTTTGGGCGCAAACGTCCCGCCGTGGGGTTCAGCCTGGATATCAAGGCGCTGACCACGGTTGCGGCTGAACGCCCCTTGCGGGCCGCCATCCGTGCACCCTGGGGTGAGGCCGCCGAACTGCGTGCAGCAATTGCATCGCTGCGTCGCCAGGGGGAAACCGTGGTCTGTGTCTTGCCCGGACACGAAAGTCAAGTTGATGAGTTCCATTGTGATCGCGAGCTGCTCCAGGCTGCGGGTCAATGGGTTGTACAAGCTATCTGAGAAACATCCAAATGAATACCACCAAAGGACGCAACGTCGTCGTCGTCGGAACCCAATGGGGCGATGAGGGCAAGGGCAAGCTGGTCGACTGGCTCACGGAGAGCTCGCAGGGCGTCGTACGCTTTCAAGGGGGCCACAATGCCGGCCACACGCTGGTGATCAATGGCGTGAAAACCGCCTTGCACCTGATCCCCAGCGGCATCATGCGCCCGGGCGTCAAGTGCTACATCGGCAACGGTGTGGTGTTGTCCTGCGCCAAATTGTTTGAAGAAATTGAAGGCCTTGAGAAGGTGGGTGTGGAACTGCGTTCGCGCCTGCGCATCAGCGAAGCCTGTCCGCTGATCCTCCCTTTCCACGCCGCACTGGACGTGGCCCGTGAAGCAGCGCGAGAAAAAGGTGGCAACGCCAAGATTGGCACCACCGGCCGCGGCATTGGCCCGGCCTATGAAGACAAGATCGCACGCCGTGCGTTGCGCGTGCAGGATCTGAAATACCCCGAGCGTTTTGCGGCCAAGTTGCACGAACTGCTGGACTTGCACAACCATGTGCTCACCAGCTACCTGGGCTCGGCGGCTTTCGACTTCGGTCCAACCTTGGCGCCCTATATGGCAGACGGCAAGGTGCTGTTTGAACCGGTGTACGCCGAGGCCATGCGCCACGCGGAACTGCTTAAGCCCATGATGGCTGACGTGTCGCGCGAACTTAATGAAGCCCACCACCATGGTGCCAACCTGCTGTTTGAAGGTGCGCAGGGCACGCTGCTGGACGTGGACCATGGTACCTATCCCTATGTCACATCCAGCAACTGCGTGGCGGGCAACGCCGCGGCGGGTTCTGGTGTGGGGCCTGGCATGCTGCACTACATCCTGGGCATCACCAAGGCCTATTGCACCCGCGTTGGCGGTGGACCGTTTCCCACCGAACTCGACTGGGAAACGCCGGGTACGCCGGGCTACCACATGAGTACCGTGGGTGCGGAAAAGGGCGTCACCACCGGACGTTCGCGCCGCTGCGGCTGGTTTGATGCGGCGCTGCTTAAGCGCTCCGCGCAGGTCAATGGTCTGTCGGGCCTTTGCATCACCAAGCTGGACGTGCTGGACGGCCTGAAAGAACTGCTGCTGTGCACCGGTTACGAGATGGACGGCGAAGTGATCGACATCCTGCCTATGGGTGCGGACGACATTGAGCGCTGCAAACCGGTGTACGAGGTTATGGAAGGCTGGAGCGATAGTACTGTGGGCGTGACCCAATATGACAAGCTGCCCGTGGCGGCGCGCCTGTACCTGCAGCGCATCGAGCAGGTGACCGGAGTGCCCATCCACATGGTGTCTACCAGCCCGGACCGGGACCACACCATCATGATGCGCCACCCCTACCTCGCCGATTGAGTTTTTCGGCAATACCTTTGAGTGAAATAGGGCTCTAGCCCTCGTGAATATTGCGTAGATAGCTATAAAATTAGGAGCAAACCATGTTGACAGAAGACGGCAAGCACCTCTATGTGAGCTACGACGAGTACCACAACCTGATTGAAAAGCTGGCGATCAAGATCCACCAGTCGGGTTGGCAGTTCGACACCATCTTGTGCTTGGCGCGCGGCGGCATGCGTCCGGGTGACATCCTCTCGCGTGTGTTCGACAAACCGCTGGCGATCATGTCCACCAGTTCCTACCGGGCCGATGCCGGAACGCAGCAGGGCAACCTGGACATCGCGCGCTTCATCACCACGCCCAAGGGTGAGATTGCAGGCAGGGTCCTGCTGGTCGACGATCTGGCCGACTCCGGCCATACTTTGAACGCCGTGGTGCACCAGTTGAGGCACGATTACGCGCCCATTACTGAGCTGCGCAGTGCTGTGATCTGGACCAAGGCGCTGTCCAAATTCACGCCCGACTATTCGGTGGAATACCTGCCCACCAACCCCTGGATTCACCAGCCGTTCGAGAGCTATGACGCCTTGCGCCCCGAGCAGCTTATCCAGAAGTGGAGCGTATAGCCCTGGCGCGCGCCCGACTTGAGGATTGAGATGCAGGATCCCATCACTCGCTTGATTCACCACCCCTATGTGGCGCCATCCGGGTTTGACGCGCCCCAGCCGGGTGTTTTCAAAGCCTCTACCGTCTTTTTCCCCTCGGTCGCGGCGATGCGTAGCCGGGAGTGGAAGGACAAGTCGGCTTACACCTATGGGCTGCACGGCACGCCGACGACCTATGCCCTGGAGGAGCGTCTGTGCACGCTGGAAGGCGGCCTGCAGTGCCTGCTGGCGCCCAGTGGCCTGGCCGCAGTGGCTCTGGTCGCCCTGTCGCTGCTCAGGTCCGGGGATGAAGTCCTGATTCCAGACAACGCCTACGGCCCCAACAAGACACTGGTCGAAGGCGAGCTCAAAGACTGGGGCATCACGCACCAGTACTACGACCCCATGGACCCGCATGACCTGGAGGCCAGAGTGTCCGAGCGTACCCGCCTGGTGTGGGTCGAGGCGGCCGGTTCGGTCACGCTGGAGTTTCCCGATTTGATCGCGCTGGTCAGGGTGTGCAAGCGCAAGGGGGTTAGGGTAGCACTGGACAACACCTGGGGTGCGGGCCTGGCATTCAAGCCCTTTGATCTGTTGCCCGATGCCGAGCCCGGCTGGGGCGTCGATATATCGGCCCATGCCCTGACCAAGTACCCCAGTGGCGGCGGTGACGTGCTCATGGGCAGTGTCATCACGCGGGACGCGGGGCTGCATTTGCGGCTCAAGCTGACCCATATGCGCCTGGGTCTGGGGGTTGGCGCCAATGATGCGGAGGCCGTGTTGCGCGCTTTGCCCAGCATGGCTTTGCGCTACGCCGCACACGACGCTGGTGCCAGGGCGCTCGCGCGCTGGTGCCAGACACGACCTGAATTTGCGCAGGTTTTGCATCCCGCCTTGGAAGCGTCTCCGGGGCATTCCCATTGGCAAGCGTTGTGCAAGAACGAAGCCGGTGGGGCGGCGGGCCTGTTCAGTGTGGTGCTCGACAAACAGTACAGCCAGACCCAGGTGGATGCGTTTTGTGACGCATTGCGGCTGTTCCGCTTGGGCTATAGCTGGGGTGGCCCCATCAGCCTGGTGGTGCCCTATGAACTGGAGGCCATGCGCACGGCCTGGCCTGCCCACATTGCCAAAGGGACCATTGTGCGTTTTTCTGTCGGACTGGAAGCAGTCGAAGATCTTCAAGCGGATTTGACGCAGGCCTTGCAGTATCTGCGCTGATTCAGTGTTTTCCGCAATAGGCGAGGGCGTTCGCAGCGATTAGGCTGTTGACATGAGTCAATCCAACATCGAGCAAGCCCCAGCGCCGTATATTCCTCCACCGTCCGATGCGCCCAAGAAGCGCATTCGTCCATTGCGCCCCGTCGATTTGATGCGATGGGTAATGGCAGGGTGGCGTGATCTGAAGGCCCACCCGGGTATTGCGGCCTTTTATGGCTCGTGTTTCTGGTTCATGGCCTTGGTATTGGGCGCGGTGTTCCGGTCCAAGCCCGAATACACCATGTCGATCGCATCGGGCTGCTTGTTGCTCGGCCCATTCCTGGCTATGGGCCTGTATGACGTCAGCCGCAGGCGCGAGCAGGGCTTGCTGCCCGAACTGGGCGCTTCGTTGACCTGCTGGGAGAACCATGTGCGCAGCATGGGCATGCTGGTCCTGGTGCTGATCGTCCTCGAGCTCTTGTGGGGCAGGGCGTCACTGGTGGTTTTCGCGGTCTTTTTCAACACGGGCATGCCGTCCACCAGCAGCGTGGTGCAAGCCGTGTTCAATCCGGAGAACTGGGAGTTTGTGGCTGCCTACACCATTGTGGGTGGCGCGTTCGCCGTGCTGGTGTTTGCCATCGCCGTGGTGTCCATTCCGATGATTCTGGATCGTGATACCGATGCGATATCGGCCGCCATCACCAGTATCGAAGTGTTTTTCCACAACACCGGTGTGATGTTGCTCTGGGGTGCGTTGATCACGATTCTGGTAACCGCTTCGTTGTTGCTCCCCTGGGGCCTGGGCCTGCTGATCAGTGGCCCGATGCTGGGGCACGCCAGCTGGCATGCCTACCGTGGCGCGGTCGATTGGTTGCCGGATTCAACGGCTGGCTGACCCCGAGATGGTAAAGTGTCGGCAACTATAGAAAGTACACCTTGGCAACACCCAATTACGGATACGAAAAACGTCAGAAAGAACTGGCGAAAAAGCGCAAAAAAGAAGACAAGCTCAAGGAAAAGAACGAGCGCAAGACCCATGGCCCCGGTGAGGACGGCGCTCCCATGGATGCCGAGTCACCCATCGATCCCACGCAGGCACCCGACCCGCAGGCCGGCTAAGCCTTCAACAATTCCTCCGCCAATTGCCGCATGGCCCCCAGAGACCGATCACTTGGCGCGATGGACAGGGCCTGCGGGTATTGGCGGAAATTGCGTTGCATGGACTGCAAATAGACTGGGTCGTAGTGCTGAGTCAGCAAATCGCGCACGACTGACTCCACATTGCCGCTGGCCACCTGTTCCTTCCAGGCCTGAACCACGGCTTTGCCGCGGAATTCTGCCAATACATCCAGCCGCTCGCAAAAGTGCGCGCTGTCCTTGACAAAAAAATCGTAGTCTTCCATCAACAGCGCCACCCGCTCGTCCATCGGCAAATTCAGGTCCAGGCAGGGACTTTCCCGCATGCGCTCCACCAGCGTGGTGGGCACCGCCACATTGCCCACTTTTTTGCTTTCGCTCTCCACGAACACGGGTCGATCCGTATCAAAACCACGCAGGGCGTCCCACACCAGGCTGTCAAAGTGTTTCTGTGACGGCTGTGCCAAACCGGGAATAGCGCCCAATACCGAGCTGCGGTGGTTGGCCAGGGCCTCCAGGTCCAGCACCTGGGCGCCTGCGATGGCCAGGGCCTGCAGCAGCCGGGTCTTGCCCGACCCGGTTGTTCCACACACCACCTGAAAATGGAGCCGCGCCACTTGCCGCGGAATATCGAGCAGCATCGCGGCTCTAAAGGCCTTGTAGCCGCCCTCGACCAACGTGACCCGAAAACCGATCTGGTCCAGGACCAAGGACAGGGAACCACTGCGTTTTCCGCCGCGCCAGCAATATGCCAGCGGCTTCCACTCGCGGGGTTTGTCAATCACCTCGCGTTCGATGTGCGCGGCGATATTGCGGGCCGCCAAAGCCGCACCGCGCTTCTTGGCCTCGAACTGGTTCACCTGCACGTACATTGTGCCGATCAGCTTGCGCTCTTCGTCATTGAGTGTGGGCCAGTTCACGGCGCCAGGTAAATGGTCCAGCGCAAATTCACTCTCGCTGCGGGCGTCGATGACGGTGTCGAAGGTATCGAGTTGCGCCAGCACATCGGCGGCGTTCATAAGGGTCAGGCTCATGCAATCAGTTTCTTCACGGAAGGCCACACATTGTTGAGGATCAGGGGATGCGCTGCTTCATTCGGATGGATGCGGTCGTTCTGGAACAGGCGTGCTGCGTCCGGGCCATCGGCAACATCTTTCAACAAGAACGGCACCAGTGCTGCCTTGTTGGCTTTGGCCACGGTGGCATACATGGCTGCAAAGCGTGCGCCATAGTCCTGCCCGTAATTCGGTGGCATTTGCATTCCGACCAACAATACCTTGGCACCCGCGTTGAGTGCCGCCTGGCTCATGGCCTGTAGGTTGTCCTGGGTCATGGATAGGGGCAAGCCGCGCAGTGCATCGTTACCACCCAGCTCCAAAATGACCAAGGTTGGACGGTGTTGTTTCAACAGGGCCGCCAGGCGCGAGCGCCCACCGGAGGTCGTGTCGCCGCTGATGCTGGCATTGACGACCTTCGCGGCCAACTTCTCCTGGGCCAGGCGCTGCTCCATCAGAGCCACCCAGCCGCTGCCGCGTTTGAGGCCATACTCGGCACTCAATGAGTCCCCCACCACCAAAATGGTCGCCATGCGGCCCGCAGGCTGCGCTGCCCCCGCGGGTAAAGTCCCCGCAAACGTTGCCAACAGGCCAAGCGCGATACAGTGTCGTCGAATCAAAGAGAGCCCCATGCGTGAAGTAATTATTTCTGTCGAACATATATGCAAATCCGTGACGGATTCAACCGGCACACTGGAGATTTTGCGCGATATCGATTTTGCGCTCAATGCGCGGGAAACTGCGGCCATCGTGGGTGCCTCCGGTTCCGGCAAGAGTACCCTGTTGTCCATCATCGCCGGTTTGGACACGCCCACCAGCGGAACCGTGCGACTGGCGGGCGCCGACCTCTTTGCCATGGATGAAGACGAACGTGCCGGATTACGCGCCAACAAAGTGGGCTTTGTGTTTCAAAGCTTTCAGTTGTTGGGTAATCTGACGGCGCTGGAAAACGTCATGTTGCCACTGGAGCTTGCTGCACGCAGCGACGCCCGCAAGGCCGCCACGGAGATGCTGGCCCGCGTGGGCCTGTCGCAGCGTCTTGCGTCCTACCCGAAGGTGCTCAGTGGTGGTGAACAGCAACGCGTGGCCCTGGCCCGTGCCTTTGTGGTGCACCCGGCGGTCCTGCTGGCTGACGAGCCCACCGGTAGCCTGGACTTTGCGACCGGCGAGAAGATCATGGAGCTGATGTTTGATCTGAACCGGGAGCAGGGCACGACCCTGGTCCTGGTGACCCATGACCGTGCCATCGCGCAGCGGTGCGACCGTCGGATCACGATCGAGGCCGGGCAATTGGTCTAGCCGCGATAATCGGTCCATGTCTTCATCCAAAGTTCTTTTCGGCTTCCATGCCCTGGGCGTGCGTCTCAAGACGGCCCCCCAATCGATTATTGAAATCCATTTCGAGCCCACCCGGCGCGACGCCCGCATGCGCAGTTTTCTGGACCGGGCCAATGAGGCTGGCGTCAAGCTGATCGAGTCCGATGGCGCCCGTCTGTCCAAAATGTGCGGTGGCCATGGGCACCAGGGCATTGCGGCGCGAGTGCAGCCCATCGCCCAAGTGCATTCACTGGACGAGTTGCTGGAAGACCTGGAAGCCGCAAATGCCGAACTGCCGCCCGAGCAACGCACGCCACCGCTGATCCTGGTGCTCGATGGTGTGACCGACCCGCACAACCTGGGCGCTTGCCTGCGGGTTGCGGACGGTGCCGGCGTGCATGCTGTCATCGCCCCCAAGGACCACGCGGCGGGCATCAACGCCACCGTCGCCAAGGTGGCCAGTGGAGCGGCCGAGACGGTGCCCTATTTCATGGTTACCAATCTGGCGCGCACCCTCAATGAGCTGAAAGAACGCAGTATCTGGATCATTGGCACCAGCGACACCGCAACCTCCACCCTGTACCAGGCCGACCTCAAAGGCCCGGTGGCGCTGGTGCTGGGGGCTGAAGGGCAGGGCATGCGCCAGCTGACGGCCAAGACCTGCGATGCGTTGGTGAGCATTCCGATGCGCGGTGCGGTCGAGAGTCTGAACGTGTCGGTGGCCAGCGGTGTGTGTTTGTACGAGGCGTTGCGCCAGCGTACTGTCTAAGGCAAGAATCATGTTTGCTATCAAATCAGTAGCTATAGGTGCAATATTGACGGGGGCTAGCACTGTATTTTTGCTTACGGCTTGCACCCAGGAGCAGCAAAACAAGATCAGCCGCGATATCCAGAACTGGACCGGCACCAACGGTGTGCTGGAAGTCTATGCCGGAGACAAACTGGTACGCCGCTTCATCAAGATCGACAAGCTCTCCACCGCCATGGGCACGGAAGACAACAAGCCAAGGCCCTACCGTTTTGGCTATGGGGTTCTGGATGAAAACCTGAACATGGTGGTCGATCCTGGTGAGAAAAAAGTCTATTTCGAAATCAGCGACTACGCGGGCAACTACGTCTTCTTCGAAAACCCGCGCTGAAGACGTGCGGCGTAGATCATAAAAATCCCAGCGCTCCCAGCACCGCACCGGCGCCCAGCATCCACAACATGTGCAGCTTGGTGCGCCATACCAGCAAGGCCGTCACCACCGTCAGCAGCCACCCCTGCCAATGCTCCACAGGGCTCCCCTGGCTGGCGGCCAGTATCCAACCCGTGGCGATCAGCAGGGCGATGACAATGGGTGCCATGCCCTGTTTGAAGGCCCGCACGGCACGCAGTTCCCGGTTTTGATGGCCCCAGCGTGCGGCGGCAAACGTTAGCGTGGTGCTGGGCAGCAGAATGCCGACCATCGCAATACCCACACCGGCCAGCGCCAGCCACCAGGCGTGAGGACCAGCCGCCATGCCGCCGCCTGCATTCATGCCGACGTTCCATCCCAAGAGGGCAATGAACAGCACATTGGGACCAGGAGCCGCCTGCGCCAGTGCGATGGAGGACGTGAACTGGCTATCGGTCAGCCATGCCTTGTCGTTGACCAGATAGTTGTGCATCTCGGGGGCGGTGGTAATGGCGCCGCCAATCGCCAGCAGGGACAGCGACATGAAATGCACCAGCAGAGCCAGCCAGTCCGCACTGGATAGGACGGTCGTCATGGTGCACCCTCTGTGGGTTGGGTGGCTTCCATGCACCGATAGGCCCAAAGACACGCGATACCGCCCACGCCGAGCAAGACCCACACCAATGGCCAGCGCAACAGACCAATGGCCACAAAGCTCAAGACAGCAAGGCCCCAGCAAACCGTCATCCCCATGACGTTGTGCTGCAGCGCGCCTATCAGTTTGATGCCCGTGGCGGCGATCAGACCTGCAGCCACGGCTCCCATGCCCCGCAGCGCGCCCTGGGCGGCCGGAGTGTCTGCGACGCCGCCAAACACCGCTGCCAGGACCAGCACGATGACCAGGGGAAAGGTCAGCATGCCCGCCAGCGCTGCCAAAGCGCCACGGAAGCCAAAGTAGCGGTCACCGATCATCAGCGACAGATTGACCACATTGGGGCCGGGCAGAATCTGGGCGACCGCCCAGTCTTCCAGAAACTCCTCCCGCGTCAGCCATTGCTTTTTCTCCACCAACTCGCGTTGCACGATGGCCAGCACCCCACCAAAGCCCTGAAGCGCCAACTTCGAAAAGGAAATGAATAAATCGGTCTTCGACTGCGGTTGTTTGCCCAAATGGGGACTTGTGGTTTGCGTGTCGTGGTCTAACCGTGTCATGGGCCCACTTTATCGGAAATAGGCAACCTCACACGCAGATTGGTTACAGTCTCGGATTGCCAAAAAGCACACAGTCAGGTGGAGATATTCATGCGTATGCAATCAATCAAGACTTCAAAGGCCATCCGGGCGTTCGGATTGGGCTGTTTCGCCCTGCTGCTGTGCAGTGCCGGGCAGGGCGCCGAGGTGCGCCTGCGCATTCTGGAGACCACCGATGTGCACATGAATCTGCTGAGTTACGACTACTACCAGGACAAGACCACGGACCAGTACGGTCTGGCCCGCGCCATTGCGTTGATCAAGGCTGCACGTGCCGAAGCCCCCAACAGCTTATTGTTTGACAATGGCGACTTGCTGCAGGGCAATCCCATGGGGGACTTTGTCGCCAAGGTCAGCCCGCTGAAGGACGGTGAAACACACCCTGCCTACCGGGTCATGAACCAGTTGGGCTACGACGCGGCCAACATCGGGAACCACGAGTTCAACTACGGCCTGGACTTTCTGCGCCGCTCGCTGAAGGGCGCCAATTTCCCTTATGTCAATGCCAACATCTATGTGGCGGACGAACATCGCAATTCTGATCAGGCCCGTCACGCCTTCACGCCCTATGTGCTGCTCGATCGCCAATTGGTCGATGCGCAAGGCAAGACCCACGCGATCAAGGTCGGGGTGATCGGGTTTGCGCCGCCGCAAATCATGCAGTGGGACAAGGGGCATCTGGAGGGCAAGGTTGTCGCCAGAGATGTATTGGAGACTGCCAGGAAATATGTGCCGCTGATGCGTGCGCAGGGCGCGCAACTGGTGATTGCCATTCCGCACGCGGGTTTCGAGAAGGGGCCGGTGGCGCGGTTCTCTGAAAACGCGGTCGGCCCACTGACCGAGGTTGCCGGCATCGACGCGGTGTTGTTCGGCCATGCCCATGCGGAATTTCCGAGCAAGGCCTTTGCCGACTATCCCAAGGTGAACCTGGAGCGCGGCACCATCAACGGCGTGGCAGCCGTCATGCCCGGGCGTTGGGGCGACCACCTGGGGGTCATCGATTTCACTCTGGACAACGCCAGCGGCAGCTGGAAAGTCATCGACAGCAAGGCGTCTATCCGGCCGATCTTTGACCGGACCACACGCCAGTCGGTTGCTGCGCCTGATCCCATGGTCGAAAAGACCGTTGGCGACGTACATGCTGCCACACTGGAATACGTGCGCAATAAAGTGGCCTTTAGCAGCGCACCCATTTACAGCTACTTTGCGCTGGTGGGTGACGACCCTTCGGTTCAGGTGGTTTCCAACGCGCAGACAGCCTACGTCCAGCGCGCCATGCAAGGGACGGACTACGAAAAGTACCCGGTTCTGTCGGCGGCGGCGCCGTTCAAGACGGGCGGGCGCCAGGGGTGGGACTACTACACGGACATCCCAGCCGGGCCATTGGCCATCAAAAACGTGGCGGATCTTTATGTTTACCCCAACACCCTCAAGGCCATGCTGTTGACGGGCGCTGAGGTACGGGAATGGATTGAGATGTCGGCAGGTCAGTTCAACCAGATTGATCCCAAGGGGGCCGCGCAGCAGTCGGTGTTGAATGACACGTTCCGTTCGTACAACTTCGATACGCTTGATGGCGTCACCTACGAGTTTGATGTAACCCAACCGGCGCGTTACGACAGCAACGGCAAACTGGTGGCACCCGATGCGCACCGCGTCAAGAACCTGAGCTACCAGGGCCGCCCGGTGGAGCCCGATGCCCGATTCATCGTGGCGACCAACAACTACCGCGCATTTGGGGGTGGAAATTTCCCGGGTCTCAATGCCAGCAAGGTGGTGCTGGAGGCGCCGGAAGAGAATCGCCAGGTGCTGATAGAGTACCTGCGCATGATGGACATGGTATCCAGCAACAAACAGGTGAACCCTTCGGCCGATGGCAACTGGCGCATTGCACCCGTGCCCGGCGTGCGGCTGACCTTTTTGTCTGCCAGCACCGCCCAGCGCTACTTGCCGGGCCAAGCGAACATACGGCTGATCAAGGACAACGGTGACGGATCGGCCTTGTACGGGTTGGTGCCCTGATAACGAAGGTTTCACCGCCGGGCCGCCCCAAGGTGAAACGCGGCCCCTCGGGGGCAGGGAGCTACACGCAGTGAGCGACCGTGGGGGCTATTTCTTCACAATGCGGCCGGGTTCAATCTGGTCCATGGCCTTGGGGTTCTCGCGCAGCCACTCCTCGAAGGCGTCAATGTCCATGCCAACCACTACGCGGTCGCGGCCCTGCTTCATCATGTTGAGATCGTTGCCGCCCTCTGCCGTGAAATTGTTGGCGACGATGCGGTAATCACGGGTCAGGTCCAGCGGCTTGCCATCCACGGTGACGGACTCCAGCACGGGCTCGGCGCCCTGCGCCTGGCTCCACTGGTAGCGCAGGTTGTGGGAGATCTGGAGGGTGGCCGGACCGTTGGCACGCCGACTGTTCAACTGACGGCGGATCAATTCCTGCAACTGCGCACCGGTGAGGGTCAGTGCAATCAACTCATTGGTGAACGGCTGGATGGCAAACAGGTCGCTCAGGGTCGTGGTGCGCCCTGGCTCCACGGTCAGGTCCGCGCGGATGCCACCGGAATTGGTGATGCCTATGTCCACAGCACCACGCTTCTTGGCAAAAGCCAGATGTGCATCGGCCACCAGATTGCCCAGCGTGGTGTCGCCAAACGGCGCAGTAGCCATGCGCGTTGCGCCACGCGTCAGGTCTGCCACCGGCTTGTTGCGAGCGGCCGTAGTCAGCGCTGCTGCGCGCGCCACGAGGGCGACAAATGCCGGGTTCGGTGCATACACACCCTGCAGAACCGGATGGTTGATGGCTTGTGCGTCAAGAACCTTGCCGTTGGCATCCAGCGTCAGGCGGCTTTCCGTCAACCAGCCGCCAAAGCTGCCGGCCTGCACCATCAGCCGCCCGTCGATCTTGCAGGTGTAAGCCTGGTGCGTGTGGCCGCTGATGATGATGGCGTACGCCGGGTCCAGTTGCTTGGCAATGTCCACCCCCCGACCCTTCAGACCCGGGCACGTATAGCTGGGGTCATTGGCCCCACCGTCATACATCGCACCTTCGTGCATGATGGCTACCAGCACCTGGGCACCGGCCGCCCGCAGTTCGGGCACCAGGGCGTTGAGCGTTTCAACCTCGTCCGCAAAACGCAGACCCACAATGCTTTTGGGCATGATGACCTTGGGTGTGTCGCGCGTCACGGCGCCCACAAAAGCGACCTTCAGGCCGCCAATGTCCTTCAGGGTGTGGCTCGGCAGAACGCGTTTACCCGTCTCGGTCTCGAACATGTTGGCCGCCAGGTAGGGAAAGCTGGCGCCCTTGAATTCGGGCCATACACAACCGGTGCTTGCGCACTCACCACGGGTCTTGCGCAACAGCTCAGGCAGACCGGCATCCAGATCATGGTTTCCCAGCGATGAGGCTGCAAGTCCCAATGCGCCCAGCGCACTCACTGTCGGCTCGTCCTTGAGCAGGGATGACATTTGGGGCGACGCGCCCACCAGGTCTCCGGCTGCCACAAACACCTGGTTCTTGCGCTGTGCACGCAGTTTGTCCAACACGGTTGCCAGGTAGGCCACTCCACCGGCGGCCTGGGCTTTCAGTTCGCCCGATTGCGGGTCCGGCAGGCGTGGCGAAAGGGGGATGGGAGACTTGGGTTGGATGTGGCCGTGAAAGTCGTTGATCGAAAAAATGCTCAACTCGATCTTCGATGGCGACTCAGCGGATGGAGGCTGGGGGGGCGGCGGGGGCGTAGCGCAACCGGCCAATAAAACGATCAGGGAAAACCCCAGATATGGTTTTGAAACGCACTTAAAAAGTGCAATAAATCGGTGCATTTGCAAGGGCGCTGCTCCAAAGTGGGGACCCCGTTTTCGGGCGTGGTGGTGAGGGACGGAGAATCATACTGTTGGTGACTGGAATACAACAGCTGTCACAAAAGTTTCCTGACCATATGGTTAACTATATGGGTATATTGCAGTTCTTTACGCTTTTTTACACTTCAGTTAATTTCAGTTGGTGCTATCTCATTAAGGAGCAATCAGGATGCGCAGCAGTCACGATCATATTTTTTCAGGCTTTTCGCGAACGGTGCTGAGCGCAGCGGTTGCCATGGTGGTGGCCGTGCCAGCTTTGGCGCAGAGCACCTCCTCTGGTATCAGTGGCCAGGTGGTGTCGGCCAGTGGCCAGCCCGTGGCTGGCGCCGAAGTCACCATCACTCACGTCGAATCCGGCACGGTGAGTCGCACCGCCACAGACGCCAGCGGACGCTACAACGCCCGCGGCCTGCGCGTGGGTGGCCCTTACACCATCGTCATCAACAAAGCAGGCGAGAGTAAGAAGATTGAAGATGGCGTTTATCTGGAGCTGAATCAGGTCAGCACCGTCAATGCCACGCTCGGTGCAGCGACTAGTCTGGCGACCGTTCAAATTGTTGGTTCTGCACGGTCGCTCCAGTTTGACGCAAACAACAAGGGCGTGGGCACTTCTATCAGTGGTCGTCAACTCGAAACCGCAGTGAGTGGCAACCGTTCGCTTGACGACATTGCCCGCCTGGACCCGCGTGTCACGGTCACAGACCAGAATAACGGTTCGATCTCCGTGGCCGGCCAGAACAACCGCTACAACAACATCAGTGTCGATGGCCTGTCGGTGAACGATCCCTTCGGCCTGAACGCCAATGGCCTGGGCTTCACAGGTTCACCGATCTCTGCTGATACCATCGCCGCCTACGATATCAAGATCACGGAGTTTGACGTTAGCACTGATTCCGTCGGTGCCAACATCAATGCCGTCACCAAGTCCGGAACCAACGCTTTCCGCGGCTCGGTGTATTACGCGCTGACGGATGCCAACAGCATGGTCGGCAAGCTGGACGGCCCGGCTTACAACGGTTTCGCCAGGAACGCGACCAAGGGCGCCACCCTCGGCGGCCCGATCATCAAGGACAAGCTGTTTTTCTTTGGCTCGTATGAAGAGCAGGAAATCAACGGCATTGCGGGCGTGGGTACCGATGCTGTTAGCAGCGGCAAGCTGACCGCGAAACAGGTGAATGATGTCGCCAACGCTTTCGATGCCATCGGTATGCGTTCCGGCACGTATGGCAGTGCCAGCAGCGTTTCTTTGAAGAATAAGCGTATGTTGGGCAAACTGGATTGGAATATCACCGACGATCATCGTGCCCGCTTTACCTTCCAGCGCACCGAGGAAACCAAACCTACCCCTTATAGCTCTTACGTGCTGGACAGAAGCGCCATCCTGCCCAGCAACTTTTACACGACGGTTTCCAAGACGGATAATTTATCTGTGCAGTTGTTCAGCGACTGGACCGAGAAATTCAGCACCGAGCTCAAGATTGGGCAACAGAAGTACAACGTCACCAACGGTGCGGCCATCGACCAGCCCGAGGTCTTTGCATGCTTTTCTGCCGCGGCCGGCTGCAACGCCACTCCTCAGAACAGCTCGGCGTCGTGGGTGATCGCGGGTGAGGACCGATTCCGCCACGAGAACTCAATTGTCAGCACCCGCATCACAGGTACGCTGTCCGGCACCTACTCCGCCGGCGATCACGTCATCAAGGGCGGTGCCGATTTCCTGAGCAACGAAGTGGCCAACGTGTTCGGCCAACTGCTGTATGGTTCGTACGGGTTCTACGACAAGAACGGCAACGGCTCCCCGGTGGACGAAATTCTTGCCAAGAATTACGGCTTCTTCACCAAGAACTACCTGCCCAACGGCGTCAGCTTGTCCGACAGCGCAGGCACCTGGAAATACACCCAGATCAGCCCGTTCATCCAGGACACCTGGCAGGCCACCAAAAACCTGTCCCTCGTTTATGGTGCGCGCATCAACATGCCAAGGGCCGACCACGCGCCGCCAGTGGCGGTGGAGAGCGCGACCAACACCGCACCGGGGGCTGTCGCCGGCGCTCCCGTGTGGGAGAGCCGCTTCGGCTATACCAGCGCTACTACGCTGGGCTCCAAGAACACGGTAGTCGAACCGCGCTTGGCCTTCAACTATGCCTTTGACAGCGCGCGCCCGACGCAACTGCGCGGTGGCCTTGGCCTGTTCCAGACAGTCCCGCCGTACGTGTGGCTTACCAACGCATACACCAACAACGGTGTGGTGTCGTCAAAGAACTACTCTGGCGTCAACAACCCGACTCTCGATCCTTTCAGCGCCGATCCTACCAATCAGCCAGGCCCTAAAAGTGTCGCGGCAGGCGTGTGCGCGACAAACGCCACGTGCCAGATCGACGTCATCGACCCGGACTTCAAGATGCCAAGCGCTTGGAAATTTGCCCTGGGCTTCGACCACGAGCTCCCATGGTGGGGCTTGACGGGTGCCGTCGAGTACCAGCGCGTCAAAGCCCAAAACGCTGTCGACTACAAGCTACCCAACATTGGCACACCAAAGGGAAAATTGCCGGATGGCCGTGATTCCTATTGGCAGACTTACCCCAATGCCAGCGCTACTCAGATTGGCAACGGCACCAATAATGGTAATTTCCTCGAACTCAACAATAGATCCACGCTGTTGACCAATACCGACGGAGGTACTACGGACTCGGTAACGCTTTCGCTGTCCAAGGCGCTGTCGAATGGCTTGCGCGGAAGCTTCAGCGTAACCAAGACCCGAAGTACAGAAGTCAATCCTGGCACAGCCTCTCAGGCCTATTCGAACTACAACTACGTGGCGCGAGTCAATCCGAACGATTCCATTGAGGCGACCTCGCGCTACGAGGTGCCGCTATCGGTCAAGGCCTCACTGAGCTGGGAGAAAGCTTTCTTCGGTGACAACAAGACCACAATCTCGATGTACTACAACGGCCGTAGCGGCGTGCCCTATAGCTGGACATTCGGTAATGACGTGAACGGCGACGCCATCAGCAACGTCGATCTGGCCTACATTCCGCTGGTCAATGATCCGAAGGTCAACTACCAGACGGGCACCACCGCTGCGGATATTCAGGCCTTCCAAGACTTCATCACTGCAGATCCGTACCTGAACTCGCATCGCGGCCAGATTGCAGGGCGCAATGCATCGTATCAGCCTTGGATCAACCAGTTGGACATGGGTTTCCAGCAAGAACTGCCGGGCTTCTCCAAACGCGACAAGTTCGTCGTCCGTATGGATGTTTACAACTTCCTCAACTTCCTCAACAAGGATTGGGGACAGCAGAGCGGCCTCGACTTTTTCGGAACCCGCCGTCTGGCCAACGTTGCCGACGTCACCGGTACGTGCCCGACCAATTGCAAGTACGTGTACCAGTTGAAGGATTCGAGCGGCAAGGATATCCGGCAGAACTTCGGCGTGCAAGACAGCTACACCAATCCGGCACGCGTGATCTCCCGCTGGCAAGCGATGTTGACGGTTCGTTACCAGTTCTGAGTTTTCGTAACATCGGCACATCAAAACGGCAAGGAACGATCCGGGCCGTTTTGTTTGGGGGAGGCGTTCCGGCAGATTCAGAATTCGGATCGCCGCCCAGCCGGCTACAACTTCGGTAAGCAAGGTTCGCTGAGCAATGTGCAGTTGCGCTTCAATCTGAGCAATATCACCAATGCGCAGTACCGCAACCCCAGCTCGGGTTCGGTGGTCAATACCGACAAGTACGGGGCAACCTATCCCAGCACCGTGTTCTATTACCTGGGTGCGCCGCGTTATGCTGCCGTCAGTATGAGTGCAGATTTCTGATTCGGGTTCAGGCGTGGTTCGCCTGATTGTTGAAAAGCTCCCTCCAGCAATGGAGGGAGCTTTTTTTTCTGCCTCAGGGCGTGCCGCGTGCTATCTCGGTTGCAAGCGTGTCCCAGTATTCGCGCTTGCCAAGCGGTGTCTGAGTAGTCAAATTTGGGTTCTCAATACGGAAAACGCGCCGCCCCGATAGGTGTAGCCCGGAGAGCATCTGGCGCTTGAATCTTTTGTAGAGCAGGTCAAACTCGCCGCTTTCCGTCAGCAATTGAAGCCCTGCCTCCACCCGTCTTGCCAGTTGTTCGCCTTCTTCGGTTCGAGCAAAGAAGAAGTAGCGCGGCAAGGGGTAGTACAGCAACAGACTCTGCTCAATGGCCAGGTGTGGGTCCATGGCGCGACCCGTTTGCAACTCTTCGCCAATTTCGTTGATCCCACGCGAGAAGAGGTCAAAGCGCCCGGCCCGCAGCATCTTGAATAACGATTCATAGCCACCACCGGTTACAACCGTCAGCCCTGCATGTGTCAGGATTTCCGTGTCCACCCAGCGAGAGCCCTGGCCAATGGAAAATGGCTTGAGGTCTTCCAGTGAGCGTACGTTGCGCAGCTTGGCTTGTGTGGGCTTTTCGATCAAGAACAGGCGGTACCCGGTGAGCCCTTTGTCCAATGGGGTGAGGATCGGGCGCATCAGCGTCTCGCGCTCCTTGCTGGTGGTGCGAACCAGCAGGCTGATGGTCTTCGAATCCGCAAGCAGCACCTGGGAGCGCTCGGCATTCATCACGATGTTGGAGGGCTCCATCACGTAGGCCCCCCACTTGGCGGTGGTGGCCTCCAGTGCCGCGTGGAGCAGGTCCCAGTAGTAGTTCATCCGCTTGTCTGAAGCACTTTCCGGGGGCGGGTAGATATAGGCCATGGGCGCGCTGCCTAGCGCCGGTCCGGCAAGGGCTGCCGTGCTGAGCAGGGTGGCAATCAGGATGGACCAGGTAAGACGCTTCTGGGGCACGCTTGTATCCGTTGTAACGCGATGGACCATTATGGCCAGACTCTATTGCCGATCCATGACCCGGGTAGCGCTCTGTCCCGTTGGTGGCAGTCGTTTGCTGTGCTTGCCAGTACGCTAGCGCAACTCCTTCTTTCCGGATCACGCCATGAACCTGCGCCCCACCATCGATTTTTTGCTTAACGACTGGCTCGACACCAGCGCCCTGGCCCAGCGCGAACGCTTTGCCGACCACTCGCGGGATACCTTTGACGCCGTGCTGGACACCTGCGAACGCATCGCCCGCGACAAATACGCGCCGTTCAATCGCCTG
>JAUSNJ010000169.1 GCA_030645355.1 Rhodoferax sp. | reverse complement strand
TGCGGGCCAGCAGAACCGCCTGGCATTGCATCAGGCGCGTGAGCGGCTCCAACTGGGGCCAGCAGGTTTCTTCGGTATAGACGTGCATGACCGACTCGCAATCACAGTGCAGGTCGAGCACGGCATCGGCGTCATGGGCCAGCGTGAGCAGGCAACGGCGCAGGCTTTGCAGTTCGGTATCAGGGGTCCAGTTGCGCAGGTAGTCGCCCATGGCGCGGCGCACAGTGCTCACATTGGCAACTGGGTCCGCACCCAGTGCGTTCTCTACAGTCGGCCACACGGCCTTGGCCAGATCGGGGTAGTGGCGGTTGAAGTTCTCCGACGTGGCCAGATCGAAACGCCCCATGGCCCGGTGGTCCACGCGCTGGGCCAGCCCCAAGGGGTTGGCGACTGGGACCAGGATGACTTCACCCAGCATCTGCCCCGCCGCATCGGCTGCCTCCAACAGCGGCCGCAGGTGGTGCGCTACCAGCATGCCCGGCAGCTCCTCGGCGTGCAGGCTGGCCTGGATGTAGACCTTGGGGCCGCGCCCCGGTGTGCCAAAGTGGAAGCTGGTCAGCGTCTTGTGGCTACCCAGGCTGGGGGACAACAGGGAGTGGTCTATGCGTTGCATTTTTAGTCAGTTGAGGACAGAGCTGCGCTGCGCTACGGTCTGTCCCGCAAGGTTACCAGTTAGTTATCAGTGTGTGCGGGGTGCCAGATAGGCCAGAAAACGCCGCTCGCCCAGCTTGAACAGGCCGATCAGGCAGAACGACGCCACCAGATATATAGCGGCGGCGGCCAGGTAGGCTTCAAACGGCAGGTAGTACTGGGAGTAAATGCTGCTGGCCGCCGCCGTTACATCCACCAAAGACGGCACGGCGCTGGCCAGGCTGGTGGCGTGCAGCATCATCACCACTTCGTTGCTGTAGGCGGGCAGGGTACGGCGCAGCGCGCTGGGCAGGACGATGCGCAGCATCACCTGGAAGCGGCTCATGCCATAGGCCTGTGCCGCTTCGATTTCACCGGCACTGGTTTCGCGGATGGCGCCGGCCAGCATCTCGGCGGTGTAGCCCGCCGTGTTCAGCGCAAAGGCCAGCAGCGCACAAAAGAACGGGTCTTTGAAGTGCGTCCACGGCCACACGCTGTCCCAGCGCGCCTGAATCCACTCCAGCTGGCCCAGCCCGTAGTAGATCAGGTAGACCTGGATCAGCAAGGGCGTGCCGCGGATGACATAGGTATAGGCACCGACCAGCCAGCGCGCCACTGTCCATGGGCCGGTCAGCAGCAGCGCAAACACCAGCGCCATGACGGCACCCACCACCAGCGACGCCAGCAGCAGCGTCAGCGTGGTCAGAATGCCGGTGCCAAACAGGGCCAGGTTTTGCGCTTCCAGCAGGACGGCAAAGTTCATTTACAGCGTTCCCCGCTTGGTGCCCAGGCTGAAGCGGGCATTGAGTCGGCGCAGCGCGGCCAGCGACACCGTGGTGTAGACCAGAAACAGCGCCGCCGTGAACAGGAAGAACACGAACGGCGAGCGTGTGGCGGCGCTGGCCTGCTTGGCGGCGTAAGTCATTTCTTGCAGGCCGATCAGGCTGACCAGGGCCGTGGCCTTGATCAGTACCAGCCAGTTGTTGGTAAAGCCGGGCAGGGCGTAACGCACCATTTGCGGTGCCGTGATGCGCAGAAAGGTTTGCGTGCGGCCCATACCAAAGGCCCAGGCGGCCTCGGCCTGGCCCTTGGGAATGGAGAGCATGGCGCCACGAAAGGTCTCGGTCATATAGGCGCCATAGATGAAGCCCAGCGTCAGCACACCGGCCACAAAGGGGTTGATGTCCACCGTGGCCTCGCTGCCCATCCACTCCAGCGCATTGTTCAGGCCAATGGTGCCGCCGTAGAAGATCAGCAGCATCAGCACCAGGTCAGGAATACCGCGGATGACGGTGGTGTATGCCGTGGCCACACCGACCCAGACCGGGCGGCCCGAGAGCTTGGCACCGGCGCCCAGCAGGCCCAGCACCACCGATACCAGCAGGGCCGCGACCGACACGCCGACGGTCAGCACCGCGCCCTGAAGAATGGCCGAGACATAGGCGTTCATCATGCGCTGCGCGACACTGGCGTTGGGTGCGGCTGCTTATTTGCCGTAGACGTCAAACGTGAAGTATTTGTCGTTGATCTTTTTGTAGACGCCGTTGCCCCGGATGGTTTTGATGGCGGCGCTCAGCTCGTTCTTCAGTGCGTCCTGGCCCTTGCGCAAGCCAATGCCGGCGCCGGCGCCAAAGTACTTGGGGATAAACAACTCGTCACCCTTGAGCTCAAAGTCCTTGCCCTCGGGCTTGCTCAAAAAGCCACCGGTCACTTCCACATGGTCTGCTACCGTGCCGTCCAGGCGGCCCGCGCGGATGTCCAGGTAGACCTGGTCCTGCGCGTCGTAGGACACCACATCCACGCCCACGGTCTTGAGTTCGCCCAGCGCGTATTTCTCTTGCGTGCTGGCTTTGAGCACGCCAATTTTCTTGCCTTTCAACGACGCCGGGCCGGTGTAGTTGAAAGCCTTCTTGGTCACCACGCGGCTGGGCGTGTTGTAGTACTTGTCGGTGAAGTCAATCTGCTTCATGCGGTCTTCGGTGATGGACATGGAGCTGATGATGACGTCGTACTTGCGCGCCATCAGACCCGGGATCATGCTGTCCCAACCCTGTTCCACAAACACACATTTGCGCTTGATCTGCTCGCACAGGGCGCTGGCGATGTCCACATCAAAGCCGGTGGGCTTGCCATCTTTCTTGAATGTGAAGGGCTCGTAGGTGGCATCAATCGCGACCTTCAGGTCCTTGCCCTGGGCAAACGATGCGGTGCCCAATGCCCCCAAAACGACGG
Source organism: Rhodoferax sp. (assembly GCA_030645355.1). Taxonomy (GTDB): domain Bacteria; phylum Pseudomonadota; class Gammaproteobacteria; order Burkholderiales; family Burkholderiaceae_C; genus Allorhodoferax. Next base: position 1,504 of record JAUSNJ010000169.1, on the reverse strand, counting down.
CCAGCAGTAGTTTCTTCATGGATACATCCTCGGAAAAGCCAAAATTTCATTCTACGGGCAGCCAGTACCCCTTTAGGTGGCAATGTCCAACGCAAAACTCTAAAATGCCCGGTTACCCGAAAGCACCATGAACGCCCTTGTCGACGTCTCCTTCTTCCCGCGCGCCGCCAAACCGCTGACCAGTTACCGAAAATACTGGGCCGCGCGCTTCGGCACGTCGCGCTTTTTGCCGATGAGCCGCGCCGAGATGGAGCAGCTCGGCTGGGACAGTTGCGACATCGTGCTGGTCACCGGCGACGCCTATGTCGACCACCCCAGCTTCGGCATGGCGGTGATCGGCCGCCTGCTGGAAGCGCAGGGTTTTCGCGTTGGCATCATCGCCCAGCCGGACTGGCAAAGCGCCGACCCATTCAGGGTGCTGGGCAAACCCAACCTGTTCTGGGCCGTGACGGCGGGCAACATGGACTCCATGATCAACCGCTACACGGCGGACCGCAAGATCCGCAGTGATGACGCCTACACCCCCGGCGCCGAGGGCAACAAGCGCCCGGACCACGCGGCCATCGTCTACAGCCAGCGCTGCCGCGAGGCCTTCAAGGATGTGCCCATCGTGTTGGGTGGCATTGAAGGCTCGCTGCGCCGTATTGCCCACTACGACTACTGGAGCGACAAGGTGCGCCGCTCCATCGTCGTCGATGCCAAGTGCGACCTGCTGCTGTATGGCAATGCCGACCGCGCCATTGTCGAGATCGCCCATCGCCTGGCCGCGCGCGAGCCGGTACAGAAGATCACCGATGTGCGCGGCACCGCCTTTGTGCGCCGCCAGGACGATGAGTCTGGCAAGGGCTGGTTCGAGATCGATTCCACCAGCGTGGACGAACCCGGCCGCGTCGAGGCCCACGTCAACCCCTACCAGACCACCAGCGAACAGGCGGCCGGGCAGGGCAGCAGTTGCGCCAAGGAAGACGACGCCAAAGCCGTGGCCGAGGCGGCCGAACTGGGTGGCGTGAATGCTACGAATTCAGGAGCTACTCAAGCAGTTTCCACGAGGGCTAGCGGCCAGATTGCTTCCAAGGCTTTGGCCACGACAACGATCCAGCCGATCACCTTCTTCTCCAACCCGGCACTGGCAGGCGGGCGCAAGGTGCCGCCGCGCGAGCGCTCCGTCATCCGCCTGCCCAGCTACGAGCAGGTCAAGTCCGACCCCGTGCTGTATGCCCACGCCAGCCGCGTGCTGCACCTGGAGACCAACCCCGGCAACGCCCGCGCCCTGGTCCAGGCCCACGGCGAGGGCGTGACGGCGCGTGACGTCTGGATCAACCCGCCACCCATCCCGCTGACTACGGCCGAGATGGACTACGTGTTTGACCTGCCCTACGCCCGCAGCCCACACCCGGCCTACGCGGACGAGAACGGCAGCCATGACCACGCCACCAAGATTCCGGCGTGGGAGATGATCCGCTTCTCCATCAACATCATGCGCGGCTGCTTTGGCGGCTGCACC
>JAUSNJ010000165.1 GCA_030645355.1 Rhodoferax sp. | reverse complement strand
TGCGGCCGACTTCGGTGGAGCCGGTGAAGCTGATGTGGCGCACCACGTCGCTGGCGCACAGCACCTTGCCGATGGCAATCGAATTGGTGCTGTCGGCACAGAGCATGTTCAGCACACCGGCGGGAATGCCGGCGCGCACGGCCAGTTCGGCGGCGGCCAAAGCGGTGAGCGGGGTCAGCTCGGCCGGCTTGATGATGACCGTGCAGCCAGCGGCCAAAGCGGGCGCCACCTTCCGCGTGATCATGGCCAGCGGGAAGTTCCACGGTGTGATGGCGGCACAGACGCCGATGGGCTGCTTCAGCACCATCAGGCGGCGGTTGTTGTCGAACTGGGGCAGGGTTTCACCGTTGACGCGCTTGGCTTCTTCGGCAAACCATTCGACGAAGCTGGCGGCGTAGGCGACTTCGCCCTTGGCCTCGGCAAAGGGCTTGCCCTGTTCGGCGGTCATCAGGCGGCCCAGATCCTCCTGATTCGCCATCAGCAGGTCAAACCACTTGCGCAGGATGATGGAGCGCTCCTTGGCGGTCTTGGCCTTCCACGGGCCCCAGGCAGTGTTGGCGGCAGTGATGGCTGCCTCGGCGTCGGCCGCGCCCAGGTTGGCGACGTCGGCCAGCTTCTCGCCGGTGGCGGGGTCCAGTACGTCAAAGCGGCTGGGAGCTGAGCCCCCTGCGGTAGGCGCCTTCACCCATTGGCCGTTGATGAAACCGTCGGTCTTCAGCAGGCTGGGGTCCTTGAGCAGGGAGAGAGGCGATGCAGACATGATGGCTCCTAAGCTTATAAACAAAATAGGGCTCTAGCCCTCGTGGAATATGGGCGAGAAGCTATAAAACTAATAGCAACTCACCGAATGGGAACGCCGGGCAACTTGCAAGGCATTCTAGCGGCGCCGGCCCCGCAGCCACTCCAGGCCCAGCATCAGCGCCGTGGTGAAGAGGATCAGCAGGGTTGCCACGGCCGCAATCGTCGGCGAGATGTTTTCACGGATGCCGGTGAACATCTGGCGTGGCAGCGTGACCTGTGTCGGCCCGGCAATGAACAGCGTCACCACCACTTCGTCAAACGACGTAGCAAAGGCAAACAGTGCGCCCGAAATCACACCGGGCGCAATGATGGGCAGCGTGATGCGGAAGAACGTCTCCAGCGGTCCGGCACCCAGGCTCAAAGATGCCCGCACCAGGTTGTGGTTAAAGCCCTGCAAGGTGGCCAGCACCGTGGTCAGCACAAAGGGCGCGCCCAGCGCGGCGTGCACCAGCACCAGGCCGGTGTAGGTGTCGGCCAGGCCGATCTTGGCGAAGAACAGATAGGTGCTGACCCCGACCACCACGATGGGTACCACCATGGGCGAGATCAACAGGCTCATCAGCGTGCTCTTGCCGATGAAATTGACCCGTGCCAGACCCACCGCCGCCATCGTGCCCAGCACCGTGGCCAACAGCGTGGCCAGGGGCGCGACGATGAAGCTGTTGCGCGTGGCGCGGGCCCAGTCGTCCGACGAAAACAGGTTGTCGTACCACTGCAGCGACCAGCCTGGAATCGGGTAGGCCAGGAAGGAACTGCTGCTGAACGACAGCGGGATGATGACCAGGATCGGCAGCAGCAGGAACAGCAGCACGCCAATGCACAGCAGGCGAAAGGCATACCAGCCCAGCTTGTCGAACCAGGTGGCATAGGCGGGGAAAACGGGGAGGACGGGGAAGGGAGAGGTAAACATGCGTGTGGCCATTCGTTCCATTAACCCAGGCTCAATTCGGACTTCACCACCTTGCGGTACACACCGTACAGCGCCAGCGTGGTGAACAGCAGCACGGCACCCAGCGCGCAGGCCATGCCCCAGTTGACGGTGACATTGGTGTACTGGGCAATGTAGTAGCTCAGCATCTGGTCGTCGGCGCCGCCCAGCAGCGCGGGCGTCACGTAGTAGCCAATGCTCAGGATGAATACCAGCAGGCCACCAGCGCCGATGCCAGGATAGGTTTGCGGCACATAGACCTTGAAGAAGGCCGCCAAGGGCGATGAGCCCAGCGACACGGCGGCGCGCAGGTAGGTCGGTGGCACGGATTTCATGACGCTGTACAGCGGCAGAATCATGAAGGGCAGCAGGATGTGCACCATGGCAATCACCACGCCCAGGCGGTTGAACAGCAGGGCCAGCGGCTCGTCGATAACGCCCACGCCCATCAGCGCGCGGTTCACCAGGCCGTTGGACTGCAGCAGCACGATCCACGCGGCCACGCGCACCAGGATCGAGGTCCAGAACGGCACCAGCACGAGGATCATGCACATATTGGCCTGTCGTGGCGACAGCGTGGACAGCCAGTAGGCCAGCGGGTAGCCCAGCAGCAGCGCGAACAGCGTCACGACGGCACTGATCTGGAAGGTGCGCAGCAGGATGCGGCCAAAGGCGGCGGCATCGTCGGGCACGCGGATGATGTCGCCCTGTGCGTTGCGCTGCAGGTCGACGGCGGCCAGCAGGTAGTCGGGCGTCCAGCGCTCACTGTTCTTGGCAATGGCCTGCCAGTAGCTGATGTCGTCCCAGCGGGGGTCGACAGTCAGCATCATGGTGTGCACCTGGGCGGGTGTCAGGCTGCCGGGAAAAGGCAGGGCGCGGTAGGTGTTCATCACCAGGGAGCGCGCGCCGCTCACCTCGCTGTTGAGCCGGCGCGCCAGGGCGCCGGCATCGGATTGTTCCTGGATACCGGCCAGGTCCTGGGCCACGGCCGCGTAGGCCGCATCCGGTGGCAGGGCTTTGCGGTCCCATTGCGCCAGCGCGGCGCCGGTGCGTCCCAGGGTGTTGGCCACTTCCGGGTTCTCCACCGCGCGCATCAGCAGCGCGGCAATGGGAACCAGGAAGATGACCACCAGGAATACCAGCAAGGGTAGCGTGAGCGAGATCGAGAATAGGCGTTTACGGCGCTCTGCCCGTTTCAATTGGCTCGCCAGATCGGCGGGCAAAACGCCAGCCGGGGCTAAGGCGGCAGAAGCGGGCAGGGCGGGTGTGGACGTCATGGTCATCGCGATCTCGGTCACAGTCTTAGGCCAGTCTCAAGTTACTGGGCAGCCCAGGCGGCAAAGCGCTTTTCCAGAGCCTCGCCCTGGTCGGCCCAGAAGCCCACGTTGAACTGCAACGCGGTCTTGCTGTTGGCGGCCGAGGTGGGGAGCTTGTCGAGCACGGTCTTGTCCAGCTTGGCCAGGGCCTTGGTGTTGGTCGGGCCGTACGAGATCAGCTTGGCGTATTCAGCCTGTTCGTTGGCGCTGCTGGCCATGGCGATGTATTTCAACGCCACGTCGCGGTTCTTGCCGCCTTTGGGCATGACCCAGTAGTCCAGGTCATAGATGCCACCGGTCCAGGTGATGGCCAGGTTCTTGCCCTCGCGCTGGGCGGCGTCAATGCGGCCGTTGAACACTGTGGTCAGTGCCACGTCACCGGCCACCAGGAACTGGGGTGGCTGCGCGCCGGCTTCCCACCACTGGATGCTGGATTTCAGTTCCGTCATCTTCTTGAAGGCGCGGTCGGCACCGTCCTTGGTGGCCAGCACCTTGTAGACGTCCTGCACGACCACGCCGTCGGCCATCAAGGCGAATTCCAGGTTGTAGCGGGCGCCCTTGCGCATGCCACGCTTGCCCGGGATCTTCTTGGTGTCCCAGAAGTCGGCCCACGTCACGGGGGCGGTCTTGATCTTGTCGGCGTTGTAGGCCATCACGGTGGACCAGATGAACACGCCAATGCCACATTCGTGCACGGCTACGGGCGAGAAGTCGGCCTTGTTGCCGATTTTTTGATAGTCGAGCTTTTCAAACAGGCCTTCGTCGCAGCCGCGGGTCACGTCCGGACTTTCCACTTCCACCACGTCCCAGGTCACGTTCTTGGCTTCGACCATGGCCTTGATCTTGGCCTGTTCGCCGTTGTATTCCACGCTGACAATCTTGTTGCCTGTGGCCTTCTCAAAAGGCTCGACATAGGCCTTCTTCTGGGCATTGCCATTGGCGCCGCCAAAGTTGACCACGGTGATCTGGTTCTGCGCGTGGGACGCAACGGATGCCAGCAGCGCAGCCGCGACGACGATGGGTTTGAGTTTCATGGGATGTCTCCAAAAAATAATGAACGGAGGTTGGTGGGATTTGCAGGCGCTCTATCGGTAGACACGCAGATGCTCGGGAGGCAAGTGCAGCCACAGGGCCTGGCCCGGTTGCGGCACTGCAATGCTGGACAGGGGAATCTTCACCGTGGCTTCTGCCTGCTCTTGCAGGGTGCAGCGCAGGCGCAGGTGGTCGCCAAAATAGATCACGTCGTCCAGCACCGCGCGGATGCTGTTGTCGCAGGGCTTGGCGTCCACCGTGTGGACCACGATGCGCTCGGGGCGCACGCTGGCCTGTATGGCCGTGCCGGTGTGTACGCTGTTGATGTTGAGCCCATTGAGCAGCGTGCCGCAGGGCAGGCGTACCTCGCACTGCTGGTCACCCGTGGTGGTGACGGTGCCGTTGAACACCGTGTTGTCACCGACAAAATTTGCCACAAAGCGGTTCACCGGGGACTCGTACAACTCGGTCACCACGTCAATCTGCTGGATGGCGCCATCGCTGAACACCGCCACGCGGTCGGACATGGTGAGTGCCTCGGACTGGTCGTGCGTCACGTAGACAAAGGTCAGGCCCAACTGGCGGTGCAGCTCCTTCAGCTCAATCTGCATGTGCTCGCGCAACTGCTTGTCCAGCGCGCCCAGCGGCTCGTCCATCAGCACCAGTTGCGGGTCGAACACCAGGGCGCGGGCCAGCGCCACACGCTGCTGCTGGCCGCCCGACATCTGGGCCGGAAAGCGTGCGCCCATGCCGCCCATCTGCACCATCTCCAGCGCGCGCTTGACCTTGACGTCGCGGTCAGCGGCCAGCACTTTGCGCACCATCAGCGGGTAGGCCACGTTCTCGGCCACCGTCATGTGCGGGAACAAGGCGTAGTTCTGGAACACCATGCCGAAGTTGCGTTTGTGCGGCGGCGTGCGGGTGATGGGCTTGCCATCCAGAAAGATCTCGCCGGCCGTGGGTGATTCAAACCCCGCCAGCATCATCAGCGTGGTGGTTTTGCCGGAGCCCGACGGGCCCAACAGGCTCAGGAACTCGCCACTCTGGATGTCGAGGTTCAGGTCACGCACCACCAGCTGTTTGCCGTCGTACGTTTTTTGCACGCCGGTGAAGCGCACCAGGGGTTCGGTGGTGGAGATGTTTGGCATGATCAGGCCACGGCGGCGAAGCTGTCGGCCAGGATGGCCAAGCCTTCTTCCAGCAACGCGTCGGACGCGGTCAGTGGAACCAGGATGCGGATCACATTGCCGTAGGTGCCGCAGGACAACAGTACCAGGCCCCGGCGTGCCGCCTCGGTCACGACCTTCTTGGTCAGCGCGGCGTCGGGGCGGTGCACATCACCGCCTTCAAACAACTCGATGGCAACCATTGCGCCCAGGCCGCGCACATCGCCGATTGCGGGCACCTTGGTCGCCAGGTCCTTGAGTGCGCGCACCAGTAGGGCGCCCATGTCCTGGCTACGCGCCAATAGCTTTTCATCGTCAAAGGCCTTGATGACGGCCAGTGCGGCGGCGCACGCCACAGGGCTGCCGGCATAGGTGCCACCCAGACCGCCTGCCGCGGGTGCGTCGATGACATCGGCGCGCCCCACCACGCCCGACAGGGGGAAGCCACCCGCCAAAGACTTGGCGGTGGCAATCAGATCCGGGGCGTCCGGCCATTGCTCGCTGGCGAACCAGGTGCCGGTGCGGCCTGCGCCGGTCTGGACCTCGTCGGCGATCAACAGAATGCCATAACGGTCTGCGAGCTTCTTGAGGCCGCTGATGAACTCGGGCGGCGCGATGTAAAAGCCGCCTTCGCCTTGCACCGGCTCTACGATGAAGGCCGCGACGCGCTCGGGCTCCACATCGTTCTTCAGGATCACCTCTACTGAATGCAGGGCATCTGCCACGCTCACGCCGTGCAGCGCGTTGGGGAACAGGGCATGGAACACTTCGCCGGGGAAAGGGCCAAAGCCCACTTTGTAAGGAACGACCTTGCCCGTCAGACCCAGCGTCAGGTTGGTGCGGCCGTGGTAGCCGCCGGTGAAGGCAATCACACCGGGGCGTTTGGTGTAGGCACGGGCGATCTTGATGGCGTTTTCCACCGCCTCGGCGCCGGTGGTCAGCAGCAGGCTCTTCTTGGCAAAGTTGCCGGGGGCCATGGCGTTGAGCCGCTCGCAGACTTCGACATAGGGTTCATAGGCCACGACCTGGAAGCAGGTGTGGGTGTAGAGGTCGAGCTGGGCTTTCACGGCTTCAATCACCTGGGGGTGCAAATGCCCGGTGTTGAGCACAGCGATGCCACCGGCGAAGTCGATGAAGCGGCGGCCCTCGACGTCCCAGAACTCGGCGTTGCGGGCGTTCTTGATGAAGATTTCATGGGCCTGGCCTACGCCACGGGCCACGGCAGTGTGGCGGCGGGCAAGGAGGGCGGAGTTCAGCAGGTTGCGATCTGTTTGCATGGGATACCGGGGTGGTTGAACGAATGGGTGAACTATAAAAATCCGTTTGCCAAGCGTCCATGTACACCGGTAGCAGAAATTTGGCACACTGTGCAGGTCTAGAATCCTGTACAGGGTTTCCCTAATATGGTGCGCTTTGTGCCCTGTCCCCAGCCGTCTTTTTTACCTCCCGATGCTCACTCTCAGTCCCGAAATTGCAACCCCGTTGGTCAGTCAGATCGTGGATGGGTTGCGGGGTCTGATTGCCGGACAAGTGCTCAAGCCCGGGAGCAAACTGCCCTCGATCCGGGCCTTCGCCGCATCGCACAACGTGAGCGTATTCACGGTAGTGGAGGCCTATGACCGCCTGGTCGCGCAAGGCTGGTTGGTGTCGCGTGCGCATGCCGGTTTTTTCGTCAAACGCCGTGAGGAAGGCGCAAGCTCAGGTTCCGGGGCCGGACGTCTGCCCCCCGATGCGCCCCGTTTTGATGCGCGCTGGTACCTCAAGCAGATCTTTGAGAACCGCAATTTGCCGCTGAAGCCCGGCTGCGGCTGGCTGCCACACGACTGGCTGTTTGGTGATGCGGTGCGGCGCAGCATGCGCCAGCTTTCCATTGACGGCCCGGAGCTGGACGGCTACGGGCTCCCCTATGGGCATATGGCGCTGCGCATGATGATTGCCGAGTCGCTGGCGGAGCGGCAAATTCCGGTGGAAGCTGCGCAGGTCCTGCTGACGCACGGCTCCAGCCAGGCACTGGACCTGGTGGCACGCTGCCTGCTCAAGCCTGGGGACGTGGTGCTGGTGGACGACCCCGGCTACCCCAATCTGATGTTCATGCTGCGGTTTTTGGGCGTGCATCTCGTCGGCGTGCCCCGCACGCCCACCGGGTATGACCTGACCGCACTGGAGTCGCTGGTCGTTGCGCACAGGCCCAAGGCCTTTTTTACCCAGCCGCGCCTGCAGAGCCCCACGTGCTCGGTGGCTTCGGTTGCGCATCTGCACCGGCTGCTGCAACTGGCGGACCGGCACGACTTTGTGCTGGTGGAGAACGATATCTATGCGGACATGGACATCGCGTCCCGTTCCACGCTGGCCAGCCTGGACCAATTGCGCCGCGTGGTCTATGTGGGCAGCTATTCCAAAACCATCTCGCCCAATCTGCGCGTGGGCTATTTGCTGGCACGCCCCGATTTGCTGACCGAATTCGTGCAACTCAAGATGATTGCGGGCCTCACCTCGTCGGACATTGCCGAGCGGGTGACGTTCGGCGCCATCACCGACGGGCGCTGGCGCAAGCACCTCAAGTCCCTGCGGGACCGGCTGGGCGAGGCCCAGCGGCAGGTGGGCCGCCGGCTGGACAGCCTGGGTTTTGAACGCTTCCATGAGCCTGAGGCGGGCATGTACCTCTGGGCCCGTCACCCCGACTTGCCCGACAGCGCCGAACTCTCGCAGGCCGGCACCCTGGAAGGCATGATGTTGGGGCCGGGGCAGCTGTTTCTGGTGGAGCCGCGCACCACCGGTTGGCTGCGCTTCAACGTGGCTTTTTGCAATGACGAACGCCTGTGGCGCTTCCTGGAAGCGCGCATTGAGATGGGGCAGCGCGTCGAGCAGGCCTGAACAGGCAAGGTAGCGGGCCACCGTGTCCTCGCGCGCGGCGATAATAGGCGGTTGTATTGAACCCGCACTCCAAAAGCACTGTCATGACCCAAACCACCATGAATGTCGCCGACATTCGCAAGACCTTTCTCGATTTTTTTGAATCCAAAGGCCACACCGTGGTCGAAAGCAGCCCTTTGGTGCCGGGCAACGACCCAACCCTGATGTTCACCAACTCGGGCATGGTGCAGTTCAAGGACGTGTTTTTGGGCGCGGACAAGCGCTCCTATGTGCGCGCCGCGTCGGTTCAGGCCTGCCTGCGTGCCGGTGGCAAGCACAACGACCTGGAAAACGTGGGCTACACCGCGCGTCACCACACCTTCTTCGAGATGCTGGGCAACTGGAGCTTTGGCGACTACTTCAAGCGTGAGTCGCTGATGTGGGCCTGGGAGCTGTTGACCGAGGTCTACAAGCTGCCCGCCGACAAGCTGTGGGCCACGGTCTACATCGACGATGACGAGGCCTATGCCATCTGGACCCAGGACATCGGCCTGCCGCCCGAGCGCGTGGTGCGCATTGGCGACAACAAGGGTGCCAAGTACGCCTCCGACAACTTCTGGATGATGGCCGACACCGGCCCCTGTGGCCCGTGCTCGGAAATCTTTTACGACCACGGCCCCGAGATCGCCGGCGGCCCCCCCGGCAGCCCGGAGCAGGATGGCGACCGCTACATCGAGATCTGGAACAACGTGTTCATGCAGTTCGACATGCAGCCTG
>JAUSNJ010000161.1 GCA_030645355.1 Rhodoferax sp. | reverse complement strand
CCATGTCTTGAAGGGTTGCGCCTGGCTGATTGTGTCGGCGTTGCTCGAAGCAGCGGGGCCCTTGATGGGCAAGTATTTCATTGACCACACGTTGCTGCCACGTCGTTTTGACCTGCTCGAAGTGGGTCTACTGTTAGGCGGCATCCTGTTGGCAGGTGCCGTGGCCAGCGTCATCCGATACACCCAATTGACGCGTCTGTCCGGTGTCGCCATGCGCTCGGTGCGGCGCCTGCGCGAAGAGGTCTACGGCCACGTGCTGCGCCTGCCCATCGCCTATTTTGACAAGGCCATCACCGGGCAACTGGTGAGCCGTGTCACCAATGACACTGAACAGGTGAAGAACCTCTATGTGCAGGTACTTTTTGTGATGCTCGACAGCAGCATCGTCGTGCTGGGCGCCTTTGTCGCCATGGCGTGGCTGGACTGGCGGTTGATGCTGATTGTGCTCACCCTGGTGCCTGCGGTGGTGGTTATCGTCTGGTTTTACCAGCGCTGGAGCGCACCCGCTGTGACACGAGCACGGCAGAAACGCAGCGATATCAACGCCCAGATGTCGGAGTCGATTGCCGGCATGCCAGTGCTGCAGGCCAGCAATGCACAAACGCGCTTTCGCCAGAAGTTTGATGCCACCAACCAGCAGCATCTGGGCGCGCGCATAGCCGAGATGCGTGTCAACGCTTGGTTGCTGCGCCCCATGCTGGACTTCATCAATGTGTTGTTGCTCGTTGCCGTGATTTACCGCTTTGGCCAGAGTGGACTGAGCGGGCTGCAGATTGGCGTGCTGTATGCCTTTGTCAGCTACCTTGGCCGTGTGGTGGACCCACTCATCCAGATTACCTTGCAATTCGGGCAACTGCAGCAGGCCATTGTGGCAGCGGCACGGGTGGACACGCTGCTGCAGGAACATCGCCCGCTCGCCGTGGCTGGCCCCGAGCGGATTTCCCAGGGTGCGGTGCGCCTGGAGCGGGTCCGGTTTGGTTACAACGACGAAACAGTGGTCCTGCACGACCTGTGCCTGGAGATTCCCGCCGGTAGCTTTTACGGGCTGGTGGGGCACACGGGCAGTGGCAAATCCACCTTGCTCAGCCTTTTGCTGCGCTTTTACCAGGCGCAATCGGGTGACATCACCGTGGATGGCGTGCCCCTGGCGCACTTCAGCGACGCGCATTTCCGCGCCGACGTGGGCTTGGTGCCGCAAGACCCGTTTCTGCTGGCAGCGAGCGTGCGCGAGAACATTGCCATGGGTCGAACCATTGATGACCAGGCGCTGCAGACCGCAGCGCGGGCGGCACATTGCCACGACTTCATCATGCAACTCGAGCAGGGATACTACACCGTGCTGGGAGAGGGCGGGGCGCGCCTGTCGGTAGGGCAAAAGCAGTTAATTGCGATAGCACGGGCGTTGGCGGGCAAGCCGCGCATTTTGTTTCTGGATGAGGCCACCGCCCACATCGACTCCGAGACCGAACAAATCGTGCAACTGGCTTTGTCTGAGCTGCACGGCCAGGTGACGGTGATTGCTGTTGCCCACCGCTTGTCGACCATCCGCGCCGCCGACTGCATCGTGGTGCTCAACCACGGGCGCATTCACGAGCAGGGTAGCCATGACGCGTTGATGGCGATTGCTCAAGGGGTCTACCAGCGGTTGTATCTGTTGCAGCAGCTGGAAAACTAGCAAGAAAGCTCGGTGGCCCGTGTGTGGTTTGCCTAACGAGCACCACTTTTAAGCGTCAGGTCCGGAGCAAGAAACGTCATCTGGGCAGCGTCAGCGGCCTTCCAGCAGAGGCTTCCGGTTTGATACGATGTCGGCATCAATCCCTACTTGAAGCCTTAGATATGAGCACAGTCCGCCCTGGATGCCAACCCGCCCTCGTAGTCGTGGACGTCCAGGTGGGCATCATGGCAGCATCCTGGGAAGCATCGCGAGTGATCAAGAACCTGGCACGCGCGGTGGACCGGGCTCGTGAAGATGGCGTTCCCGTACTCTGGGTTCAG
>JAUSNJ010000158.1 GCA_030645355.1 Rhodoferax sp. | reverse complement strand
CGCGGTCACCGACCTTGACGTTCATGGCGATCAGGTCGCCCTTGTCATTCTTCTTGCCTGGGCCCACGGCCAGCACTTCACCTTGATCAGGCTTTTCAGCCGCGCTGTCAGGGATGACGATGCCGGAGGCAGTTTTGGTTTCGTTTTCGACGCGTTTAACAATTACGCGGTCTGCCAGAGGACGCAGTTTCATGGGGATCTCCTAGAGGTTTTCAAACAGTAACAACCACAAACGCGCACCAACTCAAACAAAGTCAGTGCTCATTAACTTGCGGTGAAAAGTGGTGTTAGCACTCAACTCCGACGAGTGCTAATGATAAGGGCATTTTTCCAGGATTCAAGAGTTATGCACCCCTGACCCTTGTCTTTTGCAGCTTTTTAAAAATTGACGCCGGGTTCACGACCTCGATTTTCTCCGCTGATAACTTGGTCAGTGACGTCACGCCGACAGAAAAACACGGCAACAATGGATTGGCAGTGAACGAGCCAGACGGAGATCGGCACCGTGTCCAATGGCCAATCAAAGGGGCACGAAAACCCAGTCGCTGCAAAGCACGCTCCTAGCGTCAGCCCCAACCAATCCATCTTAGGGCCAAAAAGCGTTCGCGCTGCTGGTGCGCCCAGCATGAACATCCTATTCCGAGCAGGCCGTACCCGGCAAATACTTGAGATTTCGCAATCCGTCCGATCTGCCAGTGCGCACACTGAAACGGTGTTGCGTTCAGATTGGATGTGACAACATCTTCAGTCAAGGGGCATCATGAATGCAAGTGTCAGCAGCGACAAGTTCAGTGAAGAAAACCTGCTCTACGACGGTGCGAGCGATGTCGTCAACGCGGAGGGTGAATACCTCAAGGACTGGCGCGGCTCGGAGCCCCAGGTAGGCCTGGCGCTGTCGGGTGGCGGCATTCGCTCGGCGTCATACTGCCTTGGAGTTATTCAGGCGCTGGCCTACCGGCGGGCACTTCCCCAGATCGACTACCTGTCCACGGTGTCCGGCGGCGGCTACATCGGCGCCTCGTTGACCTACCTGTTGCACCAGTCGGCGCGTGGGGCGGCTGCGGCCGGGTTCAAGAATGTGCCGAAGTTCGACGTTTCGCGGGAGAATTTTCCCTACGTCTCTTACCCCATGGTCGGCGTGGGTGGCTCAGCCTGCAACGCAAACACGGGGCCTTCAACGGGACTGGGCGACGAGCAACTTCGCCAGAACGAAAAGTTCAAAGGCAGGCTCTTGCGCCGACTGCGCCAGCGCGCCAACTACCTTGTGCCCGGCAACGGTCTGACCTTTCTGTCGCTCGGGGGCGTCGTGGTGCGCAACCTGGCAGCGAGCCTGGCGGTGCATGTCGCGTTGCTGGTGGTGGTATTTCAACTGTTATTCCTGTCGGGCTGGTTCGATTTCAAGACCTACACCGAGACGCCCACGGTCAGCCTGACGGAGCCGTTTGTCTTCCCTGCGTCCAATGCATTTCTGGGCCTGGCCGGATGGGTCATCGTGGCCTACGGCCTGTTGTCGTTGTTCTACGTCATCTTCACGCGCAGCTTCGACAGCCTGGAGCGGCGGGGCTATCCCTTGTCATATTGGGTGCGACGGCACTATGAGATCAGCGTCCACTACCTGTTTGTGATTGCCATCGCCCTGCTGGTGGTGGGCGGCCTGCCTTGGGTCCACGAGCTTCTGGCGCGATTGAATCTCACCCATGTCGCGGGCTGGCTGGATGTGCTGGGCAAGGGCGACAAGAACAAGCCAGCAGCAGCCGGCATGGTGGCTGCCGTGGTTGGCATCGTTGGCAATGTGTGGGGATTCCTGCAGGCGCGCAGTGACAAAAAGCACAGCATACCGACTGGGCTGATCGTCGGTGTGGCTTCCGTGCTGCTGTTTTTCGGATTGCTGCTGCTGGTGTACATCCTGACAGGGTGGCTCCAGCTGAACGCGATTGCGGGTGGAGGGGACAGGCTTCTCGCGCTTGGCGTCCTCGTTCTCCTGCTGTTGGGGTGGTTGCCGGAGGCCAACTACGTCTCACTGCACCGCTTCTACCGTGACCGGCTGCTGGAGCTGTTTTTGCCCGACCTCAAGGTGATCCATGACAACCTGATTGCCGGCTCACAAGAGCAGCGCATTGCGGGATCGTTGCCCGGAGATGGCACGCTGCTGGGTGAGCTGTGCCGGGCACCAGGTGACAGCGCGCACGCCGGAGATGTGGGCAACAAGCGCCTGCGCGGGCCCTACCACATCATCAACGCAAACATCGTGTTGACGGCCTCGCGACACCCTCGGTATCGCCCCCGGGGTGGCGACAACTTCATCTTCAGCCCGCTGTATTGCGGCAGTCGGGCGACGGACTGGAAAGTCACTGATCGTTCCCCGGGGAGCGGCTACACGCTGGCCACAGCCATGGCTATTTCCGGCGCTGCCGTCAATCCGAACGCAGGCCCCGGCGGCCAGGGCATTACCCGCCAGCCGGTGTTGTCGGTGCTGATGGGGCTGCTTAATCTGCGGTTGGGCTATTGGGCCCCGAATCCGAAGCGGGTTGGCGCGACGAATGGCGACAGCAAGGGCGTTCACTGGATCAAGCCCAACCTGCTGTACCCGGGTCTCTTTGAATCCTTCGGCCGCTTCAACCTGCACGAGAACGCGCGCTACTCGCTGCTCACCGACGGCGGGCATTTTGAAAACCTTGGCCTGTACGAACTGGTGCGCCGCCGGCTCAAGCTGATCATTGTGTGCGATGCCACCGCCGACCAAGACTTCAAGTTTGCCGACCTGGCCAATGCCATCCAGAAGGTGCGCGCAGACTTCGGCGCCATCATCGACATTGATGCCGAGCAGTTGGCCACGCTGACGCCGCAACCGCGAGATGCCACAAGCAAGGGTGGTCGGGAACCGGCGACCGCATCGCGGGGCTATCTCATCGCGCCGATCCGGTATTCGCTGCGGGTCGGGCAGGAACCGGAGAGCGGGCGTGAAGTGGGCACCCTGATCCTGATCAAGGCAACTGCCTTCAAGGGGGCACCGGCGGACTTGTACAGCTACCGGCGCGAACACCCCGAGTTTCCCAATCAGGCAACACTGGACCAGTTCTTTGATGAGAAGCAGTTCGACAGCTACCGTGAGCTCGGCTATGTGACCACCTACCTGATGCTCAGGGAACTGGAAGCCAGCGGGCCGGAACTGGGAGACGAATACCGGACGACCAAAGGGTACATGGCACCGACGAACTACCGGGTGGCACGCCTGCTGATGCAAGTATGACTTTCAGCACGTACCTGGTCCGTCGTTACGTTTCACGCGTGGCGTACTCCAGTCAAGCAGCACGTCTCTTTTTCGGGTGCAAGTTCATCCAACACTGGGATGCCAAATTGGGTGTTCAACGGCCTTGCCCGAGCCCCGAACCTGGGGTTATCTGGCGTTGTGCGCACGGTGGGTAGCTGCGGCAACTGGTTTGACTGGCAGTCGAGCGGCGGTCTGGCGAATTTGGCGAACACTGCCCGCGACTCGGTTGAACACCTCGGTCACTGTCGCTACGGTCATTTTGCTGATCTTCCCGGCTTCATCGATAGCCCCTTCGATCGCACGTTTGCCGACCTTGATGACACCGCCGCGAATTTCTGCAGTTGCCTCAACGACCCCTTCAACTGCACGCTTGGCCATAGCTCTGATATCAGCACCGACCGAGCCGGCGAGTTTGACCACGGATCGCAGGATCTCAGCTGATGCAACCACAACGTCATCGCCGACGTCATGAACGCCCATCACGATGCCCTTTGCAGCGCTTTTGATGCTCATGGTCAATCCGGTCCCGGTCTGCTCGCCCGCTCCGATCGCGCCCGTGACCACATGGTGAACAACGTTGACCATCTCTCCGGCCGCCGAACCGCCCGTGTGCTGCGTACCTGAAACAATCTTCCGGACCAACAGGACGATGTATCCTTCAATTTTGTTGAGGTCTGACAGGCTTTGAACGATCCCGTCCCGAAGTAGACGGGCCGCATCTTCAATCGAAACGGGATGTCCGACGTGCTCCTCAGTCATTTGCCCATTGCCCTTCTTTCGCGCGTTTGGGCAGACTGAGTCATTCGTCATGACGTGTGTGGCCATGATTTTTCTTTTTCGCAGTGGATGGTTGGAACGTTTCATGGCACGGCACGTCATCACTGCGGCAGATTGCGGACGCCCATTTCCTCCGCACAGCCGACCGAGTCACGCCCCGCGCACACGAAGGCCCAGCCTATTTCCGATCGTTTTCCGGCCATTGACCTCTCGCAAATTATTGGCCACACGTGGCAGCGTGACCAATGGCGCAGTGGCCGCCATAAGGCATATCACCGCTGTCGCAGCAAGGACGCGCAACCACCGGGTTTTTGGAATCTCGAAGTGTTTTTTGACGCTGGATGTTGCTGGCATGGCATTCCACTTTTGAGGTGTTTCGACCATGACCGTAGTCTGGATGTCCCGAAGGAGCAGGCATCGCCAGCGCGGGCCTTCTTGTAAACAGAAGTAATCGCAGTCAACACACGCGGTGGCTCGCCGTTGTGGATACAAGCCCCGGCAACAACCCGGGCTTGCTCAAGACGGTCGGAGCCTTGGCGACTGTTGATTGATAGATAGATGGGAATGAACCGTGTCCAATACCAAGCGCTCAACAGTGCATTTCAATATTTTGGCGGCGTTGGTTCTGGCCAGCAGTCTGACAGGCATTGCACACGCCCAGTCCTATGCCAATGTCACGGTGGGCGGTGCCTTTGCCCCCGGCGTGTATGGCCAGATTTCCCTGGGCAACAATCCTCCGCCACCGGTGCTGAACGTTCAGCCCATCATCATGGGCCCTCCCGTGTATGGCGCACAACCGATGTACCTTCATGTTCCGCAAAACGAGTACCGCGACTGGGGACGCCACTGCTCCCGTTACCGCGCCTGTGGCCATCCGGTGCACTTTGTGCAGGTCCAGCCTAGCCACCCCTGGTGGGAACAGCACGGCGAGTACCTGCGTGGGCCAGGCTACTACCGCGAGCCCGAGCGGAGTCGCGGTGAGCACCGCGGGCACTATAGGCGCGAGCATCAAGAAAATCGTCGCGACTTCGACCGTGATCCGCGCAATGAGGCCCGCCGGGGCGAACGCTAGAACCCCTTGCTGACGGACGCGGCTGTAATTTGGGATACTCCGGGATCGATTTTCGGAGAAACCCCACCATGAAGCCAGAGCCCGCGGCACCTGCTACACCGAACGAACCCCGTTTGACCTCGCTCTCCCATGGCGGGGGCTGCGGCTGCAAGATCGCGCCGGGCGTGCTGTCGCAGATCCTGAAGACGACCACCGCCATGCCGATGCCGCCCGAGCTGCTGGTGGGCATTGAAACGGCGGACGACGCGGCGGTCTACCAGCTTAATGCCGAGCAGGCGTTGATTGCCACCACCGATTTCTTCATGCCCATCGTCGACGATCCGTTTGACTTTGGCCGCATTGCCGCGACCAATGCCATCTCGGACGTCTACGCCATGGGCGGCACCCCCATCATGGCGCTGGCCCTGGTGGGCATGCCGATCAACGTGTTGTCACTGGACACCATTGGCCAGATCCTGGCCGGGGGCGCGGCGGTGTGCAAGGCGGCGGGCATTCCCATCGCGGGCGGCCACACCATTGATTCGGTGGAACCCATCTATGGGCTGGTGGCGCTGGGGCTGGTGCATCCCAAGCGCGTCAAGCGCAACGCCGATGCCCGCGTTGGCGACCGGCTGATTCTGGGCAAGCCGCTGGGCGTGGGTGTTTTGTCGGCGGCCCTGAAAAAAGAGGCGCTCGATGCGGCCGGCTACGCCCGCATGATCGCCGTCACCACCCAGCTCAACACGCCAGGCCCCGAACTGGCGGCGCTGGACGGTGTGCACGCGCTGACCGACATCACCGGCTTTGGCCTGGCCGGACACGCGCTGGAAATTGCCCGGGGCGCGAAGTGTGTGGTGCAGGTCGATTGGGCGCGCGTGCCGCTGATAGACGGCGTGCACGCCCTGGCCAGCGCAGGTATGGTGACCGGTGCCTCCGGGCGCAACTGGGCGGGGTATGGGCATGAGATCGCATTGCCCGAAGGTTTTTCGGCGGTGGACCAGGCATTGCTGAGTGATCCGCAGACCAGCGGCGGGCTCTTGGTGAGTTGCGCGCCAGAGGCAGTGGCTGCGGTGCTGGAGATTTTTGCGCGCCACGGCTTTGGCGCGGCGACAGACATCGGTGCGGTGTGTGCCAGCGGGACCGCTGACAGCGACGCCCGGTTGCGGGTCATCTGATCTGCAGCGATGCGCTATAAAAAATATAGCGAAGTATCTATATTTCGCGAGGGCTATAGGCTAATTTGACTCAGGCAATTTGTGGCGTGCCACAAAGCGCCGGTCGATCCAGTTCTTGAGCCACCACAGCCACCAGCCTTGCGCACTGAATGACGCCCAAGTGCCCACAACGTAGCGGTCGCCGCAGGACAGCAGGTTCAGGCTGGCGGCAGGCGGTTGGTGGGGTGTGAGCGCGGTGCCCGCCATCGCGGCAGCCAGGTTGTGGACCAGCGCCGCCCCGGCGTGCGCCGCGTGCACGCCGCTACGCGCCAGCGTCCGGTCCGCGCGGGTGCTGGCATCTACCGGCGCAAACACCCGGCTGTGGCTGGTGGAGCGCTGGTACGTGTCAACCGCCAGAAAACCCTGCGCATCCAGCGCCAATCCGCTGTCGGCCAGCCATTGCGGGGGATGTCCCCGGGTGACCAGCAAGGTCACGTCGCAGGCCAGATCGGCGCCGCACCCCAGTTGCACGGAATCGGCCCGCAGGCTAACAGCCACATCCTGCAGCACCGTAACCTTGCGGTGTTTGAGCACCGCCTGCAGACGGTGCTGCACGGCGGGAGAATGGTTGGCGCCCACCGGCACAGGGCCGCAGACCAGTGTGATGGCGCAAGCGGGCAGTCGGTGCCGCACCGCCAGTGCCAGTTCAAAGCCAGCAGCACCCGCGCCGATCACGGCGATGCGCAGGGCGCGGGTGTCACCCATCTCGGCTACGCGCGGCCACAAGGCGGCAAAGGCCTCGACCGGGCGAACGAACAACGCGTGTTCCCTGGCCCCAGGTATCGCGCGTTCTATGCTCTCCCGGTCCTGGACGGTGCCGGTGTTGACCGACAGCCAGTCGAACGGCACGGTGCTGCCATCGTCAAGCTGCACGGTTTGCTGTTGTGCATTTACGCCGGTGATACCGCGTTGCATCCAGCGTACGCCACTGCGCCGGACCAAGGGCTCCAGCGCGATCTCACAGTCTTGCAGTGCGTAGTGGCCAGCCACATAGCCCGGCAGCATGCTGGCGTAGATCGGGCGCGGCTGCGGTGCGATCAGGGTAACAACGGCCCCGGCCAGTGGCTGCACGGCCAGCTGGGACAGGATGTGCAAATGGGCGTGACCAGCGCCCAGCAGAACCAGTTGCTGGGGTGGGTGTGCAGGGCTAGGTGATGGGTTGGCGGCGACCGTCATGCCGCCTATTGTTTCATGGGTGAGACCTGCAGCCGCTGCACCAGGCGGTGGTGGGCACCTGGCGCCACGGTGATGCTGTCGTCCCCCGCATTGCTGGCCTCCACGCAGAAGAACTGCGACCACGCGTCGTCGGGCACATCGGCCATGGCGCGCGCGCCCGCCGCTCCGGGGTTCCAAACCACCACGGACTGGCTACCCTTGGTCGTGATGTGGATCTGGCGTTGTCCATCCGGGTCCATGACCGTGTAGTGGTGCTGCACGGCGCCCGACGTCTGTTGGTAAACCCGGTCGCAGGCGTCTTCCAGCAGGACACTGCCCGTTTGCAGCTGGTCACTGTTGCCCAGCAGTTTGTCGTCATAGCGCAGCCCGGCCAAGCCTTCGATGCGCACCGTGCTGGCGTTGGCCACCGCAAAATAGGAGTGCAAGGCCTGGGTCAGGCTGTAGTCGTCCGCGCCCTGGTTGTGGGTGTGCAGGGTCTGGGTCAGGTGCTCGTCCAGGTCCACCCGCAGGCTTACGCGCAGGTCGCTGGCAAAGCGGTTCAACGGGTCTTCGGGTGATGGGGTGGTGCCGGGCACCAGTTCGACGCTGACGCAGTCGGGGCCATCGGCGTGGACACAGGACACCTCCCAGGAGCGGTTGCGTACCGGCCCATGCTGCATGGCGCCATCGGGCATGCCCTGCTTGCCAAACCAGGGCCAGCACACCGGCACGCCGCCGCGAATGGCTGCCGGCTCGGGCAAGGCTTGGGTCGACAGCCAGAACACCTCTCGCTGCCCGGCCGGCACCCAGGACAGCAGCTGGGCACCGTGCAACGCCAGCATGGCGGTGCCGTGTCGGGTCTGCAGTTGCAGGCAGCGGTGGCCTGCGTAATCTATGGACTGGATGTGCTGCGTGTCTGGGAGCATGCCCAAGATTAACGCAAACCCCAGGCAAATGCACGCGCGAAAGCCAGTGCCGTGTGGCCCTGGATGCCGTTGCAGGTGGGCGAAACCTCTGCTTTGCCGTCCGGACAGGGGGTGTCGCGGTCCAGCGACCAGAAGTGCAGGCCGCCGAGTTTTTCGGTTTTAACGAAATTCGCCAGCTTGATGGCGTCGCCCGGCATGAAGATGTTGTCGACAACGTCGTTGATGCCAATCATGGGCGTGAGCTCGATCTGCGCCAGCGGCACACCGAGCTTCTGGTGCAGGTTGCGCGCGGCCTGCCGGGCCGAGGCCGCCATGTCGCAGCGGCCCTCGCGTACCACACACACGGCCGGGGCTGCGGCGCCAAAGTCCATGACCATCAGGTTGATGAAGTAGCGCTCCAGCCCCACGGCCCGGATGGCGGCCAGCACCTGCTGACCCTGGGCGTTCAGGCTGGCCTGGCTGCCATCGCTGGCGGCAAACGTGGCCAGCGTGAAGCTCATGCGCAGGTGCGGACGACGCTGTTGGGCGGTCTTGATGTGCTTGAGCAGGCTGCCAATCATCTCGGGTGTCTGGCCGTCTTCGATGTCAAAGTCAAAGCCCACCAGGCTGGGGCTTTCATAGCGTGCCACAAAGGCTTCCATGCCCGCGTCGCTGTTGCAGGTGAAGACATTGCCTTGCCCGCCGGTGGAGATGGTGTAGCGCACGCCCGCCGCATGCAGACTGGCCACGTTGGCTGCTGCCACTTGCGCTGCGTCGAGCTGGGCCCAACGCTCCTGGCCGCACTCGCCCGAGGCAAAGGCCAGCGTGACGCCGGTGGCGTTGGGCATCAACGCATCGGGAGCGCCTTCAGCCAGCCCCAGCGGTGCGCCCTTGACGCGGGTGCTGGCGGCCAGGCTGGGCGTCTCCAGCGCGGTGTTGAGGTGTTTGTACGGGCCAAAGGAAAAGAGGGGATCGGCTGGCGCGGCGCCGGCCGCGAGGTTGCAGCACAGTGCGGCTATGGCAAGCGTCAGAGTGCGCGGGAAAGTGGAGCGGATTCGGATAGTGGGATGTGTGCCGGTCATGGCGCGGGCTCCAGGTAATTGAAAGTGCATTCAAACATAAAAAAATGGGCAGGAAAATCACTTTTCCTGCCCATTGAACAGACTGCGTTCGCCCCCGATTCAGGCAGCCCCCATCGCTCAGGAAAAATTACATTTTTGCGCGCAGTGTCACGTAGTACTGGGCACCGTTGCTGTAGAAAG
Source organism: Rhodoferax sp. (assembly GCA_030645355.1). Classification (GTDB taxonomy): domain Bacteria; phylum Pseudomonadota; class Gammaproteobacteria; order Burkholderiales; family Burkholderiaceae_C; genus Allorhodoferax. Next base: position 28,519 of record JAUSNJ010000158.1, on the reverse strand, counting down.
CACGGGGCTGTTCGGTGGTATCACCGTAGTACTTCAGCGTCGGGTTGTTCAGGTTCAAGCCGTCCAGGCTGATGGTGAAGGTGTCGTTGATCTTGTAGTTGATCGACGCGGCCAGCGTTCCCACATCATCCATGTGCATCTTCACGCCACGGTCATAGCTGCCGTAAAAGCTGGAGCGGTAGCTGTAGGCCACGCGGGCGCTGAGCTTGTCGTCTTCATAGTAGCCTTCCAGGTTGTAGGTGTTCTTGGAGTTGCCCGACATCTCGCCGCCACCGTCCACCGAGCCGTTGGCATAGGTGTAGTTGGCATTGACACCGAAGTTGCCGAACAGCGGCTGCTGGTAGCCCAGCTCGATACCCTGGTTCTTGGCACCGACGTTGATGGGCTTGGTGATGTTGTAGGTCTCCATCTGCTTGTGCAGATCGCTGAAGTAGGTTCCCGGTGTGACCTTGTAGTCCACAAAGGACTCAAAGTTTTGGTAGAACAAACCAATGGAGACCATGGAACGGGGTGCAAAGTACCACTCGGCCGACAGGTCAAAGTTGGTCGAACGCACGGGGTCCAGGCTGGGGTTGCCACCGGTGCCGGTGTTGAGCTGGTCGTTGACCGATGTGGTCGAGCTCAAAGCCGTGTAGTCCGGGCGTGCCATGGTCTTGGCCAGTGCGCTGCGCAGCACCAGTTCCTTGGACACGGCGTAGCGGATGTTGGCGCTGGGCAATACATCGGTGTAAGAGCGCTCGGTGAATTCCTTGACGAAAGGCCCGAACAACGACGACGAGTCAATGCGGCTGGCCGGGTCTTGCGACGTGGGGCTGCGCAGCGTGGAGTAGCTGCCCTTGGTCTCAATCACGCGCACGCCGGCGTTGGCACGCCAGTTGTCTCCGACGAAGTTGCCCATGGCGTAGGCGGCCTTGGTCTTCTCACTGACGTCAAAGTCGTTGCTCCACTCGTGGCGCTGCACCGGGTCGTAATTGAATACGGCGTTGGGGTTGGGGTTGGCAACGGTCGATGTGGTGGCCCAGCGGTTGAGGTCGTCCTGGGTCAGGCGGAACATGCCGGTGAAGGGCGCACCAAACGCTGAGCCGAAGTTGGCGGGGTATTGACCGGAGGCGGTTGGCAGCATGTTGCCGACATTGCCATTGGCCCAGTTGGGGCCGCTGGAGAGCCAGTTGCCGTTGTTGCGGGAATGGTCGGTGAAGCGGGCGCCAAACTTGATGGATTCCAGCACGCCGGCGTCAACGGCCCACTCGGCGTCTGCGCTGCTGTAGCTCTCGGTGTCAGGCACGGTGACCTGTGCGCCATAGTTCCAGTTCCAGACCTGGTTGGCGTAGGAGCGGAAGTCCTTGCCCGTGGAGTTGGTCAGGGACACGCCCGGTGCGCCGCCCAGGCCGCGCATGTTGTAACCCAGTGCAAACGGTACCGCACCGGCACCGCCGACGTTGCCGACTTCGGACGAGTACTCCAGTGACTGGCCCTTGCCTTCGGTGCGGCCAATCTGGCCCTTGATGGTCCACTTGTCATTGACATTCCACTTGCCGTCCAGGTTGATGTAGTTGGAATCCTGTGCGGCGCCGGGGCGCACGGACGAGTCATTGATGATGGAATTGGAAACCGCGGTTTGCGGGAAGTTGGCAGACAGCAGGGTCTTGCCGTCGGCGCTGACGGTGGCGCTGGTGGGCGCGACGCCGGCCTGCAGCAACCACTTGGGCGACACCATGAAATTGGTATTCATGTTCTGGTCGTCCACGTGCGAGCGGAAGGCTGACAGGCCCAGGGTGACATCGCTGGTGGGCTTGATCTGCACTTCCATGGCCGCGCCGGTGCGGTTGCGTTCCTGCTCGAACAGGCTGGCACCGATCAGGCTGGGGGCCAGCACGCCGTTGAGGTTGGCCGTGGGTGCGGACGCACCGTTGATGACGGTCGTGCTGCCGGGCGCGAAGACCGACTTGTCAATGGCGAAATAGCCCAACACCTCGGAGCCATCGCGGCGCAGCTTTTGCTTCTGGCTGAAGACCTGCAGAATCGCACCGGCAGTGCGCTCGTCATTGCGCCAGCCCACCATGCCAGTCAGCTGGGGCGATGTGGATTCGGCCAGCGTGGAGTGCATGGCACCAATCGCCACTTCGGCGCTGACGCCCTTCTTCAGGTCCAGCGGACGGCGGGTTTCAATGTTGACCGCACCGGCGACGCCGCCTTCAGGCAGGTCGGCGGTGGCGCTCTTGTGCACGGTGACCTTGCCGACCAGTTCAGAGGGCAACAGGGAGTAGCTGGCGCTGCGGCCCACGGTGGTGCCAAACAGGTTCAGCACGAACCAGTCGCCGGTGGACACGGCGTGGCCATTGATCATGGTTTGCGTCAGGCTGGGGCTGGTGCCGCGGATGCTGACGCGGTCGTTTTCCGAGAAGCCGCCTTCACCACCGGCGCTGGATGCAATGTTGACACCGGGTACGCGCTGGATGGCGTCGGCCACGTTCTTGTCGGGCATCTTGCCGATGTCTTCGGCCGTCACCACGTCGACCAGCGAGTCTGCATTGCGCTTGGCGTCCAGGGACTTCTCACGCGACGCACGGATACCGGTCACGGTCACTGCATCGAGCACCGGAGCAGCAGCTGGTTTGGTAGTGGTCTGCTGTGCCTGTGCGGCGGCAGCGACGCTCAGCAGGGTGATGGCCACGGCGGCGGCAATCGGGGTGCGGTTGAGTTTCATGGTGTCCTTTTCTTCAATAGGTCAGGGTGGCTACAGGGTATTTTTTTTTGCGGGTTGTGGAACGTCTGATGTATGCATTTGAATTAATACCACATCAAAATTCTCAGATGCCACTATGCTACCAATTAATGGCAATTGCAAGAAAAATGGATTAATTGGTACTCAGTGAAAACCCTGGGTTGTGGCTTTTTCTCACCGCTTCAAAACGGCGTCTGAGCCGCCTCCTGGCCGCTCAGAAATCGCAGGTACTCGGAAGTGCGGGTGTGGCTGCGGCCACGGTGTCCACTACGAACTGGCGGTTGTCGCGCTGGGTCTGAACCAGTGCATCCACCTGGCTGGGCGTGATTTGCTGGTCTTTGACGTGCAGGACCCAGTCCACGTCTTGCTCGTACACACGGTGGTCTTTTGATACCGGTAAAAGACCACCCGGTGAAAACCAGAGGTTGAAGTTCAGCGACATGGGCACGACGGGGTAGTTGCGGCCACCGTGTTCGGCAACCCGCACACCATCCAGCCAATGCTGCGTTTTGCCGTCCTTGATCTGCAGGACTAGCGTGTGCCAACCGGCCACCGAGCGCTTTTCCTCGTGGGCCTGGTTGTGGGCCTGCCACGGGTCCAGCCGCACGGTCTGCCAGGTGATGCCATAGAGCCGCGTGGTGGGGTCACCCCAGCCGCCATTGGGCAGGTATTCCCAGTCCACCTCGCTGAACGTCGGGTCGAAATCATGGCGCAGGGGGCTGACCAGGTAGAAGGTCTGGACCACCACGTCGCCGTCCTGGCCGCTTACCGGCTCGTCGGAGAAGCGCACGCGGGCCGCGTAAGTGCCTTCCAGGTACTTTCTGGCGTGGCACACCTGGGCCTGGGTCGTGCCCGCAGCGGTGCCGTCGGTGCTGGCGCGCAGGCGCAGGAACTGGTTGCCCGGCAGTTGCGGGTCGGCCACCAGCGCCACGGTGGCCGGTCCCCACTGCGCCCCGGGTATGCCCGGGTGGCCGGCCGCGCTGCGGTGGTTCCAGCCGTGCGCCGCAAAGGCGTTCAGGTCGGCATGGCGAAAGTCGTCAAAGAAAAGCCCCTCCATTGGCGCCGCCTGCGCTGCAGCGCAAACGATGGCGCCCCACAGGCTTGCGAATCCAGAGCGTCCGGTCCAGCGGCGGACATGCATGGCGGGCCTTCAGGGTGCCGCGGCTTGGGGCGCGGGGAATTTGACAAAGGCCATCAGCACCAGTGCCGGCACACCGCAGGCAATGGTCCACAGGAAGAAGTGCTCGTAGCCCATGCTGATCTGGATGTCACCACTGATGGTCTTGGAGATGATGAACCCCAGTTGCATCACGCCCGAACCCAGCGCGTAGTGGGCAGTCTGGAAGCGCCCGGGCGCCACGGCCTGCATGATGAAAAGGATCATGCCGACAAAGCCGAAGCCATAGCCAAACATTTCCAGTGCCACGGCGGAGCCGATGTGCAGCATGTCGGTGGGCGCCGCGCTGGCCAGGTAATAGAACACCGCATTGGGCACGGCCATGGCGACGATCAGCACCGGCATGGCGCGGCGCAGGCTCAGCCACGACGTGAAGTAGCCGCCCAGAATGCTGCCCACCAGAAAGGCGCCGGTGCCCACCGTGCCGTAGATGCCGCCCACCTGCTCGGTGGTCAGACCCAGGCCGCCCTGGGCGCGCGGCTCGATCAGGAACAGGGGCCCAATGGTTTGCACCTGGCCTTCTGCAAAGCGGAACAGCACGATGAACAGGATCGACAACCAGATGCCGGGCTTTTGCAGAAAGTCTTGGACCACCTCCATCAGCGTCTGCCAGACCCCGGCCACGGTCAGGTCCGTATGCTCGGTGTTCAGCGTGCCGGGCAATGCCCAGGCGTTGTAGCTGGCCAGCGCGGCAAGCACCGCCGCCAGCAGCACGAAGATGGCCGACCAGGCGTTGAACACGCCAAAGCGCGTCTCCAGATGGCCGGCCAGCACCAGCAGACCACCCAGCGTCAAAAACTTGGAGGCGTTGAAGAAGGCGCCCTGCCAGCCCGCATAGGCGGCCTGCTGCTTTTCGCTCAGGCTGGCCATATACAGTCCGTCGCAGGCGATGTCGTGCGTGGCCGAGGCATAGGCCAGCACAAAGAACACCGCAATGCTGGCCGCAAAGTACATCGGCATTTGCAGGGCCAGCGCCATCAGCGCCAGCCCGGCCGCACTGGTGAACTGCATGGCCACCACGATCAGCTTCTTGCTGCGCGCCATCTCCAGGAACGGGCTCCACAGCGGCTTGAAGGCCCAGGCCAGACCCAGCAGGCCGGTCCAGCGCGCAATCTGGTCGTTGGGCACGCCCATGTTCTTGAACATCAGCCCCGCAATCAGCATGACCACAAAGAACTGCATGCCCTGCACAAAGTACAGACTGGGGACCCAGCGGATGGGTGAACGCGAACCGGAGGCGGGAGTGGTCATGGGGGTCCAGTCAGTCAAATAGCTTCGGGCTTGCGGGTCAGGCTTGCTTGAGCGCCACCGGCGCCACACCGGCAGCGGACACTTCGCCCTGCAACCAGGCCTCTAGTGCGGCGGTCGCGCCTTCCGCATAGCCCCACGTCACCACGGCGGGCGCATGGATGTCCAAAACCTGAAACGGGTTCCAGATCGCCAGATGCAGGTCGATGGCGGTTGAGGCGGTTGCATTCTGGTAGCGGCCGTGGTGGTTGGATACCAGCACATTGCAGCGGCCATCGCGCGGCAGGGAGTCCACATTCAGCGCGCTCAGTTTGGCGACAGGCAACAGCTCCACGTCGTCAAAACCGGTAAACAAGGCCTGCACCTGCTCCAGCGGCAGGCCCGCCTCGGACACACCGTCACTGACCACCGAGGCCTGCGTGATGACCCGCAGCGGCGTGGTGCGCGCGGGTGGAGTGGGGTTGCCCACGGCGGTCAGGCCACGGGTCCAGGCCTGCAGCATCAGCGCGCGGTCTGCGGCCTCCTGGGCTTCGCCATAGGGTGTGGTGCGCAGTGGAAAGCGGGCTGCCAGGCGGTCGACCCGTGCGCGCGCCTTTCGCAGCAGGGCGGCGTCCAGCGCGCCCGTTTGCAGGGCTGCTGCTATGGCTTCTACGGCGGCCAGTTGCTCGGCACGCGCACCCTGTGCCAGCACCAGGTCGGCACCGGCCTGCAGCGTGAGCACCGAGGCGCGGGCGTGGCCGTAGCGGTCGTGCACGGCCTTCATCATCAGGGCGTCGGTAATCACCACGCCCTCAAAACCGATGGCGTCGCGCAGAACGCCGGTCAACACCTTGTGCGACAGCGTGGCGGGGTGCTCGGGGTCGATCTGCGGGTATACGATGTGCGCCGTCATGACGGCCGGCGCCACGCCGGCCAGCGCGCGGAACGGGATCAGCTCCAGCTGCTCCAGCTCGGCCAACGATTTGTCGACCGTGGGCAGGGCGTGGTGGGAGTCGGTGTGGGTGTCGCCGTGGCCGGGGAAGTGCTTGACGCAACAGGCCACGCCCTCGGACACGGCGCCTTCCATCCACGCGCCCGCCATGCGCGCCACGGCCTGCGGGTCGGCCGAGAAGCTGCGCTCGGCGATGACCGGGTTGGCGGGGTTGTTGTTGACGTCCAGCACCGGGGCGAAATTCCAGTTGATGCCCAGACTGGCCAGCCCGCGCGACACGGCGGCGCCGACCTGGCGGGCCTGCTCCAAATCGCCACAGGCGCCCAGCGCCATGGCCGCCGGTGCCTGCGGTAAAAACGTGGCGCGGATCACCGAGCCGCCTTCCTGGTCAATGCCAATCAGGGCGCCGGGGCCCATGGCGTCACGCAGGTCGGCGGTGAGCTGGCGCACCTCGGCGGCAGTGCCTAGGTTCTTGCGGAACAGGCAGACCGCACGGATGTGGTGGCTGCGCAAAAAATCGGCGGTATCGGCGTCGAGGGCGGTGCCCTCCATGTCCACCATGACCAGTTGGCCGGGGTGCAAAGTGCGGTGCTGCATGCGGGGAAATTCTGTGTTCAGTGGGTTTTGGTGACCTTGGCCAGGAAGCGGGGCTCATCCGGGTTGCGGCCGCGCGCGCGCGCCAGGGCTTCGACCATGGGGTAGAAGCTCTGGATCAGCGAAATCGGGTCGAGGTCAACTGACGCGGTTTCGACGATGGGCAGGTTGGCGCCCGGCGTGCCCGCCGGTGCCGCCAGCAGCACCTTGGCGCCGCGCAGGCGCATTTCCTCGGCCAGCGCCAGCAAGCCGGCCTGGGCCGGGCCGCGCGGGGCGAACACCAGCAGCGGGTAGCCTTCCTCGATCAGCGCCATGGGGCCGTGCTTGACCTCGGCACTGGAGAATGCCTCGGCCTGGATGCCGCAGGTTTCCTTGAACTTCAGCGCCGCCTCCAGGGCCACGGGCATGCCGGTACCGCGGCCAATAACAAACAGGCGGTCCACGCCTTGCAGCACGTCGAGTCCGACCGACCAATCCATTTGGGCCGCGCGGGCCAGGTCGTTGGGCAGCGCCGACAAAGCGGACTGCAGTTCCGGATCGCCCTGCCACGCCGCAACGACACGGGCACCGGCCACCAGCTGCGCGATGTAGCTCTTGGTGGCGGCCACGCTGGCCTCGATCCCGGCGTGCAGCGGGAACACCCACTGCGCGGCCTGGGCCAGCGGGGAGTCGGCCTTGTTGACAAAGGCCGCGGTCACCGCGCCGCCCTCCGAAAAGAAACGGGTCGGTGCCACCAGGTCCGGGCTTTGGCCGGACTGCGAGAACGCCAGCGAGACCAGTCCCTTGCAGGCAATCTGCGACTGGTACAGCGTGATCAGCGACATCGGCAGCGAGGTCACCAGGCGGCCCATACGGGCCATCACCAGGTAAGCCAGAAAGTGCGCCGCATGGTCCGAGCTGCCGCGTGCCACGGTGAGCACCGCGGACGGATTCTGCAGGCGCAACAAGGCGCCGAAGTCACGGTAGTCGTCGGCGTTGTGGGCCAGTTGGTCGGCCACGGCCTGGGGCGCCTGGCGTGCCTCAGCGAGCATCAGTGTGTTCAATGGAATGTCCTTCTACGTAAACAGATTGCAGGGTGAGATCGCGGTCCAGCACCACCACGTCGGCCCAGGCGCCAGTGGCCAGGCGACCGCGGTCGCCCACGCCCAGGTAGTCGGCGGCGTGGGTGGAGACACGCCGGGAGGCATCCAGCACCGACAGGCCCAGCGTGTCCACCAGGTTGCGCAAGGCCTGGTCCAGCGTCAGCGTGGAGCCGGCCAGCGTGCCGTCGGCCAGGCGTACCCCGCCCAGGCACTTGAAGACCTGGTGGCTTCCCAGGCGGTATTCGCCATCGGGCATGCCGGTGGCGGCGGTGGAATCGCTGACACAGTACAGGCAGGGTATGGCACGCAGGGCCACGCGGATGGCGCCGGGGTGCACATGGATCAGGTCAGGAATGCACTCCGCGTACTGGGCATGGGCGAGCGCGGCGCCCACCATGCCGGGTTCACGGTGGTGCATGCCGGTCATGGCATTGAACAGGTGGGTAAAACCGCGCGCGCCTTTGGCCATGGCCTGCACGCCGTCTTCGTAGGTGCCCATGGTGTGGCCAATCTGCACGCGGTAACCGGCATCGCACAGCGACTCGATCAGCTCCATATTGCCGGGCACTTCGGGTGCCATGGTGATCAGGCGGATCGGTGCCAGCTGGTTGAGGTGGCTCAACTCGTCAATCTGCACCGGACGTGCGAACGCCGGCTGCGCGCCGAGCTTGTCGTCGTTGATGTAGGGGCCTTCCAGGTGCACACCCAGCACCCGCGCGCCGCCGGGGGCGCGCTGCTGGCAGATGGTGGTCAGGCTCTGCATGGCGGACACCAGGTCTTCCATCGGCGCCGTCATCGTGGTGGCCAGCATGGACGTGGTGCCGTGGCGGGCATGGACCTGGCTCACGCGCACGGCCGCGTCGCCGCCTTCCATGATGTCGCGGCCACCGGCGCCATGCACATGCAGGTCAATGAAGCCCGGCAGCACCAGGGGTAGGCCCGATGCACGGGCAGCGTCTTCACTGATGGCCTTGCCCTGGATGCTGTGGATGCGCCCCTCGGGCGTACAGGCCATGGAGCCGTGGACGAAGCCCGATGGCGTCAGGATATTGCCGAGGACCGGAGTCATCATCACTCGCGCCTCATTTCAGCCACGAAGTCGTAGTAGTCGCTGCGGCAGTAGGAGTGCGTCAACTCCACCGCCTGGCCTGATTCGAGGTAGCCAATGCGGGTGATGAACAGCACCGCCTGGCGCTCGGGAATGCCCAACTGCTCGGCCAGCAGGGGCTGCGCGTTCATGGCGCGGATATGCTGCAGCGCCCGCACCGGCGCCTGGTGCACGCTGTCCAGGTATTCATACAGCGAGCTGCCCACCAGCATGGGGTCGGCAATGACGGTCTGCGGCAGCACGCTCATCTCATAGGCCATGACCACGTTGTCGGCCAGGCGCAGGCGCTCCAGCCGCACCACCTTGGCGCCGGGAGATAAGCCCAGCGTCAGCTGCTCATCGGTCATGGCCAGGTCGACCTTGCGCTCCAGCCAGCGCGACGACGGCGTGTAGCCGCGGCGCAGCAGTTCTTCGGAGAAACTGGTCAGCTGGGATAGCGGCTGCTCCAGCATGGGCGCAATGTAGTTGCCCGAGCCGCGTCTGCGCACGATCATGCCCTGCGTGACCAGTTGGTCGATGGCCGAGCGGGCCGTGACGCGGGACACATTCAGGGTCTCGGCCAGCACGCGCTCAGAGGGCAGGGCTTCGTCGGGCTTGTAGCGCCCTTCGCGGATCAGCTGGGCCAGCCTGCGCGAGAGCTGCATGTAAATGGGCGAGCTGTCGCGGGGGTCCGGCTCGAACGTCAAAACTTCGCCAGCGGTCATGGTGTCTCTTCCAGTAAGTGTTGAACGAGGGTCAGGGCGCCGTATGCGGCGTCCTGCGGTGTTGGAATGCAGCGATTCTGCGTGGCAGGCGCCAGGCGTGGCATCAGCGAGCGGCCGATGCTGCCGTAGATGGCCAGCGGCAGTGTGGCTTCAGGGTCCAGCGCGGTGGCCATGTCCTCGATGGCCGTTGCTGCCCTCCCCAGCAGGCTCTCGGCCACCGGGTCGCAGTGCGCGCAATCAAAGACGGTGCGCGCCAGTTGGGCGTATTCATGTTGGCGGGCCCCGGCGCACCATTGCTGCAAGGTCTCGCGGCTGCCGCCGCACTGCTGCAAGATTTGGTCTGACAGCGGGCCGCCCGGCGTGCGGCCATCCACGGCCTGCTGGGCGTGGGCCATGGCGCGCAGGCCCATCCAGGCGCCGCTGCCTTCATCGCCCACCGGAAAACCCCAGCCACCCACCTGGCGGCGTGTGCCATCGGCGTACAGCGCCTCGGCGATGCTGCCGGTGCCCGCCGCCACCATGACGCCGGCCTGCCCGCCATGCGCGGCCAGCAGGGCGGTGTAGGCATCGCTTTCAAGGGCGATGCGGGCAAATCCGGGATTCATGGCCAAGAATTGTTCGCGCCAGGGCTGGTGGTTGACGCCAGAAAGCCCCGCCCCCAGTACGCACTGGTACCAGACCGGTGTTTCCTGCTGCAGATTCTGAAATGCCGTTTTAATTGCGCTCAGGATGGACTGCCAGGCCGACGCGACGCCCTGCCCAAGAGCGGACGGGCCCGCGCTGGCCTGTGCCAGCACCACCCCACGGCGATCCGCCACCAGGACTCGGGTCCCGGTGCCACCGCCATCTACGCCGATCAAATGCGAAATCATGGCCAATAGTAACATACCAATGAGATACCAGTGGCTGATTTTTGTAGGAAGGCGAGCACCTTTGGCGCGGCCAGCCCGATTCGCGTCCACAAACCAGTTGGCTACCAGATGTAGGCCGGGGCTGGCCATGGCCACAGCGTGGTCAGTGTGGCATCAACGGGAGAGGCGCATGCAAAAATGGCCTCTAGCCCTCGTATTCATTGCCTATGTTGCTATCGATATGGTAGCAATTCGCAATTTAAGCCGGTAGATCGCAGCGGATGAGAGTTGATGCATGCGTCCGCTGGATCACCTGGCGCGCTATTTACTGCGCATCGCCCTTCTTGATTTGCCCGGCCTTGTTGGCCGCTTTCGCTTCGGCCTTTACCTCGGCGCGGGACTTGGTGGACTTCGACGAGTCAGCAGCTGGCGCTGCACATTCACCCCGATCGATGGCTCCCGCCTTGTTGGCGGCCTTGGCATCTGCGCTGACGTCGGCCCTGGATTTGGTCGACTTGCTCTGTGCGCCTGCGGGCACGTCGCAATCACCCCGTGCTATCTCACCGGCCTTGTTGGCTGTCTTTGCTTCGGCCTTCACTTCGGCGCGACTGGCGGGTTTGGATCCCTGGGCCGCTTCCTGAGCCTGAGCCAACAAAGCAACACTGGCAATCAGCGCGGTGGCTATTAAATTGAGCTTCATACGATTTCCTTTCTGTAAGTACTATTGATAAAGATTTCATGGGCCTTCCGTATATTGGGAACCCCATAGCGTTCGATTAAATTCCTGTATCTGGTCGGGCGATTTGAGAAAACGCACGCCAGCGTTGCAACTGGCATTCGAGCCGCCACTCAGAGGATCCAACGCCGTGACATTTCGCAACGGCGCTTTCTTCTGCATCCGTACAGTGGTGTCCCGGCAACTCTGGACTGCATCGCAGGAGGCAAGGCTCACATGGAAGAGTGGTGGTTTGCATCGAGGTTGCTGCTGCTGTTGGCCGTTGCCAACACGACGCCCATACTCGCCACGCGCTTGCTTGGCCATAGGTTGAGTGCGCCGCTGGATGGCGGGTATTTGTTTCTTGACGGTCGGCCGCTGCTGGGCCCTTCCAAGACCTGGCGCGGCCTGATAACCGCGGTCTGCTGCACCGCATTGGCCGCCGGGCTTCTCGCCATTTCTCCGGTGATTGGCGCGATCATGGGCGCTGCGGCGATGCTGGGGGATGCACTATCCAGCTTCGCCAAGCGCCGTCTGGGGATTGCATCCAGCGGGCGGGCCATCGGGATTGATCAGATCCCCGAAGCGCTTCTTCCTTTGCTGGTGATGTATACGACGCTGGCCTTGACTCCCATTGAGGTCATTGCCATCACCTGCGCATTCTTTTTGCTGGAAATCCCGTTGGCTCGGCTTTCCTTCAAGGCTGGCCTGCGCGAACGACCCTACTGACGCTTCAACTGGCGGACAGGGTTGCGGGATACGAACCCGTCAAATACGTGGCCCGTCGGCCATCCGAAGCCTTCTCCAGCGCATCCAGCATGGCACGGGTCACCAGCACTACACCCGAACGACTGCGGTAAAAGCGTTGTGCATCTGCCTTGGCGTCCCAGCCTATGGTCATTCTGCGGGCAGTCACTGCCGCTCATGGCCTGGACTTCGCGCTGTGCGGGGGTTGTCCTTTCAAGACCAGGGCCTTTGGGTGAATATTGACTTTCAGCCCCCGCACGCCGATGACGCGCCGGGCCAGTCTCTCCACGTGAAATCGGGTCTGGTGCGTGTCGACTTGCCCGTTCAAGGTCACCATGCCTCCCTCGACCTGCACATCGATGTCGCAGGCATTGACCGAAGGAATGCAGTCCAGAACCTCCATCAGGTTCGCTTTCAAGTCTTCATCGGATTGTTGGGGCATGCTTCCTCCAGTGGTTGGCGTTGAATGGCAGGCGACGGCATTCAGTTGACCCGGACGGATCTGGAACCATCCGCTCCCCGCTCGGGCAAGTTGAGAAAAGGGGTTTGATGATGCGGTCGGTCAGGCGATGGGGTTTTGACAATTCGCAAGCGGCACCCCCAACGGAGGCCGACCAATGCTCACGTGTCGCCATTGACAAATGTCACTTTCATGGAACACGACGGACCGAGAGTGCCCCGGCTCGACGGTCCATTGCCCACACTAAGAAGAAATGTTTGTACCTGTCGGCGGAGTTGCAGCTTCATCCGTATGAGGCCTACTACTGGCTCTGGTTGCCCATTTCATTTGGCTGACCACGCTGATTTCGAAAGCGGAGTTGTGGGTGAGACTCTCTGGAACGGTCGCGTCACTGCTCATCAGCGGATTGATCTGGCATCTGTCGATGCAACTATTCAGGAGCGCAAAGGTCGCGGCGGGCAGCGTCGCCGTCTTTAAACTGTATCCACATGAGCAGGATTCCGGCCTTTGAGTATGGGTTGCTGTGGGGCGAGCGCAGCCTGCGATCCGTCGCGAACCTGACCCGCCTGTCCGAGCCAAACTCCGGCATTGCAGACATCAGGGCCGGAGCCATGGATGGAACTGCGGTGCTGATTCCCTAGCCAGTCTGGCGTGGCCCGGAGTCACCCACCACACCCGGCATTCTGATCAGCAAAACAGGTACTGGCGCCATCCGCACGATTTGTTCGGCGTCACTTCCGAGCATCCAGCGACTGATCCCGCGTCGGCCATGTGTGCCGATCACGATGAGGTCTGCCCCCCAGTCCCTCGCTTCCTCAATGACCATGTCGGACACGCGGTTTGCGAAATTGTCAAACAGCCTGCTTTCCACCTTGATGCCGAGCGCCTCCACCCTCGACTTCGCCTGGGCCAGCACGCCTTCTCCTGTCTCACGCAGCGACGTGATCAGGTCCCCCGCATAGGCACCGTAAGGGTCAAGCCCGGATGCGAAACTGAGCTGGTCTACGACATGCACCAATCGCAATTCGGCGCCAGTGAGTCGCGCCAACTTGACGGCCTCGTCCAGGCCTTTGTCGGACGTTGGGCTCCCGTCAACGGGCACAAGAATACGCTGGTACATGGCAGTTTCCCGGTATGTAGTTGCGAATGCCCGATCCTGCGTGGCCACCCTCGTTCATCGCATCGTGCATCCTGAAGCCCATTCTTTGCCTGTCTGACCGTCTGCGTTTGATTAATCGCAACGCAAGATCTCCGAGGATTCCTACTATCAAAAAAATGGTTTGACGAGGGTTTTTCTGAATGGAGGTTCCACGTGAATGACATGACAACAGTACACAGGGAAAAGCTGCTAAGTGACTTGAAAGTGGTGGTTGCCGATGCAGATGAACTGGTGAAAATCACGGCAGGGCAGGCAGGTAAAGAAGCTGGCGACATCGCGGCGCGAATGCAGAATCGCATGAGCCGGTTGCAGGATGACATGGCCCATATGCAGGAGGTCGCTGTCACCAAAGCCAAGGCAGTTGCCCAGGATGCGGATGGATACGTTCACGCAAATCCCTGGAAGGCCATTGGCATCGCCGCTGGTGTGGGTATGCTGATAGGCCTTTTGGCAGGGCGCAGATGATCGACTGATCTCAGCGCGGTGGCTGGACCTATTTCGGATGCCCTCAGGCTGATGCGTCCAGTGCCTTCTTGACCCGTTCGGTCAACTCCGGTCCGGTGAAGTGCGTGAGGTCCTTGTCGACTTTGTGCGTCACGGCCAGGGCGGCGGCCTTAGTCAAGCGAGGCTCGATCTCACCCAGCATTGGACTGGTGGCAATGAGGATCAGCGACCGGGCTCGATGCTCCGCGACGGCGGCATTGAGGTGGTCCGCGATCTGTTGTGCAAACCGGGCGCGCTCCTTGCCCGCTTCGCTGGTGGCAGGTTCGAACTGCGTTCCGGCGTGTGCGGTGCGGCCGTGCCCTTCGCGTGCCAGTTTCCCGTGCGGTGACACGAAGTCCTCCAACTCCACCAGCGTGCCACCGACGGTTTCGCGCTCGAAGCAACGCGCCCTATGGGAATCCGCAATCAGAATGTAAGCAGTAGTCATGGTTCTAGCTCCTTTGCTGGGATCAGTACATTGCGGCGCCGGCACCTGGGCCCAGAGCCGGCTCGTCCATCACGGGTTTGGTGGCGCTTGCGATCATGCAATCCGTGGTGAGGATCAGGCTGGCGATGGACGCCGCATTCTGCAGCGCCAGGCGCGTGACTTTGGCTGGGTCGATAACCCCCATTTGCAGCAAGTCACCGTAGACGCGCGTTGCGGCGTTGTAGCCAAACGCGTTCTCGGGTGATTCGTTGACCCGGTTCAGAATCACCGATGGCTCGTCCCCCGCATTGCTGACAATGCGGCGCAGGGGCTCTTCCAGCGCACGGGCAACCAGATGAATGCCCGAGGTTTCGTCCAGCGTGTGCCCTGTGAGTCCGGCCAGAACCCGCCGAGCCCGCAGTAGCGCCACGCCGCCACCCGGAACAATTCCTTCTTCCACGGCGGCGCGGGTGGCATGCAGCGCGTCTTCGACCCGCAGCTTGCGTTCCTTCAATTCCGTCTCGGTTGCCGCACCCACCTTGATCAACGCCACGCCACCCGACAGCTTGGCCGCACGTTCATCAAGCTTCTCGCGGTCGTAGTCGCTGCCAGCCAACTCGCGCTCTCTGCGGATGGTCGCAATGCGCTCCTTGATCGCCTTGTCGCTGCCGGATCCGCCAATCAACGTAGTGCTTTCCTTCGTGATTTCCACGCGTGCTGCGCGCCCCAGATCCGAGAGCGTGACCTTGGCCAATGACAGCCCCACCTCGTCGCTCACGACCCGGCCCCCGGTGAGCACGGCAATGTCTTGCACCATGGCCTTGCGCCGGTCGCCAAAGCCGGGTGCCTTGACGGCACAGGTCTTCAAGGTACCCCGCATGGTGTTGATGACCAGCGCCGCGAGCGGATCGCTGTCGACCTCCTCGGCAATCACCAAAAGTGGTCGTCCGGCCTTCACCACTTCTTCCAGCAAGGGAACCAGATCCTTCAAAGCAGACAAGCGCCCCTCGCACAGCAGAATGGACACATCCTCCAGCACCGCGCTTTGCCGCTCCGCATTGTTGATGAAGTAGGGTGACAGGAAGCCCCGGTCAAACTGCATGCCTTCGACAACTTCCAGAACGCTCACCAGTCCGGAGCCGTCTTCAATCGAAATCGCACCCTCGCGCCCCACCTTGTCGATTGCGCTGGCCAGCAGCTCACCGATCGAGCGGTCGTTGTTGGCAGAGATCGCTGCCACATGCGCAATTTCCTGCGAGGTGGTGCAGGGTTTGGCCATTTTCCTGAGCTCGCCAACCACTGCCTCAATCGCGACCTCAATGCCGCGCTTGAGGTCCATCGGGTTCATGCCGCCAGCCAGGTAACGCAGTCCCTCCTGAATCATGCCGTGGGCCAGTACCGTCGCCGTGGTCGTTCCATCGCCCGCCATCTCGCTGGTGCACGCCGCCACTACGCGCAGCAACTGCGCGCCCATGTTTTCAAACCGGTCCTCCAACTCAATGGATTTAGCCACCAGCACGCCGGAATTCACGATCTGCGGAGCGCCATAGTCCCGCTCCAGGATGACGGTTCGCCCCCGCGGACCCAGCGTGACCTTGACGGCCTCGGCCAGTGCGTCAACGCCGCGGCGAATCTTGTCGCGGGCCTCGTCGTGAAAGATGAGTTGTTTGGGTTTCATGGTTGATACCTGGGTACACAACGTAGCGATATGCTAGGTTGCAGCACGGGTTGCGGAAGTGCGAAAACGCAAGGAAAGCAATAGAGGTGGTAGTTGCCAGGAAGTGGTCCGCACGCGGCAGTCGTTCGTCGGCAGCGCAAACTACCGGATACTGTGTGCATTGACGAAATACGCCGATAGCCCTCGTAAATATTAGCAGTACAGCTATATAAATGATAGCATCTTGATCAAACGCTGAACTGAGGGATTGCGCCGACTCTTTGGAATCTCATCGTCCCGTAGCGCCAGTGTGGCAACCGGACGGACACCGAAAAGTTGCATTCCGGAGTCAAATTGCGTCAGCCGCTGCAGCGCGCAGGTGCAGGCCTTTGCAAAATTGCGATTTATCAACGGCCAGCGATGGAAATCCATCTAGTCTGTCGCTCACTGGGCGTCGGAAAACGGCGTTCAGCCCCAGATCGGAGGCGTGAATGCAAGGTGCCGACCCGCGAACGTGGATGCTGCTTGAGGCCGTGGGGCTGCTCGAATCGGCGGAGCGGCTGCAGCGTCAGTTTTTTGGTATCGGTTCTTCGATTGCAAGCCCGTGTTGGGAGCCGCCAGTCGACATGATTGGCAATGACGAAGTACTGGGCATCTGGGTGGCACTCCCGGGCGTCCCCCCCGACCGCTTTCAGGTGGCTGTTGAGAACACCACACTGATCGTGCGGGGCGAGAGAGCCCTTGCGGCCTCCCTCGTTCGCGGTGCCATCCTCCGGCTGGAGATTCCCTACGGTCGCTTTGAACGCCGTATCGATTTGCCTGTTGACGGCTACCAGTTGATAGACGCGCAGCTGGAGCACGGCTGCCTGAGACTGCTACTTGAGCGCACCCCATGAATTCCTCCAGCCAACTGCCCGAAGGCAAGGACCCGCAAGTTGTTGGCCCGGCAGGTCCACTGCCAGACGATGCACTGCCCATCATTCCCGTTCGCAACATGGTGCTATTTCCTGGTCTGGTGGTACCCATCGCGATCGGACGACCCAGCTCCATTGCGGCAGCACAGCACGCGGCCAAGAGCGAGCGGGCGATCGGTGTCCTGACACAGCTCAATCCAGACACCCAGAACCCGGGCGCCGAGGACATGGCCCCGGTGGGGACCATCGCAGCAATCCTGCGCTACGTCACGTCGGCCAGCGGAGAGCACCACATCATCTGCCAGGGGCAGCAGCGATTCCGCGTCGTCGGCTATCTGGAGGGCTTTCCATTCCTGGTTGCCAGGATTGCACGCATGGAGGACCAGTCGGCCCTTGAAGACCAGGAAATCGAGGCCCGATTCCTGCGACTCAAGGAAACCGCAACCGAGGTTCTCAACCTGCTACCGCAGGTTCCCCAGGAAATCGTGAATGCCGTGCAGAACATCGAGGCGCCCGGCACCCTGGCCGATCTCGTCGCTGGCTACATGGATCTCAAGGTGCAGGACAAGCAGGCCCTGTTGGAGGAAGTGGACCTGCGCAAGCGCCTGGACCGCCTGCTCGAGGCGATGGTCCACCGCATCGCGGTCTTGCACATTTCGCGGGAGATTGACAAGACCACGAAGGCCGGTCTGGAGAAACGGGAACGCGAATTCCTGCTGCGTGAACAGATGAGGGCAATCCAGCAGGAACTGGGTGAGGACAGCACCGACAACCGCGCGGAAATCGAGGAATTGCAGCGTCTGATTGACGAGGCGCAGATGCCGGAAGAGGTCCTCAAGCACGCGCAGAAGGAGCTCAAACGTCTACAGCGTATGTCCGATGGTTCCTCCGAATACTCCATGACGCGTACTTACCTGGAATGGCTGGTGGAGTTGCCCTGGAAGGTTCCGCAACCGGATGACATCGACGTCGTGCGCGCCCGACAGATATTGGAGGCCGATCACTTTGGCCTCGATCAGGTGAAGAAGCGCATTCTCGAGTTTCTGGCGGTGCGAAAACTCAAGCCGGACGGGCACAGTCCTATCCTGTGCCTGGTCGGCCCGCCTGGTGTGGGAAAGACCTCGCTGGGGCAGTCCATCGCCAGGGCCTTGGGACGCCAGTTTGTGCGGGTTGCGCTGGGCGGTGTCCACGACGAGGCCGAGATCCGGGGGCACCGTCGCACCTATATTGGCGCCCTGCCGGGCAACATCATTCAGGCCCTGAAGAAGGCTGGAACCCGCGGTTGCGTGATGATGCTGGACGAAATCGACAAGCTCGGCACCGGCATCCACGGTGACCCCTCTTCAGCCTTGCTGGAAGTGCTTGACCCGGAACAGAACAGCAGCTTTCGTGACAACTACCTTGCGGTGCCCTACGATCTGTCACAGGTGCTTTTTATTGCCACCGCCAACGTGCTGGACCCTGTCCCGGGGCCTTTGCGTGACCGCATGGAAGTGCTGCAGCTGTCGGGCTACACGCACGAGGAAAAGCGGGAAATTGCCCGCAAATACCTGGTTGCACGCCAGATGGAGGAAAGCGGCCTGCAGACCGGGCAATTCGAAATAACCGACTTCGCACTCATGGCCATCGTCCGGGACTACACGCGCGAGGCCGGAGTGCGCGGTCTGGAACGCCAGATCGGCACGGTCTGTCGGCGCGCAGCGGTGCGCATTGTGGAGGGCGCCGCCCAGGCCGTACACATCGATGAAGCGGACCTCACCACTGTGTTGGGTCCAGCCAAGTATGAAAATGAAGTGGCCCTGCGCACGGCAATGCCCGGTGTTGCCACCGGATTGGCCTGGACCCCGGTTGGCGGTGACATTCTGTTCATCGAGGCCACCCGGACCGATGGCACCGGCCGCCTGATTCTGACGGGCCAGCTCGGAGACGTCATGAAGGAGTCGGCCCAGGCGGCACTGACGCTGGTCAAGTCTCGGGCAGGATCACTGGGCTTGAGCCCTGGCGTATTCGAGAAGTCCGACGTGCATGTGCACATCCCCGCAGGAGCCATTCCGAAGGACGGCCCCAGTGCAGGTGTCGCCATGTTTATTGCGATGGCATCGCTGTTCGTGGACAGGCCGGTACACAACGACCTGGCGATGACCGGCGAAATCAGCCTGAGGGGCTTGGTATTGCCGGTGGGTGGAATCAAGGAAAAAGTGCTCGCCGCCATGGCGGCCGGCGTCAAGCGGGTGATGCTGCCCCAGCGCAACCAGAAGGACCTCGAGGATGTGCCACCGAGCGCCCGCGAACAACTGGAATTCGTCTTCCTGAACGATGTCGAGCAGGCCATCCAGGTAGCGATCCGGCAGAAAGCCACCTAATTCGCAGAGTCAATGCGATTGGCTGCAATCCGATGCTGCGGGTGGGCGTACTTCCATCGAATGGGGGTGGAGTGTTTGTGGTGCTCGGAGGTAGCGGCCGGTCAGGGTCACCACACCGTCTGTCACGGCAGCGCCGACCCGTTCGTCCGGAACTTCATGCCCCTACAACGCGCCCGGCTGCGTCCTGGGCGTCTCATCGTCGATTTCCCAGTCGCACAGGCCCGCCACTTCGTACCGCGCCCGCCCGCCTGATTTGGCGCGGTACATGGCGGCATCTGCCGCGTTGATCAGGGACGTCGCAGTAGAACTGCTATCGGGCGCCAGGCTGGCAACCCCGATGCTCAAAGTGACGAACGGGCCTACCGGAGAGGCGGCGTGTGGAAGCGATACCTCCCGCATGTGCTCGATGCATTGCTGTGCGGTCTCGCACGCTTCTTCCGGACCGACACCTGGCAGAAGCAGAACAAACTCCTCTCCGCCGAATCGGGCCACAAAGTCGCCCGCCCGGCGGGCGCAGCCCAGCAGGGTGGCCGCAACCCGCTGCAGGCAACGGTCACCCTTCAGATGGCCATAGTAGTCGTTGAATTTCTTGAAGTGATCAATGTCGACCATCAACAGGCTGAGGGGCGATTGCGTGCGTGCGGCCCGGTTCCACTCAACCGACAGGACTGCATCGAAGTGGCGGCGGTTGGCCAGGCCGGTCAGGGCATCAGTTGCCGAGTCCCGTGCGAGCTGATGCACACGGTCCTCCAGATCTTGCGTTCTTCGAACAAGGTCTGTTACGTCTACCCGGGCCATGGCGGTGCAGCCCGCCGCGGAACGCGCTTCGTACACCAGTGCCCAACGGTTGCCCGCCATCCCCTGCAGGTGTGGCGCCAGCGCCATGCTGTGCCCTGGCCAGGCGTCCGCTGGCGCCTCCAGGCCCTGAAGGCGGTCGTTCGTCGGGTTCCACACCAGGCGCTGTCCTTGCGCATCCCACACTGCAAGACCAACATCCAAGGCTTCAAGACATTCCAGTGCATGCATTTGTGCCTTTTGTGTCGGCTGTTGTGCCAATCCCGGTACCAACAGTCTGCCCCGCGATGTCAGCCAATTGACGGAAGCGCCAAACCATCCGTCACCAGAGGAGTTGTGCGGTGCCGCCTCATTGCGATTCCTCATAAGTGTCCCCATGCTGACGCCCGTTGCCCGTTGCCCGTTGCCGGACGCAGACGCGTCCAACGGGCCTGTGATTACAGCAATTGAGGTTAGCGAACAACCCAAACAAGAGATATACCGGGAATGGCCAAAAACGGATACCCAAATCCCGGTATTGACGCGCAGTGCACTACAGGTCTATAAACCCGTTGCGAATGGCATACTTGGTCAGTTCGGCTACTGAATGAAGGTCCAGTTTACGCATGATGTTGCGTCTGTGCACATCCACCGTGCTGGTGGCAATGTGCAGTTCGGTACCGATTTGCGGTGAGCTTTTACCGCGCGCCAACAGCTTCAATACTGCCGTCTCACGCTGCCCCAGACGTTTGTTCTCCGAGGCGCTCAAAGCGGATTGTCCGGCTCTTCGATTGGACCGGACCAGCATCTCGGTCGCCTCCGAACACAGATAGGTGTGGCCCGCTGCAACACTGCCAATGGCCTGAATCAGCTGCTGGGCCGCGGCCGTTTTGACCACATAGCCGCTGGCACCGGCGTCCAGGACTTCCACCACAAATTGCTTGTAGTTGAAGCCCGATAGCGCCACCACCTTGGCCTTCGGGTGGAGTGTCACCAGTCTTCGCGTGGCTTCGATTCCATTGACGTTGGGCATGCTGATGTCCATGACGACCACATCCGGCTGAAGCTGCGCCACGGCCTCCAAGATGCCCACACCGTCACCCAACTCGCCGATGACCTGGATGGACGGGTCCTGATTCAACATCTGAGCCAGGGCCTCGCGGAACATGACATGGTCGTCCACCAGCAGTACCCGGATGCTCATGGCGAACCCGCTGTCGGACTCTGCACGATTTCACGATGGCGTGAAATCAGTGGCACGGTGACGACGACCAAAGTGCCGTCGCCCGGGACGCTGCGCACGGTCAAGGTGCCTCCCA
The DNA here is from genome assembly GCA_030645355.1 of Rhodoferax sp. Taxonomy (GTDB): domain Bacteria; phylum Pseudomonadota; class Gammaproteobacteria; order Burkholderiales; family Burkholderiaceae_C; genus Allorhodoferax. The sequence continues at coordinate 7,081 of JAUSNJ010000158.1, read as the reverse complement.
AGAACCCCAAACGCTCGCGCAGACTAATGAGGCCATACCCTCCGCGGTCAGCGCTGGTCACCACGGCTTGCGGGTCGAATCCGGCGCCTGCATCGCTGACGGACAGGCTCATGGTTTCATCGGCATTGCGGACCATCGACACAACGGCCTTGGCCACCCGGGCGTGCTTGGCCACGTTGATCAACAACTCACGCAGGGCACGAAACAGGATGGCGTTTACGGCGCGGTCCATCGGCTTGGGCTGGCCATCGTCTTCAATATCAATCTCGATCTTGTGGAGTCGGTTGACTTCATCGGCGAGCCACTCCACGGCTGGTACCAGGCCAAGCTGGTCCAGAATGGGCGGATTGAGCTGCAATGCCATGCTGCGCAATTTGCGGTTGGCCTGCTCCACGGTCCTGGCGCACTCAACAACGCCCGTCCGCGCCGGGTCCGGCAGGTCCATTTTTTCCAGCATTGCCGCCTTGAGGCTGATGATGGCAAGAATCTGCCCCAAGTCGTCGTGCAAATCCTGCGCAAGCAGGCGCCGCTCGCGATCCTCGGCCATGGCCAACGCCGCCGACAATTCGCGCAGCTTGTCCACCGCATCGCTTGACTCCACCAGGTCGACGCGACAGGCCTTCTCGGCCTCGATGGCCAGATGGCTGTCGGTTATGTCGGTGTAGGTCACGATCACGCCACAAATCCTGTGCGCCGCATCCAGGTAGGGCAAGGTGCGGCGTATGTACCAGCGACCGTTCTCCACCTGAAATTCCCGGTCCACCTCAGTCTGGCTGGCCAATACCGCGCGCGCCGCGCCCAGCAGGCTGACGTCTCCAATGGCGTTCAGCATGTCGCTGATGGGTCGCCCCACATCACCCGCCAGGAAATTGAACAACCGTTGCGTGGCGGGTGCGAACCACTTGATACGCAGCGATTCGTCCAGGCAGATCGTGGCAATGTCGCTGCTGGCCAACAGGTTGGCCTGGTCGCTGTTGGCCGTTTCCAACTCGTGTACCTTGGTTTCCAGTTGCTGGTTGACGGTGGTCAACTCTTCGTTGAGCGACTGCAATTCCTCTTTGGAGCTTTCCAGTTCTTCGTTCAGCGATCGCAACTCCTCATTGGATGACACCACCTCTTCGTTGGATACACGCAAGTCCTCGGTGGTCAGGTCAAATTGCTCGATGGTGCTCTGCAGGTCGTCACGGGTGGTCTTCAATTCCTCTTCCAGGTGGCGCACCAGGGTCGGGTCGTCGGTCTGGTCGCCGGGCACCAGGATGGGCTGGCTATCGCGGCGAAAGACCACCAGGAAAAGCCGCCCCGCGTCCGCCGTGCGGCTGGGGACGATGGTGATCTGCACCGACACGAAAGCACCACCGTGCTTCATGCGTGCCCCCTCCACGTTGACCGTCAGCTCGGTTCGGGCAGCTTCCTTCAACGCGGTGCGCAGGCGCGACCGAAGGCCCTCTCGCACCATCAACATCAGGTCGTGGCTGGGTGCCCCGCGAGGGCGTATCAGGAATTCATCGGTAGGGCCACAAAAATAGAGGGCCTCATGGTTGGCATTCACCATCACAGAGGCTGGTGAAAACCGGTCAAGAATCAGGCGTTGGGCACAACTGGCGGCCAGACTCAGCGCAGGCACTATGCGTGGGCGTGCAGGGTCGACGCCACCCCGTGCATTGGGTGCCGACGGCGGCGTCGGCAAGACTTCAACACGCGTTGATCCCTCGCGCTGAAAGAGTCGAAACTTCTTTGAGAGGGGTCGAAAAAAATCATCGCGGCCACCGTTGGACTCCGCACTGCCCAGAAACAAATAGCCTTCCCGACGCAGGGCAAAATGGAAAATGCCCAGCACGCGCTTTTGTATGTCAGGCTCCAGATAGATCAGTACATTGCGGCAGCTGATCAGGTCAACCCTGCTGAACGGGGGATCTGCAAACAGGTTCTGAATGCCAAACACCACGCATTTGCGCAACTCTTCCTTCACCGTGAAGTACTGCTGTTGCGAGCCGGTGTCAAAGTAGCGGCGCAGTCTGGTGGGTGTAACCCGGGCCGCAATGCCAATCGGGTAGCGGCCGGCACGCCCTATTTCGAGCGCATCATTGTTGGTGTCGGTGGCAAATATCTGCAGCGGGCACTTCTTGCGCGCCCGGCGCAAGCTATCCAGCACCACCATGGCCATGGTGTAAGCCTCTTCACCGGTGGAGCATCCGGGAATCCAGATGCGAATTGGTTCATCGTGCTGCTTGCTGGCGATGAGCGGGGCAATGACTTGGGTTTCGAGGGCCTTCCAGGCATCGCCATCCCGAAAGTACTCGGTGACCCCGATGAGAAGATCCTTGAACAGTGCGTCCACCTCCTGCGGATTGGCTTTGAGGAAAGTGACGTAGTCGGCCTGGCGCAGCACCCCATGCAGACCCATGCGCCGCTCAATGCGTCGCACCAGGGTTCCCGACTTGTAGCCCGCAAAGTCATAACCGCACCGCGCCTTGACGGTGCGGATCACACTCTGGATTGCGCCAGTGGGAGCGGTTGCAGCACCCGTGTCGTCCATGGGGCCCCGGGTCGCACTATAGGGATGGCGTGAATAGGTGGCCACCACCTGCGGCATTTGCACCACTGGCAGCACGTAGTTGGCAACGCCCGTGGCAATGGCGCTACTGGGCATGCCATCGTACTCCGCAGTTTCGGGCTCCTGGACCAACACCACGCCTCCATGTTCTGAAATGGCCTTGGCGCCCACCGAGCCGTCACTTCCGGTGCCCGATAGGATGATGCCAATAGCCCGCGTGCCAAGGTCCTGCCCCAGGGTCGTGAAAAACCGGTCAATCGGCAGGCGCATGCTTCCTACATCGCTGCGTGGCTTCAGGCACAAGCGTCCACCAAGCACCGCCACATCCTTGTCTGACGGTGCGGTGTAAATATGGTTGGCCTCGATCAACGTGCCGTCGACAATTTCGCTGACGGGCATGGCCGAGAATTTGGAGAATATTTCTGCCGCCATGCTGACGTGTGACGGCGCCAGATGCTGGACAACGACAATCGCCGCACCGCTGTCGGCGGGCATGGCCTGCAGGAAGCTGCGAATGGCGCCCAATCCCCCGGCGGAGGCACCAATACCGACCACGCACAGTGGAGACGACCCTGCCCCCGGTGCAACTGCGGCGACTGTGGCTTTGGGGCTGCGTCTGGAATTGGGCTTGGGTGTCAAAACAGAATCTCCGGGAATGCCTGGGTAGCGCCGATCAGAGCTCGCAGTCTACACAGTTCCCACAATCCTGGGCATGGACTGACTTCCATATGTTTTGTCGTATCGGACTCGCCGGATGACCAGTGGCAGATCGCGTCCCACATCCATTTTGAGGACAAACGCACTGGCGCCGGCACCGATCATTCCCCGCACCAGTTCAGGGTCATCGTGGATCGAAAGGCCGATCACCCGGACGTGTGGGAAGCGCTGCAGCAACAGCCGCGTAGTCTCTATGCCACCGAGCACCGCGATACGCACATCCAGACACACCACGTGAACCGGTACGCGGGTCATGGCCTCCAGTGCCGCCAGATCGCTTCCGGCCTGGGCAACAACCGAAATGTCCGTTTCTTGTTCCAGCGCCATGCACAAGGCATCGCGATACTGTTCATGCGAATCAGCCAGCATCACCCGGATATTCATGGCACGCTCACTGCAGAAGACGATCCTCGGGCTCTGTTTCGCTGCGAACGAAGCGGCTCAATGCAGAAAGACAGGGAATGCTGATATCGCGGCGCCCACGCTCATTGAAGGAAATGACACCAGAGCGGGCCAGTTTGGCCAACGCCCGGCTCACCGACTCCAGCCGTATGCCCAGGAAGGCACCCATCTCGGATCGGCTCATGTGCACATTGATTTCATCCGTGCGCCGTCCCCGTTCTGCCAGCGACCTTGCCCACATCAGAAGAAAATCGGCAACACGCGCTTCTGCCGAGAGGGTCCCGATGGCCAGTGCAATATCGCGGTTGCGGGCCAATTGGGCGCTGATCGCGGCCAGGACCTGGTGCAACAGGGAAGGGTCTTTGGCGGCGGCCTGCATCAGGCTGTCATAGCGCACAGCCCAGACTTCGCCGATGTCCAGCGCAACGGCTGTGCAGGTGTGCTGACCGCTGGGTATGCCGTCGAAACCCAACCAGTCACCGTCAAACACAAAGTCAGCGCTGCGCTCGCGGCCGTCCGACGCCAGACTGACGATCTTGAAGATGCCCGAGTTAATCAAATGCAGCGTCTCGAACGGGCTGCCACAGGTATACAGCGCGTCTTGCGCCCTGATCAGGCGCTTGGTCACCGGGACGTGACGCTCAATCATGTCCAGAGAAGCACGCCAATGCGGACGATGCTCCGGTGGACACACTGCCTCACTGGCGCACGAGAAGTGTGCGCTGGGGGTTTCCATTTTGTGGTGGACGGAGGTCGACCAGCCTGCTGTACGGTGTGAGGCTGCAGCGGCTGCACTGGAAACTTCGACCATGTGCGAGGCGTACGGTGGAGCAGTCATGCCATTTCCCCTGTGATGTGGACGATTCAAGCGTATCCACGCAAACGCCATTCACGAATACCCAAATGGGCTGAAACCCACTACCGGGAAATGGGTATATTGGCTAAGCCTCCTCGGGCGCAAGCGGCTCGACTACTTTCATTTGGTGGGCCAGCACATCGAGCGTGGCATCGGATGCATCCCGGCCCTGGCGCTGGCGTGTCACGATGCGCTCACGCAGCTGCTCCGACGTGGCCTTGGGCGCCAAGATGGAAAACGCGGCGCCGATGCGCCTTGCCAACGCACGAAAGGACTCCCGATCCGCGCGCATCAGGAAGGTGGCGTCCACAATGACCGACCAACCGGCGCAGAGCAGCATTTCGCACAGGTGAAACAGGTGCCGGTATGTGGCTGCATTGTCATCGGGGGTGTAGATGCCAGAGCCGGTTACGGTCCCGGTGCCATTGCTGGAGGTGCCTTCCCGTCCAAACAGGCGTTTGCGTTCGGTATCGGAGCGCACGCGCACGGTGTGCGCGTATGCGTCGGTCTGAAGCAGGTGGCTGGAAGCAGTCGTCTTGCCGCAGCCAGACAAGCCGTGTGTGATGACCAGTCTCAGCGGTGGCGGCAACGTCAGGCGTTCGGCCAGCGCGATATAGGCCAGCATTTCCGGTGCGCCATGGTGGGTGGCTTGCTCTCCGATGGCCGCCACTTTGGCGCGCACCAAGGCCCGGTACACCGCATAGAAGCGCAGCACGAGCGCTGCCTGATAGTCTCCTGTACGCTCCCAGACCTCGTTGACAAACCAGCCGGCGAGCCCTGGCTGGCGGTGTGCCATGAGATCGACGTAGACAAAGGCGATTTCACTGGCCACATCGATCCAGCGCAGTTCATCGCTGAACTCGATGCAGTCGAACATCTGCACCTGATTGTCGATCAGCACCAAGTTGGCCAGGTGGAGGTCGCCATGGCACTCGCGCACACACCCGGACAGCTGGCGTGCCTGCAATAGCGGCGCGAGTTTTTCAAATTCGGACTCTGTCCAGGCCTGCAGGGCCACCAGTTGCTGCGCAACCCCTTTTGGCGGTCGGGCTGCCATGAGATCGCGCAGGTTGTCCCGCATCGGGGCCATGACCGCGTCGGGTGATCCGTAAGCAGAGGCCGGTGGTGCCCGTTTCGCTGCGGTGTGAAACGTTGCCAGTGTGTCTGCCAGGCCTGACAAGTGGGCGGCCCGCAACTCACCGCGCGCACACACCCGATCCAGTCGCCCGACCTGGTCAAACCGCCGCATCTTGACCGCATATTCAATGGGCTCCCCCATCCCCTCGAAACGCGGGTCCTGGACCGTATTGAAGATCGCAACAACATCCAGGTAGAGTTCTTGCGAAAAGCGTCGATTCAACCGCAGTTCGTCGTCGCAGTACTTCTTGCGCAGCGCCAGCGTACTGAAGTCCAGAAAGGGCAAGGCCACCGGCTTTTTGATCTTGTAGGCGAATGCGCCCGCCAGCAAGACCCACGAGATATGGGTCTGGACCAGTTCAACCTGCCCGACGTCTCCTGGATAGCGGTGCGGCTGCTGTAGCGCCTGAAGGAGTGTGGGAGGGATGGAATCCATTGGTGTAATCGCAGTCACAGTCAGGGACGTCCGGGTACGGGTGACCAAGAGTAGAGTCGAGGGCGTTGTCCGTATTGCGTTTTCGCAAAGCGGCAGACGGCGAGATCATCGCAGCCCTGAACGATTCAACAACCCGTAGTTGATTGCACCACACGCACAAAGCCACCCGACGCCTGCATCAGCCTGCGCGTGTAATCCTCCTGCACCCGGTGCGCCGCCAGGTCGGCAGCCGACACCCGCTCCACCGTCTGGCCGCGCTGCATCACCAGAATGTCGTCGCACAGGTGGGTGACCACGGCCAGGTCGTGGCTCACCATGATGAAGGTCAGCCCCAGGCGCGCACGCAGGTCTTCCAGCAGGTTCAGCACCTCGGCTTGCACAGATGCATCGAGCGCGGAGGTGGGCTCATCCAGCAGCAGCACCTGGGGTTGCAGGATGAGTGCACGCGCCAGTGCGACGCGCTGGCGCTGCCCACCGGAGAGCTGGTGCGGGTAGCGAAAGCGGAAGCCGCCCCCCAGGCCCACATCGTCCAGCGCGCGCTCGATGCGTGTTTGCTCGTCCTGGATGCCATGGATGGCCAAGGGTTCGCTCAGGATGCGGTCCACGGTCTGACGTGGATGCAGCGACCCATAGGGGTCCTGAAACACCATCTGCACCAAGCGGCGAAACGGCTTGCTACCGGGACTGGGCAGAGCGTCGGTGTGGTCAGCATCTGCCACCAGTTGGACATTGCCAGCGCTCAATGGCGCCAGACCGCAGATCGCACGCAGTACGGTGGACTTGCCGGATCCGGACTCGCCGACGATGCCAAAGCTGGCACCGGGTTCGACCCGGAAGCTGGTGTCGGCCAGCGCCACAAAGTCGTTGTAAACCACACGCAAGTTTTGTACTTCCAGCCCCAGGCGCGTGGGCGGCAGAGCGTTCTGCTCCGTGTCCCCCGCCCGCTGCGCGGGCTCCTCCTTGACCTGCGCAGAACGCT
>JAUSNJ010000160.1 GCA_030645355.1 Rhodoferax sp. | reverse complement strand
GAGCAGCGCCAGTTGCAGGCCGTGATCGAAGGCTGCCAGATGGACCTGCAGCAAACCCGCTACCTGGACTACCCCAACCTGCAGCGCTACTGCCATCTGGTCGCCGGCGTTGTCGGCGAGGTAGCGGCCCGCATTTTTGGTCAGACCAAGGCGCAAACCACGGACTATGCCCACAAGCTGGGCCAAGCCCTGCAGCTGACCAACATCATCCGCGACGTCGGTGAAGACGCGCTGCGCGGGCGCATCTACCTGCCGGTCAACGAACTCAAGCAGTTTGACGTCAAGGCCCATGAAATTCTGAAGCGCACCTATTCGGACCGCTTCACCGCACTGATGCAATTCCAGGCCCAACGCGCGCATGGTCTGTACGACGAGGCCCTGGCCCTGCTGCCTGCCGAGGACCGTCGGGCGCAAAAGCCCGGGTTGATGATGGCCAGCATCTACCGCGCCCTGCTGCGCGAAATCGAACGTGACAACTTCCAGGTGCTGCACCAGCGCATCCACCTCACGCCGCTGCGCAAGATGTGGCTGGCGTGGAAGGTGCAGGCTTTGGGAAGAATGTGAAGGTCGCCATTGTTGGCGCCGGCTGGGCCGGCATGGCGGCGGCGGTGGCGGCATGCGAGGCAGGCCACGGCGTCACGGTGTTCGAAGCCTCGCGCACGCTGGGCGGGCGGGCACGTGCGTTGGGTGCCACACTGCCCGATGGCACGGCGGTCACGTTGGACAATGGCCAGCACATCCTGATTGGTGCCTACACCGAAACCCTGCGCCTGATGCGCATGGTGGGCGTGGACCTACAGGCCAACCTGTTGCGTCAACCCCTGGCCCTGCCCTTTCCCGACGGCAGCGGACTGCAGACGCCCGCCTACGCGGCGCAGTGGCCAGCGCCGCTGGACGCGATTGCGGCCATCGCCACAGCCCGCGGCTGGAGCTGGGGCGAACGCTGGTCGTTGATCCGTGCATCGCTGGGTTGGCAATGGTCGGGTTTTGCCTGCGCGCCCGAACTGTCCGTCGCCCAGTTGTGTGCCGGCATGGCGCCGCGCGTGCTGCATGAACTGATCGAGCCCCTGTGCGTCTCGGCGCTCAACACACCGGCCGATCAGGCCAGTGCCACGGTTTTCTTGCGGGTCATGCAGGACTCGCTGTTTGGCGTGCGCGGTGGCTCACACCTGCTGTTGCCGCGCCTTGACTTGACGGCGCTGTTTCCGCAGGCCGCCGCGCAATGGATCAGCCAGCACGGTGGCCAGGTGCACAGCGGGCAGCGTATCCAACAACTGCGTTGGCAAGACCCCCACTGGCTGTTGGACGGGCAGACCTTTGACCGTGTTGTGTGGGCAAGCTCTGCATCCAATGCGGCTCTAACCCTCGTGGAATATGCCTCATCCGCTCCAGAATCCATAGCATCCGACGTGCGGAGCTGGGCTGCCACTGCGTCCGCGCTGCGCTTTGAGGCCATCGCCACGGTCTACGCCTGGGCGCCGCAGGCCCGCCTGCCCCACCCCATGCTGGCGCTGCGGGCCACGCCGGATGCTCCCGCGCAGTTCGTCTTCGACCGGGGGCAGTTGGGTGGTCCGCCGGGGCTGCTGGCCTTTGTCGTCAGCGCCAGCGCGGGCAGCCGCGAGGAACTGCAGGCCGCCGTGCTGGCACAAGCCGCACGCCAGCTCCAGCCACTGGCGCTCGGCTCACTCAAGATGGTCCAAACGGTGGTCGAGAAACAGGCCACCTTTGCCTGCACGCCCCAGTTGCAGCGCCCACGCCAGCAAATTGCACCCGGCCTGCTGGCAGCCGGCGACTATGTGGCCGGCCCCTACCCGGCCACGCTGGAAGGCGCAGTGCGCAGCGGGTGGGCAGCAGGGTCTTTGCCATAGGTCAAGTTTTTGGCGGTGGCCGCTAGCCAATCGGCTCGGGCAGGCCTACTATGACTGTAGAACGTCAAGTGACCCATCCAAGGAGAGATCGCCATGGAATCCTATGATTTACCGGCCCTGCTGCGCATGGTCGTCGAGTGCAACGCGTCAGACCTGTACCTGACCACGGGCGCACCGCCCCAGGTCAAGGTGGACGGCACCGTGCAGGCCCTGCCCCTGCCGGCCTTGCACGTCGGCCAGGTCCACCAGCTGGCCTATTCCGCGATGACTCCCCAGATGATTACCGACTTTGAGCGCACGCTGGAGTGCAACATGGCCTATTCGCCGCAGGGCATAGGGCGCTTTCGGCTCAACGTCTACAAGCAGCGCCGCGAAACCGGCATGGTGGCCCGGCTGGTGCGCAGTGAGATTCCCAGTTTCGAATCACTGGGACTGCCGCCCGTGGTGCGCGATCTGGCGATGAAGCCGCGAGGCCTGATCCTGGTGATTGGTGCGGCCGGCTCGGGCAAGACGACGACGCTGGCGTCCATGGTCGACTACCGCGCCATGCACCAGAGCGGCCACATCCTGACCGTGGAAGACCCGATTGAATACCTGTTCCGCCACGGGCTGTCCACCGTCGACCAGCGCGAGGTCGGGGTCGACACCCACAGCTTCTCCAACGCGCTGCGCAATGCCATGCGCCAGGCCCCGGACATGATCATGATTGGCGAGGTCCGCGACCAGGAAACCATGCAGCACGCCATCGCCTACGCCGAGACCGGCCACCTGTGCGTCTCCACGCTGCACGCCAGCAACGCCGGCCAGGCCATCAAACGCATCCTCAATTTCTTCCCCGAATCGGCCCACCCGCAGTTGCGCATGGACTTGTCGCTGAACCTGGCCGCCATCGTGGCGCAACGCCTGATCCCCGCCAAATCGGGGGGCCGGACGCTGGCGACCGAAGTGCTGCTGCAATCGGCCCATGTGGGCGATCTGATCCAGCGCGGCATGGAAGACGAGCTGCGCCAGTCGCTTGAGAAAACCAGCGTCATGGGCACGCACAGTTTTGACCAGTCGCTGCTGGAGCTGTACCAGCGCGGCCTGATCGACAAAGAGGTCGCACTGGACAACGCCGATTCGCGCACTGACCTGGGCCTGCGCATGCGCCTGCACTCTTCGAGCGACCCCCATTGACCGCCACCCGCCTGACCCGCACGCAATTGCGCCTGTGCATCGCCGCGGATGCGCTGGGCTTTGCCGACACCTCGGAACTGGTGGAGCACACGCTGCCCTGGATAGGCCAGGAGCGTGCCGAGCAGGCCGCGCGCTTTGGGCTGGCCATGGAGCAAGCCGATTACAACCTGTTTGTGCTGGGCGAGGTGGGCAGTGGCCGCTCGTCGCTGCTGCTGCAGCTGATGCAGGCGGTGGCCGTGGACCGTTCGGTTCCGCCCGACCTGTGCTACCTGCACAACTTTGATGCCCCGGAGCGCCCGCGCGCCCTGCGCATGCCTGCGGGCCAGGGCCGCCAGTTGCGCCAGCTGATGGTGACCTTGACGCGCACGCTGCAAACCGAAATCCCGCTGCGCCTGAACAGCGAAGACTTCAAGGCCGAGAGCGCGCGCATCGTGTCCGCCTACAAGGTCGAAGAGGCCAAGGCCTACGCCGAGCTGGACGCCTTTGCCGAGGCCCGCCACTTCACGCTGTTCCGCGAGGGCGGCCATCTGGTGTTCACACTGATCGGCGACGCCGGGCACGCGCTGACCGAGGGCGAAGCCCGTGCCCTGCCCAAGGACCAGCGCATCGAGATCGACAAGGCCGAGCAGGAACTGCGCACCGAGATTGCGCGCTTTCTGGACAAGACCCGGCCACTGGAGCGCGTCATGAACGAGGCCCTGGCCGCCCTGCGCCGCCAGAGCGTCAAACCGCTGCTGGAGCATGAGCTGCAGGACATCCGCGTCAGCCTGAAGAAGCAGATCAAGGACTCCGTCAAGCTCGGCGCCTTCCTGGACCAGGTGCTGCACGACGTGCTGGAGCACCTGGAACTGTTCACCCCCACCGACGACGAGGAAGGCGAACTGGAGCGCCGCGCCGCGCTGGTGCAACTGCTGGCCTGCTACGCCATCAACGTGGTGGTGGACAACGAAGGCCGCAGTGGCGCGCCGGTCATCGTCGAGCAGAACCCGACGTTCCGGGCCATGTTTGGCGCCATCGAATACCAGGCCGAGGAAGACGTGCTGATGACGGACTTCTCGCGCATCCGCGCGGGCAGCCTGCTCAAGGCGCATGGTGGCTTTCTGATGCTGCATTTGCGCGACCTGCTGGCCGACGAACTGGTCTGGGAAAAGCTGCGCCGCTACCTGCGCAGTGGCCGGGTCCAGATCGAAGAACAGGGCACGGTACTGATGCCCATGCCGTCCCAGTCACTGGAGCCCGAGGCAGTCGACGCCAACGTCAAGATCGTGCTGATCGGCTCGGTCGAGGAGTATTACGCCATCCAGGAAGGCGACCCCGAATTCGCCCGCCGTTTTCGGGTCAAGGTGGACTTTGCCGAGAGTTTTCTGTCCAGCGACGACACCCGCAACAGCACCGCCATCCTGGTGGCGCATATGTGCCGCAAGCTGGGGCTGCCCCATTTCTCTGCGGCGGCAATGGCCCGCGTGCTGGAAGAAGCCCACCGCGCGGTGGACGACCAGACCCGCCAGAGCGCCATCTTCGCGCAATGCGAAACCCTGGTGACCGAGAGCGCGGCAGTGCGCCGCGCCCGCGCGGGCTCCGGCCCGTCAGCCAATCTGCTGGTGGATGCCGCCGATGTCGAAGAGGCATTGGCCGCACAGCGGCTGCGCCACGACTACCCGGAGCAGCGCCTGCGCGAGTCCATTGCCGAGGGCGACCAGCTGATCACCACACAAGGCACAGCCCATGGCCAGCTCAATGGCCTGACCCAGATGGATCTGGGCGACTGGCGCTTCGGGTTGCCGGTGCGTATCACGGCCCACACCCACGCGGGCAATACCGGCCTGCTCAACATCGAACGCGAAGTGCGAATGTCCGGCCCCATCCACGACAAGGGGGTGCTGATCCTGCACAGCTATTTGACCTCGCTGTTTGGCCACATCGCCCCGCTGGCGCTGAACGCCTCGATCGTCTTCGAGCAGGAATACAACGGCGTGGAAGGCGACTCGGCCTCATGCGCCGAGCTCTTCGCCGTACTGTCGGCGCTGTCCGGCCTGCCAATGGCCCAGGGCATTGCCGTGACCGGCGCCGTCAACCAGCATGGCGACGTGTTGCCGGTGGGCGGCATCAACGAAAAGATTGAGGGCTGGTTCAGCGTCTGCGAGGCCGCGGGCCTTGACGGCCACCAGGGCGTGCTCATTCCCGATCGCAACCGGCGTCACCTGATGCTGGACCCGCGGGTGCTGGACGCCGTGGACCAGGGCCTGTTCCACATCTACACCGCCGTCCATGTGCGTGACGGCCTGGAGCTGCTGACGGGTCAGGCCAGCGGGCTGGAAGACGGGTCGCCGGGCTCGCCCTATCCGTTGGAGAGCGTGCTCGGCCGGGCCGAGCAGACCTTGCTGGCCTATAGGCGCGCTTGTCGCCAGGCTGGCCAGGCGCGGCCACCGCGTCGGACCAGGACGTAATCGCCTGTTCTTTCGCGGCAGAGATTGGTATCGGCTTGGTCTCGTCATCCAGCAGGCTCACGATAGGCGCTGCCGAGTGGCTTTGCGCGTCGGGCAGATTGACAGTGATGGAATAACCCTTCACCAGGTAGATGTTGACCTTGTCGCCCAGCTGGGCGGCGAAGCTGCGGCTTTCTACGCCAGCGCACACCACCAGACCATCAAACTGGTGCGTGACTTGGCCATCGCCCTCAGTCACGGTCACTTCAGCCTTCATGCCGTCGCTGCGAAGCGCCTGAACATCTTGCCCGTAGAGACAGTGCACACCCAAGCGCTCAGTGGCGTTCGCCATGCCAGTCGTGAACTTGAGAATGTCGCCAGTGAAGTCGCTCACTGGGAAGTAGCCGCCGTAGTAGTTGCCGGCCAGCGTAGGCTCGATCGCCCTCATTTCATTCGGGGTGACGGCGCGGCGCGGCAAGCCGCCCTGGGCCAGCATCTTGCTGACCTCGCCCGCGCGGTCAAAGCCCTTTTTGTCGCGGTAGATGTGCAGGAAGCCCTCTCTCTTCAGGTCAAGGATTTTCCGAGGACAAAAACACACGCGCGCACCATGCACGGCGTACACCCCCTCTGTTTGGAAGCTGAGAGATTCATGGCCTACCGTGTTCGATAGAACCACTTGCTCCTGCGGTGTGCCGGGTGACCAAGCCTGGCAGCTCTTCAGAAACATCAACGATTCAGATCGGTCCTTTTGCCAGAAAGCGCTCCGACAGCTGCACCCAGAACGCTGCACCCACTGGAATGTTGCGGTCTTCAAAATCGTAGTTCGGGTTATGCACCATGCAGGCACCGTGTCCACCCGAAGCTTCGTCTCCATTGCCGATGAACAAATAGCTGCCGGGCACTTCTTCGAGCATGTAGGCGAAATCTTCGCTGCCGGTGAGCGGCTCCGTTTGCAACACCACGTTTTCAGCGCCAACCAAAGCAACAGCCACTTCGCGCGCCAAAGCCGTTTCAGTCGGCGTGTTCACCAGGACTGGATATCCCGGCAAAAACTCGACCCGCGCCGTCACGCCATAGCTTTGCGCCTGCGCCTCGACCAGTTCAACAATGCGTCGACGCAGCAGTTCACGCACACCCCGGTCCAGCGAACGTACGCTGAGCTTCAGCGTTGCCCGCTGCGGGATGACATTGTTGGCCACGCCAGACTGAAAAGCGCCGACGGTAATCACCGCCATTTGCAGCGGCGGCACATTGCGCGAAACAATCGTCTGCAGCGCCATCACGATAGACGCGCCCGCCACCACTGGGTCCGCTCCCAGGTGGGGCATGGCCCCATGGCCACCCTTGCCTTCAATATGCACCAGTATGTTTTCGCTGGAGGCCATGGTTGCGCCCTCGCGCAGCAGCAACTGGCCTTGCCGGAAGCCCGGCATGTTGTGCATGGCAAAGATGGCATCGCACGGGAAGCGGTCAAACAGCCCATCCTCCATCATCTTGCGCGCGCCACCCAGGCTTTCTTCAGCGGGTTGAAAAATCAGATTCAACGTGCCATCAAAGGTGCCGGATGTTGCCAGGTGCTCAGCCGCGGCCAGCAGCATGGCGGTGTGCCCGTCGTGACCACACGCATGCATCAGGCCCGCATGGCAACTGGCGTGTGGCAGCCCGGTGGCCTCCTGAATCGGCAGCGCGTCCATATCGGCACGCAAACCCAGCTTGCGCGTACCTGCGCCGCGCTTGAGCTGCCCCACGACACCGGTGCCACCCAAGCCACGCGTCACCGTATAGCCCCAGCGCTGCAGGCGCTGTGCGACCAGATCACTGGTGCGAAACTCCTGAAAGCCGATTTCCGGATGTTGGTGGATGTCGCGGCGCAGCTTGGTGTAAGCATCTGCGCGCGCTTGCATTGCTAACAGCGTAGCGGACATGGGATTACTGCGGTTCCAGCTTGATCGACTTGGCAATCGCAGTGGCCTTGACCACTTCCTTTTTGTAGAAGGCATCGAGCTGTGCCAAGGTCATGGGTTCGGCCACCGTGCTACCCGCTGTCTCAATGATTCTGCGAATGTCTGGGTTGCCCAGTGCGGTGTAGGCGGCTTTGTGCACTGCGGCCACTTGGGCATCCGGTGTCTTGACGCTGGTTTCTATGCCAATCCAGATGCTGAACTGGTAGTCTTCAAAGCCTTTGGTAGCACTCGCAAGGGGCAACTTGGGCAGGCGCGCCAAAGGTTGGCTGGAAGCGATGGCCAACGCTTTGATTTGGCCGCCATCAATCGCGCCCAACACCGGGCCGACCAGCGGAATCACCGCAAAATCAATCACACCGCCCATCAAGTCCTTGAGGTAGGGAGCCATGCCGTTGTAGGGCGCGTGCAGGCCGCGGGCACCTGCAATTTGCAGGGCTTTTTCAGCCATCAGGTGGTACAGGGACCCGATACCCGTGGAGCCAAAGCTGAGCGGTTTATCAGCCTTTCTGGCCAATGCTGCGAACTCCTCCAGCGTGTTCACCGGCAAATCCTTGCGCACGACAATGGCAATGGGTGTGTGACCAACCAGGGCTGCCAGGCGCATGTCCTCCGGCTTGTTTTTGGCCGCGGCGACACCCAGCGGCGTGTAGATGAGTTCCAGAGGTGAGCCCGCCAAAATGGTGTGGCCATCAGGCTGGGCATTTGCGGCCTTGAGCACACCCAAGGAGCCACCCACGCCCACCACGTTTTCAACGATGACGGGCTGTCCAAACACTTCAGCCATGCCTTTGCCGACTGCGCGTCCAAGTACATCCGAGCCGCCGCCAGCCGGAAAGGCCACGATCATGCTGACAGGTTTGACCGGAAAAGTCTGTGCAGCGACCGATCCGGCCAAGGCCAAGCCGACCAGCATTGAGAGGGCGGTGTGCAGTGCTCTGCGCGAATGAATCAACATGGTGTGCTCCTGAATGCAATCGTTTGGTTGTGGATGAAATGTGGTTGAAGCGAATCGTAAGATTGACTGACAAATGTGTCTAATGAATTATTTATCTGGTTATCATTCTTTTTGCTCATAGATAGAATGCATGGCCGACCATGAATATCAAACACCTTGAGCACCTCCTCGCCCTGGCAGACACGGGCTCTTTCAGCCGCGCGGCAGATAAGCTGTTCATTACGCAATCGGCGTTGAGCCGAAGCATTCAAAACCTCGAAGAGGATCTGGGGGGCAAAGTCCTCGATCGCATTGGCAAGCGCAATGAACTCACTCCGCTGGGCCTGGATGTCGTCTCCCGGGCACGCCACATTGTTCGC
This sequence comes from Rhodoferax sp., assembly GCA_030645355.1. Taxonomy (GTDB): domain Bacteria; phylum Pseudomonadota; class Gammaproteobacteria; order Burkholderiales; family Burkholderiaceae_C; genus Allorhodoferax. The sequence continues at coordinate 10,877 of JAUSNJ010000160.1, read as the reverse complement.
GACGCAGCAGAGCTTCGCCATAGTGCCAAGTTACTGCAGGGTGGCGGCAGGGGCGCCATCAGCGTTGGCCTGGGGTCCGGGCCCGCAGCCCTGTTGATGGTGCCGCTGATGTGCGCAGCAGCAACGCAGCGCGGCATGCGGGTCGCAGTGACGCAGGGCCCGGTCGAATTGCAGATACAGCAACTGCGCAGTCGCCAACTTGACGCCATGGTGGTCGACATGCGTCGTGTCATTCCGGCGGCCGACCTCAACATTGAATCACTGGTGGAACTGGAAGCCGGATTTGTGGTGCGTGGCGGACATCCTCTCGCTGACAAGAAGAATGTCACCCTGGCTGACGTGTTGAGATACCCGGTTGCGTCCACGCCTTTGTCGGACGAAGTGGCCCGGCTCATGGTGGACCAATATGGCCTGCAGGCCAACCCCGCTGAATTGGTGACACTGCGCTGCGATGATGTTGCGAGCCTGGTCACAACCGTGTCGCAGACAGACGCCATCTTTCTGGGCGTGATCGCTGCGGCCCGGGCGGGTTTGAACGAAGGCCAACTGGTAGAGCTAAAAGTAAGACCCAAGCTGGTGGCCACCGCTCGCTTTGCCTATCTCACGTTGGCAGGTCGAACTGAAGCACCTGCGATGGCTTATTTTCGTGCGTTCGTGCGTGAGCACCTGCGCGATTGACGCCCTAAGAAAGTACGCTCAAGCATTTCCAAGACAGCTTTGGGCGAGGCGGATCGAAAATCTCTGCTCCCGCAACGCGGTGAACCCCCAACAACCCATTGCGTATGATGGGCGCTCCAGAGGAGTAGCCCGTTCATGCATATTGCAGTCAAGATTGTTGCCGCCACCATCACGGCAGCGCTGGTCGCCGTTGGCGGCGCGGCCGCGTGGTTGATCCATACCAAGCAACCGGTGCGCAGCGGCACCATGGCCTTGCAACAGCTCACCGCCCCGGTGAGTGTGGATTACGACGAACGGGGCGTGCCCCACATCCGCGCCCAGAACGAGCCCGACCTGTACCGCGCCCTGGGCTATGTGCATGCGCAAGACCGCCTGTTCCAGATGGAAATGGTGCGCCGCCTGGCCAATGGCGAACTGGCCGAAGTGCTAGGCCCCAAGTTGCTGGACACCGACAAGCTGTTTCGCACCCTGGGCATTCGCGCCAAGGCGCAGGACGCCGCCACCAAGCTCGACCCTGCCGCGCCCGTCACCGTGGCACTGCTGGCCTATCTGGACGGCATCAACCAGTACCAGGCCGGCCACCCGCCACCGCTGGAATTCAACATCCTCAAAATCCCCAAGCGCCCTTTCACGCCACAAGACACCTTCGCCGTATCGGGCTACCTGGCCTACAGCTTTGCGGCGGCCTTTCGCACCGACCCACCGTTGACCTACATCCGCGACAAGCTGGGGCCTGACTATTTGCGTGCCTTTGACCTGGAATGGCACCCGGAAGGCGTGATCGACCAGAGTGCAGCCGCCGCCCCCACACCACGTACCAGCGCAATGGCACTCGGCGCCCAGGACTGGAAGGCCCTGAGCCAGCTGGCCCAGCTGAGCCAGAGCGCGCTGGACGCCGCAGGTGTGCCCGTGTTTGAGGGCAGCAATGCCTGGGTCATATCCGGCAAGCGCACCGCCAGCGGCAAGCCTTTGCTGGCCGGTGACCCGCACATTGGCTACTCGGCGCCGGCCGTCTGGTATGAAGCCCATTTGACCGCGCCGGGGTTTGATCTGTACGGCCACTACCAGGCACTCAACCCTCTGGCGCTGCTGGGGCACAACGCCCAATTCGGCTGGAGCCTGACCATGTTCGAGAACGATGACGTGGACCTGGTGGCCGAGAAGCCCAATCCGGCCAACCCCAACCAGGTGTCGATTGGTGGCCAGTGGGTGGACCTGACAACCCGCGTGGAAACCATCAAGGTCAAGGGCGCCGCACCGGTGCAACTGGCGGTGCGCAGCTCGCCCCACGGCCCCATCATCACCGACGCCTTCAAGGACAACTTTGGCAGCACGCCGGTTGCCATGTGGTGGGCTTTTCTGCAGACCGAAAACCCCATCCTGCAGGCCTTCTACGAACTCAACCGCGCCGACACCCGCGACAAGGCGCGCAGCGCGGCAGAAAAAATCCACTCGCCCGGCCTCAATGTGTTGTGGGCTAACACCGCTGGCGACATAGGCTGGTGGGCCGCCGCCAAACTGCCCATACGCCCGGCTGGCGTCAACCCCACATTCATTCTGGACGGCAGTACCGCCGAGGCCGACAAGGCCGGCTTCTACAACTTCAACTTCAACCCGCAGGAAGAAAACCCGGCGCGCGGCTACATCGTGTCGGCCAACAACCAGCCCAAGCCCAGCAGCGGCGTGCCCGTGCCCGGCTACTACTGCCTGGCCGACCGGGTGCAGCGCCTGGACTCCGTGCTGCGCGACCCCGACCGCAAGTGGGACACCGCGGGCGCGCAGGCCCTGCAACTCGACGGCCGCAACGGCTATGGCCCGCGCATCCTCAAAGACCTCATGCCCATTCTGAAAAGCGTCACCACCGACCCGTACCAAAAAGCATTTCTGGAACCGCTGGACCTGTGGGATGGCGACTACAGCCGCGACAGCATGGCAGCGTTGCTGTTTACCCAACTGATGTATGAGCTGGCCCATGCGGCCATGGCCGACGAGATGGGCGACGTGCAGTTCAAAAATCTGATCCGCACCTTTGCCCTGGACAGCGCCCTGCCCCTGCTGGTGGCCGACGCCAAATCACCATGGTGGGACAACGTGAAGACCAAGCAGGTCGAGAGCCGGTTCGAGACCGTTCGCGTGGCCTGGGTCAACACCATCAAGCACCTGGAATCCGTCTATGGCAAAGACCTGCTGAAATGGAACTGGGGCACCGCGCACACGCTGACCCACGCACACCCGCTGGGCCAGCAGCAGCCCCTGGACCTGCTCTTCAACGTCGGCCCCTTCAAGGTGGCGGGCGGCCGCGAGACGCCCAACAACCTCAACATCAACATGGGCCCGGCGCCCTGGGGGGTGAAGTCCGGCCCCTCGACCCGGCGCGTCATTGATTTTGCGCAGCCGGACAAGTCGGTTGGCATCAACCCGGTCGGCCAGAGTGGCGTGCTGTTTGATGCCCACTACGCAGACCAGGCCCCGTTCTTTGCCGAAGGCCTGTACCAGCCGCAGTACCTGAGCGCCGCCGACGTCAAGGCTCATACCAAGAGCACGCTGACGCTCACGCCTGGGCGCTGACGGTGGATTACGGTGGAGGCGCGGCGGGCTCTTGGGGCGATGGGTTCTGACTAACCTTTTTCGGCAGGTCATCGTTGACATCCAACCACGACACATGCGTTTCGTAGAACACATGGACGGACGGTTCCTTGTCGAGGGGACCCTGGAGAAGTGCCCGAGCGACATGTGTTTCTCCAGGCCACCGCGCAGACTCGAAGAACATTGGACTTCCGCAATGTGGGCAAAAGCCCCGGCGGGCGCCTGGACTTGATTCGTACCAACTGGGTGGGGACGCATCGGGATCGATAGAGAACTGTTCCGTCGCGTAGCCCGCCCATGTGACGAAGGGCGCGCCATGCGCACGACGGCAGTAGGAGCAGTGACAGTGGGCAACCCACTTGGTAGGCAGTGAAACGCTGAAGCGAACAGAGCCGCAAAGACAGGAGCCGCGAGCAACAGAAGTATTCATAGCGATGCCTAACGAATCGACCCCCTCGATGCGCGCTAGGCCGAAATTGGACCGGAATGATGAAGCCGCGTCTGCTTCCGTCGGAATGCTATGCCAGCGCAAAGTGCAACACCCAGGAGCGCCAGGATTGAGGGCTCAGGAATCGTTGCCAAAGGGATCGCAGACTGATAGCGCAGGCTTCCATAGGTTTGTCCGAGATAGCCATTTTCTTCATTCTGCATAAAGTCGACTGCGAGCGTACTCAACGCATTGTTCTCAAAGGCTATGTCCAGAATACGAAAATTTCCCGTGATTTGATTGCTGCCTCGACCGTTGCCTGCAAACCAAAGACCTGGTGAACCAAACGCCTGAAATGGTGCTCGGGTTGCGTCTTCGTAATTTCCCACTTGCAAGTCCAATCCACTTGGCGCAGAGAGCATGAAGAGAAACCACTGCGCGGTATGAGGAACTGGATTCGTCGCGAAGTCGTGGATGTAGAGTGAGAGGGTATTCGTGCTAAAAGCGTTTACCGAGAAGTCGAAACCATCCAGTGAGGAGATCGTGTCTGTTTTACCAGCGGCAACGTAACCGTCTCCCGTGTAATAGAGGTAGCTAGGCGTTGCTGATGCAAAGGGTGAAAGCAGGCTTAGAAGAATAATTGCGATGTACTTTTTCACGAGAGTTCCTTTTCTGGGTAGTAGTAACTGAGAGCAACTGGAAATGCCTACGGGAGCGGCAAGGCGGGGCATGGGGGTCGGGGCCTAATGTGTTATCCAAAAGAGGCCTGAGATACGAGCAGCGTCGTTCTGAACCATGATTTCGCTCCCAATTTCTTATATGTGCTTGGTTTATAACCGCATTCCCAGACCACCGAGACGCTGCCCGCAAATAAAACGACGGCCGTTTGTTTTGCGAGAATAGCCCATGCCCTTTTCCCCAGAACCCCCTTATACCCACGGCCAGGTGCCCCGCACCGCCGTGCTCCTGTGCAACCTGGGTACGCCCGATGCGCCCACCCCAAAAGCGGTGCGGCGCTACCTGGCGGAGTTTTTGAGTGACCACCGCGTAGTCGAAATCCCGCGCCTGCTGTGGATGATCATCCTGCACGGCGTCATCCTGCGCACGCGCCCAGCCAAGTCTGCCGCCAAATATGCCAGTGTGTGGACGCCCGAGGGCTCACCGCTGAAGTTGTGGACCGAGAAGCAATCCAAACTGCTGCAAGGCTGGCTGGGCCAGCGCAACCACGCGGTACAGGTGCGCTATGCCATGCGCTATGGCAGCACATCGATCGCGTCGCAGCTTGATGCCCTGAAAGCCGAGGGCGTGACCCGCGTGCTGGTGGTGCCGGCCTACCCGCAGTACAGCGCCACCACCACCGCCAGCGTGTTTGACGCGGTGTACGCCTGGGCGCAGCGCACGCGCGCGCTGCCCGAGCTGCGCTTTGTCAACCACTACCACGACGACCCGGACTACATCGCCGCGCTGGCGTCCAGCATCCAGCGGCACTGGAAAGACCACGGCAGGCCCGACCAGCTGGTGATGAGCTTTCACGGCGTGCCCGCGCGCACACTGGAGCTGGGCGACCCCTACCACTGCGAGTGCTTCAAGACCGCGCGTCTGCTGGCCGAGAAACTGGGTCTGAACAAGGAGCAGTACAAGGTCACGTTCCAGTCCCGCCTGGGCCGCGCCAAATGGCTGGAGCCCTACACCGAACCCACGCTGATTGCGATGGGCAAGGCTGGCGTCAAGCGCGTGGATGTGGTGTGCCCCGGCTTCACCAGCGATTGCCTGGAGACGCTGGAAGAAATCGGCATGGAAGCCCGCGCCGCGTTCCTGCTGGCGGGGGGCAAGGCCTTTCACTACATCCCGTGTCTGAACGATGACCCCGAGTGGATCACCGCGCTGTGCCATGTCAGCGAGCGCCATCTGTCGGGCTGGGACACGCAGGACGAAACCAACACGGCAGCCCTCGCCGCCTCGCGCACCGTGGCGCTGGCGCTGGGCGCCAAGCAGTAGTGCTGCGCGGCGCGACACGGGCTCAACCATTGAGATCGCATGCACACCGCCCACATCTGCATCGCCCGCCACGGAGAGACCGACTGGAACCGGCGCGGCGTTTTGCAGGGCTGGCAGGATGTGCCAATCAACGAATTCGGTCGCCAGCAGGCCGTTGCACTGGCGGCCAACCTGGCCAGCGAGAACTTTGCGGCGGTGTGGACCAGCCCCCTGTCACGGGCGCTGGAGACCGCGCAGATCGTGGCGCAGGCGCTGCAACTGCCAGCACCGTCTTCGCATGAAGGTCTACGCGAAAAGCACTTTGGCGCGGTGCAGGGCGTGCCCAAGAACGAGCTGGCCGAACTCAACCCCGCGCTGCTGGAACAGATTCTGCGGCGCAACCCGGCAGCCGAGTTTGCTGGCGGCGAAACCATGGATGAGTTTGCCGACCGTGTGATTGAAGCCATCGAAGACATTGGCGCGCGCCACAGAGGCGAGCGCGTGCTGGTCATCACGCATGGCTGGGTCATGGATGTGGTGACACGCCATATCGCCGGCCATGCGCGCAATGCCGTTCTCCATATCAAACGCAAGAACGGTGAATGCGTGTGGGTCGCAGTCGGCAAGGCGATTCAGGCGGCCACCGACTTGCCTGCCAAATAGCTATATATTTGATAGCACTATCGTTATATTTCACGAGGGCTAGAGGCCATTTCTTCATACAACACTCTCGCCAGGCTGGCTTCTGCAACGCCCCAGTTGTGGATCAACCCCCTGCGCGCCGCCCACAGCGCTGCACCCACGGTGGTGGGCGACACGCACTTGGGGCTGGCGGATATGCAGGCCGCGCAGGACCGGTTCACGCGCTTTGCGCCGCTGCTGGCGCAGCTGTTTCCCGAGCTGGCAGCCACGCAGGGGCGGATCGAGTCCGCCCAGCTGCCCGCGCCCGCCCTGCAACAGGCCCTGGGCCTGCCGCAGACGCAGGGTCGACTCTGGGTCAAGGCCGACCACAGCCTGCCGGTCGCCGGATCGATCAAGGCCCGCGGCGGCTTCCATGAGGTGCTGGAGCTGACCGAGCGCCTGGCCCTGCAGCACGGTCTGCTGCCAATGGGCACCGACTACCGCACACTGGCAAGCCCCGCCGCGCGGGCCATGCTGGGCCAGCACCAGGTTGCCGTCGGGTCCACGGGCAACCTGGGGATGGCCATAGGCGTGCTGGCCGCCGCGCTGGGCTTCAGGGCCGTCGTCCACATGTCGGTCGACGCCAAGGCGTGGAAGAAAGAGCGCCTACGCAGCAGCGGTGTCGAGGTGGTCGAGCACGCCGGAGACTACGAGCAGGCCGTCGCCACGGGCCGCCAGCGTGCGCAGGCCGACCACTTGTGCCATTTTGTCGATGACGAGCGCTCGCTGTCGCTCTTCATCGGCTACAGCGCAGCAGCCCTGCACCTGCGCGACCAGCTGGCGGCGCAGGGTGTAGAAGTGAATGCCGAGCACCCGCTGCTGGTGTACCTGCCCTGTGGCGTGGGCGGCGCACCGTCGGGCATCGCCTGGGGCCTGCACCAGCTGTTTGGCGAACATGTGCACTGCTTCTTTGCCGAGCCCGTGCAGTCGCCCTGCTTTCTGGCCCAGATGCTGGCGCCGGCCGGCAGCCATCCGTCGGTCTATGACCATGGGCTGAGCAACCGGACCGAGGCCGATGGCCTGGCCGTCCCGCGTGCGTCCCTGCTGGCCGCGCAGGCAATGCGCACCCTGGTGGCCGGCATCTTCACCGTGCAGGACCAGACCCTGTTCGACCACCTTGCCTTGGCGCATGCCACCGAAGGGCTGCGATTGGAGCCGTCTGCGGCCGCGGGATTCAGCGGGCCGCTGGAGATTGCCGCAGGTGCCCCGGCGTTGGCTTGCCCGGGTGCCAACCACGTGGTGTGGAGCACGGGGGGGCTGCTGGTGCCGGATGTGCAGTTTCAGGGGTACTTGCAACGGGCCCAATAGCCACCCACGAAACCAATCGGCACCACAACACTGAATCTTGGCAGTTGCCGCCCGCGACCTACGTCAAGTTTCGATCTGGTCGACAGCTTCGTGCCGTCTGACGGGAACGTCGCGGGCTCACTGCGTGCCTTGGACGCATTGCCGTCATTGGTGATTCGGGTTTGCACGGTCGCAATAGTTTAGGTTTGTAGGATGCCCGCTTTAGAGAAGCTCAATCTGCATGGTGGAGTTCGCGTGATGGCCAGGAGCGGGTATTGAGATCAACTACTCCATTGCGGTCATTGGGTGAACCGAATTCTCAATACCGGTCGTAGCGCTTTGGTAAACGCGGTATGACCATCGGCGTCCATTGTGGCGGAAGACGTCCGCCACGAAAAGCAGATTGAGGGAAGTCCAGTTCACTGAGATGCCACCAACATTCGACGAACCTGTTAGCATTCAATTTGCGTCCCTGTTCGCGCGGCGTCTCTCATGAGGCTACGCCAAATGGGACTCGAAAGCCACGCTTCCACTGATCCCTTGCTTGCGGGCAAGTCCTCCACTGAGGCATCAAATTTTCGATCAAACTCGGCCAACACCGCCAGTTCTCCTTCAGAGAAACAGCCCCGAAAGTCAGGGTCTGCGGCGTGGTACGAGTCACTGAACCAACCTGCCACCAGTTCCTTCGTGATGTCCACGTGCGGCACCTTCGCTTCGTACTCTCGCTGCTCCACCTCAGAGGCGATCATCTCCAATTGTTCTTGAACGATTCGCCTCCACTGCGGCGTGACGGTATTCATTGAGGGCTAACGTTGGCGGCCAACGGCACGTAACACAGCCGCGCAGCGGCAACCTGCTGCTGTGTGTCCGCGTGGGCCGACCAGTTAAACCGCGACTTTGCCATGTTCATTGGATCTCCGCCGGGGACAAACCCTTCCACTTGATCTGCCACGCCTTGACCTGACACTTAGCGTAGTGCTCTCTGTCGTTCTTCCAGAAGTGCACCCCGTAGTGATTCGGGAAGGCCTCGACCTTCACGCCAGTAACGCCAATGCGACGGCAGTACGAACGGATGCGAACGACGTTGAGAGGATCGAGGATGGCACCGAGGATGGACGGCAACACCATCAGCAGGCCGAGAGAACCCGCCACCCACGCGAGCTTCCACAAGCCTGGGGTTAGTACGAGGCCTAGCGCGAAGAATGCGAACCCGATTGCGATGGATAGGTAAAACACAAGCGGTTTAACGTTGGCGTTGTCCGGCGTGCAGAACCCGCCGCGCAGCGGCCTTCCACCGCTGCTCGTCCGTGACGACAAACCAGTTAGCCATCGCATTCATTCCAGGTTGAGTCGTCATTGGCGAATTGTAGAAGTAACTCTGCGCGGCGTCGGAGAAGGTCACCCAACTCAGGCCATCGGTCGGGCGTACCAATTGTGGTGTGTGGGTGTGGCTCTCCGCGAAGCATGTAAGAAGAGACCTCCGCCCAATGCTGCGCGAAGTGGCGCATCGCCTCTCGCGGATGGTCAGCATCGGCAAAGCTGAGATAGTCAGTAGGACAGTCGCCGCTAATGGTCCACCATCCCATGCGACCTGGAGCCGCAAACGACTCTATGGCTAGGATTGCGAGAAAGGGGTGAAGATGCCAGGCAGGCCACTCGCCAACTTCCCCGTGCTTGACTCCCTCGCGTCCAAGGTAGTCCGTGACAGTTCGTCTCTGCTCGGCCACCCAGGCTTCTTGCGATGCCTCGTCGAACTTGTCGTCAGGTTCCATATCAATTCGGTTTCAGTGGACGCCAGCGACGGCTAACAACGTCGACGCTGCCCGGCACGCAGCAACTTCCGCGCAGCGGCAATCTGCGGCTGCGTGTCCGTGCCGAGCGAAATGTTAAACCTCATCTTGTGAGGTCTCGGCAATTAGGCCGGCAAAAAATTGCCCAAATGAAGCCGCAACCTGAATGTCCTCGCCGCACTCCACATCAATCCACGCAATGGAAGGACTCGGACCACATCGGTAGTCGAGGGTAATCCAGTAATGCCCGTCGCCAGAGAGAAGAACTTGTTTCGGTGGTAGGCCCCATTCCTGAGTCATTTCTTCAGTACGGACCATATTCATCGGGGACGCGTGATCCGCCTCGACGACGATCCCAGAGAGATCGTGCAGTGGGACGTGGTCCTTGGCCCAGGTCGTGGGCTGGGTCATCGGGTGAATGAAACCCTTGGTGTACCCGCCGTTCTGAATGCGAAGAAGCGCGATCAATTCTGCAGGGAGGCGCACTCGCAGGATGCGCTCGGCGCGCGCGAGCGCGATGTCGGTGAGTGGCGGATGCTCGTAGTAGTTCGTCGACCAGAAATCAGATGGGGTAACCATTAGGTTCAACGTCCGCCGTGAATGGGCCACAACGGCGCACTCAGCATTGAAGAATGGTGACAACGATGGCCGCCGTTGTGGGGCCATTCCACGAACCTGTTAAAGCGATTCCACCGATGCCGCAAAAGCGGCCCGCATTCTTCGAGGCAGTACTTAACTTGGCGTTCTTTGTGCAAACCACACCCCTTACTTTTTGACGCGGAGTTCCTGCCACGCGCAGACCATGAATACCGCGATAAATACGACCGCACTTGCCACACCACGCCCTTGAAAAGTGGACAACCCTTCCCATGCAAGGAATGCAGCCGCGAACCCCAGCAACACCCCAAGCCAACCCCATACCGAGGTTCCTAGAGTAAGGAGCAAGCTGATTAGGTCGTCAACCATACCTGTGCAAAGCGCTTTAACGTCGCCGCTCAGCGGGAGCCGAAGGCGATCCGATGCAGCGGCCTGTTAAACGGCCAGCAGTACAAATGCATTTGGACTTGCTATTTGAATCCACGGTCATGAGCCATTTTCATCCACGAGTCGTCAACAGGACCGTTGAACCCGACAACAGCATCAACCCCGCAATGCGGGCAAATCGCAGTTTGGTCTTGTTCCTCGCCATCACACCATTCCACAACTGTATTCGGGGAAAACTTGGAGAAGCAGTAATAGCAAGCCGCTACATCGCTCGCGAGTAGCTGCTCCCGGTGCATTGACGAATCGCATGTTCTTGCCATGTCGTTTAACGTTGGAAGCAAGCGGACGCCGAAGGCGATCCGTGCTTGGCTGACCTGTTAAACCTCATGGTGCAATACGCTCCCCAAGACTTGTCGCTACGGCCTGAACACGTCTGCGACGAAATGGAATACCGACCACAAGCGCGA
>JAUSNJ010000022.1 GCA_030645355.1 Rhodoferax sp. | reverse complement strand
GAATGGACCGGCGCCCTACCCAACCCGGCGCGCTTTGCCGCCGAGGGTGGGCAAACCATGAAGGCCCAGAACATGCCGGCAAAAGAGATTGAAGTCCAGGTCCGCAAACCCGCCATGGGCAACAAGAGTGGCAGGGGCGGCATGGACCACAGCCAACATTGATCAGTTACACACCACAAGGAAAACCATGCAAACCAAATTTACTCTCAAATTGATAGCTGCCTGTGCAATTTTGACGGGGGCTACAGGCCTATTTGCCCAACATACCCCCAGCCCCTACGCTGGCCAGCAGACGCGCAGCATCAAGGCCCTGTCAGCCACCCAGGAGCAGGATTTGTTACAGGGCAAAGGCATGGAGTTGGCAAAGGCGGCCGAACTCAATGGCTACGCCGGTCCAGCCCATGTGCTGGAACTGGCGGCGGCACTGCAACTCGATGACGCGCAACGCCATGCCACCCAAACGCTGATGGCCCGCCACAAGGACAAGGCCCGCGCGCTGGGCGCGCAGTTGGTGGAGGCAGAGCGCGCGCTCGACGGTGCATTCGCGTCGCAGGCCATCGACGCAGCTCGCATCACCGATCTGACCCAAGCGATCGGCACACTCCAGGCCGCCCTGCGTGCGGAGCACCTGCAGACCCACTTGGAGCAAACCGCATTGCTCAACCCACAACAGATTGCCGGTTACCAAAAGCTGCGGGGTTACGACCATGCCCAGGCAACGACAGGCACCCATGTGCACTGAACCGCATGTCCATCCGGTACTTGATTTTTCCGCACACACCCTCGAAAGGCAAACCATGAAATCACACACGCTTCTCCTCGCCCTGTCTTCCATGCTGTTCGCCACATCCGCCCTGGCAGCTGGCAACCACGCTGGCGGCCACGACCATGCGGAAGACGCCATCGGCAAGGCCGGCGACGCCGCCAAGGTCAGCCGCACGGTCACCGTCGACATGAGCGACGCCATGCGTTTCAACCCAGCCAGCATCAGCGTTAAACAAGGCGAGACGATTCGGCTGGTCGTTAATAACTCCGGGGCTGTCAAACACGAACTGGTGTTGGGCACCGAGAAGGAACTCAAAGAGCACAACGAGGTGATGAAGAAAAGCCCGGAAATGGAGCACGCTGACGCCAACATGGTGACGGTCGCGCCGGGCAAAACCGGCGAGGTGATCTGGCAGTTCACCAAAGCAGGCAAAGTCAATTTCGCCTGCCTTCAACCCGGTCACTTTGATGCCGGAATGAAGGGGGTGGTCACCGTGGCGGGTGCTTCTGCGGCCTCTTCTGGTGAAGCCAAAAAAGACAGCACGCTGGACGCCCCCGCCGACATGGCCCGGGGTGAGATTCGCAAGGTGGACCTGGACAACAAGAAAATCACCATCAAACACGGCGAGATCAAAAACCTCGACATGCCACCCATGACCATGGTTTTTCAGGCGAAGGATGATGCATTGCTGGGCAGGGTCAAAGCCGGAGACAAGGTGCGTTTCAGCGCTGAGAAAGTGGGCGGTGCCTTTGTAGTGACGGACATCCAAGCTGCAAAGTGATACAGGTCCAACGCTGTGTGTGCTGCCGAACTGTCAGAGCGGACGAAATGGGGCGACGATGGGCATCCTATCCACCAAACAGCTCAGGAGAACAGGATGCTCACCCCCAAAGAAATCGAATGCCTGCGCGCATGCAACGAGTGCAGTGCCGCCTGTCTTCAGTGTGCAACAGCATGCTTGAACGAAAACAACCCCAAGCCAATGGCTCACTGCATCGCCCTGGACTTCGAGTGCGCCGAAATCTGCCGCTTAGCCGCAACGTCCATGGCTTCGGGCGGTACGCAGATGGCCGCTGTGTGCGCACTGTGTGCCACGGCATGCGAAGCGTGTGCTATTGAATGCTCCAAGCATGCAATGGACCATTGCCAGCAGTGTGCGGCGGCGTGCAAGCGTTGCGCTGATGCCTGCCGTGGCATGGCGAAGTAGTTTTTAACCCCCACCCAAGGACAAATCCATGAACACCGCCATACGCAAACCCATCCGGGCTTTTTGCCTCATCTCCATGGCATCGCTATGGCTGGTTTCCACCGCAGCGCAGGCGCAAACTGCTATGCCTATGCCCGCCGAAGTCGTTGTACCCAAGGCCGGGATGCCCCATGGCATGACGGGTTCGCCCGACATGAAGCAGTCGATGAAAGCCGGTATGGACGGCATGCAGCAGGTGCAAATGTCCGGCGACACCGACAAAGACTTTGCCATGATGATGAAAATGCACCATGAGCAAGCCCTGGACATGGCGGAAATGGAACTGGCGCATGGAAAGTCAGCAGAGCTGAAAGCCATGGCGAACAAAATCATTTCAGGGCAGAGGAAAGAGATTGCCCAGTTTGACCGGTGGCTGGCGAAGCAGAAGTGAATCCACAGCCCTTGAAAGACCCGGTATGCGGCATGGCGGTCACGCCGCAGTCAGCGCATGTGTTGCAGCACGACGGCAAGCCGCTGTACTTTTGCAGCGCGGGCTGTAAGGCCAAGTTCGCGGCCAACCCCGCGCGGTATGCCGCATCGACCCCGAAAATACCCATGGTTGATGCCGTCAGCGGTGCGGTCTACACCTGCCCCATGCATCCCGAGGTACGCCAGGACCATCCCGGCGTTTGCCCCAAGTGCGGCATGGCGCTGGAGCCCGAAATGGCGGCCCTCGACGAGGGCGAGAACCCCGAGTTGGCAGACTTCAAGCGGCGCTTCATCTGGACCCTGCCGTTGACCGTGGTGGTCACCGTGCTGGCAATGGCAGGCCACCGCCTGCAATGGTTCGAGATGGCCACGCAGAGCTGGATTGAGCTCGTGCTCAGCCTGCCCATCGTGTTGTGGGCCGGTTGGCCATTCTTCCAGCGCGGCTGGCAGTCGATGGCTAACCGCAGCCCGAACATGTGGACCTTGATTAGCTTGGGCACCGGTGCGGCATTTGTTTATAGCGTGGTGGCAACGCTGGCACCGCAGGTGTTTCCCGTCTCGTTCGTTGCCATGGGCCGTGTGGCCGTCTACTTCGAAGCGGCAGCGGTGATCATTTCACTGACGCTGTTGGGTCAGATTCTTGAACTCAAGGCGCGCTCACAGACTTCGGTGGCCATCAAATCCCTGGTGGGCCTGGCACCCAAGACCGCCCGCCGAATCAACGAGGGTGGCGGCGAAGAAGATGTGCCGCTGACCCACGTGCATGTGGGCGACATGCTGCGCGTGCGCCCCGGCGAGAAGGTTCCCGTGGACGGTGTGGTGGTCGAAGGTGGCAGCGCGGTCGACGAATCCATGCTCACTGGCGAGCCCATGCCGGTGAGCAAGCGTGTGGGTGACAAACTGATTGGCGCGACGCTCAACACCAACGGTGCGCTGGTGATGCGCTCCGAAAAAGTGGGCGCACAGACCGTGCTGGCCAGCATTGTGCAAATGGTGGTTCAGGCACAGCGCTCCCGCGCGCCGATGCAGCGCATGGCGGACCAGGTGGCAGGCTATTTTGTCGTTGCCGTGGTCGGCGTGGCTCTGCTGACGTTTGTCATGTGGGGCCTGTTTGGGCCTGAACCACGCTGGGTCTACGGCCTGATCAACGCCGTGGCCGTGCTCATCATTGCCTGCCCGTGTGCGCTGGGTTTGGCAACACCCATGTCCATCATGGTTGCTACAGGCAGGGCGGCCACGCAGGGCGTGTTGTTTCGCGATGCGGCGGCCATCGAGAACTTCTGCAAGGTCGACACGTTGATTGTGGACAAGACCGGCACCCTGACCGAAGGCAAGCCGCGCTTCGACCGGGTGGTGGGTTCCTTGGGCTTTGCCGAGGACGAGGTGTTGCGCCTGGCGGCAAGTCTGGACCAGGGCAGCGAGCATCCGTTGGCAACTGCCATCGTGCGGGCAGCACGCGAGAGAGGCCTGACGCTGGACAAGGTGGACGGATTTGAAAGCAGCACCGGCGTTGGTGTGCGCGGCACGTTGGGCGGCAAACAATTGGCCTTGGGCAACAACGCGCTGATGGCACAACTGGGGGTTGCAACCGAGGTCTGGCAAACCGAGGCGGAAAGCCTGCGCGCCGACGGTGCCAGCGTGATGCTGCTGGCCGTGAATAACCAGGCGGTGGGCTTGCTCTCTGTGTCCGACCCCATCAAGGCCAACACGGCTGAAGCATTGGCCACGCTGACAGCCAGCGGCATACGCGTCATCATGGCCACCGGCGACGGCCTGACCACGGCCAAGGCGGTGGCCGCCAAGCTCGGCATCACCGAAGTTCAGGGTGAGGTCAAACCCGCCGACAAATTGGCCCTGGTCGACAAGCTGCAACGCGAGGGCCGCATCGTGGCCATGGCCGGCGACGGTATCAACGATGCACCCGCGCTGGCCAAGGCCGACGTCGGCGTGGCCATGGGCACCGGGACTGACGTGGCGATGAACAGCGCGCAAGTGACTCTGGTCAAAGGTGATCTGCGCGGCATTGCGCAGGCCCGGGCCATCTCAACCGAGACGGTGGCCAACATGAAGCAGAACCTGGGTTTCGCCTTCGTCTACAACGCTTTGGGCGTGCCCTTGGCGGCGGGTGTCTTGTTTCCATTCACCGGCTGGTTGCTGTCACCCATGATCGCCGCGCTGGCGATGAGTTTGAGCTCGGTGTCGGTGATCACCAATGCGCTACGTCTGCGCAATGTTCGTTCAACAGTCTTACCTGATGCCACAGCGAATACGGCTACTGCTTCCAGTCCACCGCCCTGATCAATGCCCGTGACGATGGTGGATATCGGGGAAATGGGCGTGGCTGTGCCGGACTTTCCCATGCGTGTGGGTGTGCTCGTATTCCAGCGGGCCGTGCTCGTGTTCATGTTCGTGCTTTTCGGTCAAGTGCAACCCGACACCAATCCCCATCAGCAGCGCGGCCATCCAGAACTGGAGCCCGGTTGACTCCCCAAACACCGCCAGCGCGATGAATGCCCCGATAAACGGAGCGGTAGAGAAGTAGGCCCCGGTGCGCGCCGTTCCCAGCCCTCGCAGGGCAAGGACGAACAGCACCAGGCTGAAACCGTAGCCCAGCAGACCCACGCCCATCGTTGCCAACGTGGTGGCGACGCCCGGCAGTGTTGCCCCCAGCACCAATGCTAACAGCGAATTGGACAGCCCGGCCACGACCCCCTTGCTACCGGCAACAAACAGGGCGTCGGACGCTGAAACCTTGCGCGTGAGATTGTTATCAATGGCCCAGCACAGACAAGCAACACCAATCAGTACGGGGCCCACCCAATCGGATGAGCGGGCGCTGTGTCCGGGCCAGGACAGCACCAGCCCACCCGCCACGATGCTGGCCATGCCCAGCACGATGCGTTTGTCGGCGTTTTCCTTGAAGACGACCCAGGCGATGGCTGCCGTCAACACGGCCTCCAGATTGAGCAGCAGTGACGCACTGGACCCGCTGGTTGTCAGCAATCCAAACATCAGGGCTACCGGTCCTGCCACGCCGCCAAAGAAAATGGCACCCAATAGCCACGGCCACTCGGCCCGGCTCAGGCCGGAGGGTTGCCATCCGCGGTCCCGCACCAGGCGAATCAGTGTCAGCCCCAGGCCACTGCCCAGATACAGCAGCCCGGCCAGCAGTACCGGTGGCGTATTCCCCACCAGCAGCTTGGCAAAGGGCGTGCTGGCACCAAACAGGGCCGCAGCCAGAAGGGCGAACAGGACATTGCGATTCATGTTCCGGACATCCATATGCTATTGTTTTGATAGCCGCTCATGCAATATCGACGAGGGCTACCGGCATATTTTACCCAAACGCTTCTGGCATACAGCCTGTTCCATCACGCCATCTGGAACAGCTCCTGCGGCATTTGCATGACCGCGCTGGTGGGCGCCAGCGCCGCGCTGTAGTGGCCATCGGCCCGCGGCAGCAGGCGCGCAAAGTAAAACTCCGCGGTTTGAATCTTGGCGGTGTAGAAGTCGTTGGACTCCTTGCCCTTGCCGCTGGCCAGCAGCTCGGTGGCCTTGGCGGCCTGCAGCGCCCAGAAGTAGGCCATCATCACAAAGCCGGAGTACATCAGGTAATCCACGCTGCTGGAGCCCACCTGCTCACGGTCCTTGGACGCGCGCAGCATGATCAGCGTCGTCAGCACATTCCACTGCGCCGTGCGGCGCGCCAGGGTGCGCATCATCTGACCCATGGGCGTGCGCTGCAGCGCATAAGGCTTGGCCATGCGCAGGATAGTGGCACTGAAGTCGCGCACACACTTGCCCGTGGTGTTGAGCAGCACCTTGCGGCCCAGCAGGTCCAGCGCCTGGATGCCGGTTGTGCCTTCGTACAGCGTGGAAATGCGGGCATCGCGCGCAATCTGCTCCATGCCGTGTTCGCCGATATAGCCGTGGCCGCCAAACACCTGGATGCCCAGGTTGGCCGCCTCCAGACCCATCTCGGTCAGGAAACCCTTCAGGATGGGGGTGTAGAAGCCCAACTCGTCGTCGTACTTCTTGTACTTGGCCTGGTCGCCTTCCGTCACGGCGTTGAACATCTGGTCGGCAATCTTGGCCGCACCGTAGACCATGGCCCGGCCGCCCTCGGCAATGGCTTTTTGCGTCAGCAGCATGCGGCGCACATCGGGGTGCCAGATCAGCGCGTCAGCCACCTGCTCGGGTTCTTTCTTGCCGGACAGCGCGCGCATGGAGCGGCGCTCCTGCGCATACGGCAAGGCTCCCTGGAACGACAGCTCGGCATGGGCTACGCCCTGGATGGCGGTGCCGATGCGAGCCGTGTTCATGAAGGTGAACATGGCCTCCAGACCCTTGTTGGGCTCGCCAATCAGCGTGCCAATGGCGCCATCAAAGTTCAGCACGGCCGTTGCGTTGGCGCTGATGCCCATCTTGTGCTCCAGCGAACCGGTGTTGACGCCATTGCGTGCACCGACGGTGCCGTCAGCCGCCACCGCGAGCTTGGGCACGACAAACAGCGAGATGCCACGGGTGCCAGCGGGCGCACCGGGCAGGCGAGCCAGCACGATGTGGATGATGTTTTGCGCCAGATCGTGGTCGCCGGATGAGATGAAAATCTTGGTGCCGGTCAACGCATAGGTGCCGTCCGCCTGCGGCTCGGCGCGGGTCTTGACCTGGGCCAGGTCGGTGCCGCACTGGGGTTCGGTCAGGCACATGGTGCCGGTCCATTCGCCCGCTACTAGGCGCGGCAGGTAGACCGTCTTGATGGTATCGGTGCCATACTGCAACAGTGTGTTGATGCAGCCAATGCTCAGGCCCGGGTACATGTTGAACGACCAGTTGGCCGCACCCATCATTTCCGACTTCATCAGGTTCAGCGACATGGGCAGGCCCTGGCCGCCGTATTCCACGGGGAAGGACAGGCCTTGCCAGCCACCAGCGATGAATTGCGCGTAGGCTTCCTTGAAGCCCTTGGGCGTGGTCACCACGCCGTCCGCAAGATGGCAACCTTCCTTGTCGCCGGAAGCGTTCAGCGGTGCCAGTACCTCTTCGCACAACGTTGCCGCGCCTTCCAGAATGGCATCGACCATTTCGGGCGTGGCCTCCGCGCCATTGGAGAGCAGGCTGTAGTGCTGGGGGTAGTCCAGCACTTCGTTGATCAAAAAGCGCATGTCGCGCAGGGGGGCTTTGTAGTGCAGCATGGCGATTACCTTTCAATGATGGCGACGACGCCTTGGCCACCTGCGGCGCAGATGGAAATCAAACCACGGCCGGAGCCCTTTTGGGCCAGCATCTTGGCCAGCGTGGCCACGATGCGGCCGCCGGTCGCGGCAAAGGGATGGCCCGCAGCCAGCGAGCTGCCATTGACGTTGAGTTTGCTCATATCGATCTTGCCCAGCGGTTTGGACAAGCCCAACTGGTTCTTGCAGAACACCTTGTCTTGCCAGGCGTTCAGCGTGCACAGCACCTGGGCGGCAAAGGCTTCGTGGATTTCGTAGTAGTCAAAGTCCTGCAGGGTCAGGCCGGCGCGCGCCAGCATGCGGGGCACGGCGTAGGCCGGGGCCATCAGCAGGCCTTCCTTCTTGTCGAAGAAATCCACTGCCGCCACTTCGCTGAAGGTGATGTAGGCCTGCACCGGCAAGTTATGCGCGGCAGCCCACGCTTCGCTGGCCAGCAACACGGCGGAGGCACCGTCGGTCAGCGGTGTGGAGTTGCCAGCGGTCAGCGTGCCCTGGCCTGCGGCGACCTTCTTGTCGAACACGGGCTTGAGTGAACGCAGCTTTTCAATCGTCAAATCGGCGCGCAGGTTGTTGTCCTTGGTGACGCCCTTGAACGGGGTCATCAGGTCGGTGAAGAATCCCTGGTCATACGCCTTGGCCAGATTCTGGTGGCTCTTCAGCGCCAGTTCGTCCTGGGCTTCGCGGGGAATGGCCCACTCACGCGCCATCTGCTCCGCATGCTCGCCCATGGAGAAGCCCGTGCGTGGCTCGCCATTGCGTGGCAAGGCCGGCTTGACCAGCATGGACGGGCGGATGCGCGTGGCCACGGCCAGGCGCTGCGCACCCGTCTTGGCGCGGGACAGGTCCAGCAAAATCTTGCGCAGCTTTTCGTTCAGCGCAATTGGCGCATCCGATGTGGTGTCCACACCGCCGGCGATGCCGGACTCGATGTGGCCCAAGGCGATTTTGTTCGCCACGATCATCGCGGCTTCCAGGCCGGTGCCGCAGGCTTGTTGGATGTCAAAGGCCGGGGTTTCGCGGGCCAGCGTCGTGGACAGCACGGATTCGCGCACCAGGTTGAAATCACGTGAATGCTTCATCACCGCACCGGCGACCACGTCGCCCAGGCGCTCGCCATGCAGGTTGAAGCGGTCCACCAGGCCTTGCAGCGTGGCGGTCAGCATCTCCTGGTTGGAGGCCTGGGAGTAGACGGTATTGGAGCGGGCGAAGGGAATGCGGTTGCCGCCCAGAATGGCGACGCGGCGAATGGGGGTGGTTGTCATGGTGTTGTTCCTGAGTCGAAGAAAAACAAATGGAAATCGGTTTACGAACGAGGGCTGTATCAGTAGCTGAGCTGGCCACGCAGATGCGGGCGCTGCCCCTTGCGGTCGCGCACCTCAAACAATGCGCCGTTGGACGAGCGTTCGGTCCACAGTGCCGCACGGCCGGGCAGCAGCAACGGGGTCTTGAATTCCACCGAAGTCGAAGCCCGTTCCAGGGGTTCAGCCGGCAACAAATAGGACAGCGCACGCGCCTTGGTCCACATGCCATGCGCAATGGCACGCTGGAAGCCAAACAGCTTGGCCGTCAACGCCGCCATGTGGATGGGGTTGCGGTCGCCCGACACCGCACCATAGCGGCGACCGATGTCTGCTGGCGCCGTGAACTCGGTCTGGCATGACAGCGCGGCGTCACTGGCAATCTGGCTGCGGTAGGGCGTGCCCGATGCCGGCTTGACGCCCACCCGCAACAGGCTCTGGGTCGCGCTCCAGACCAGCTCGCCATCGCGCAGGATGCGCAAGTCCAGCGTAAAGCCCTGGCCCTTTTCATGGGCGAACAGGTGGCCGGTGCCTAGCTCCACGCGCACCGCGTCGCCAGCGCGCAAGGATTTGTACTGCTCGATGCTGTTGGCCAGGTGCACCGTGCCCATGGCGGGCCACGGGCATTCGTCCGAGCAGATATAGGCGGTCACCAGCGGGAAGGTCAGCATCTGCGGATAGATCAGCGGCACGCCTTGCGATGCGCTGAAGCCGCACAAGGACGCATAGCGCGCAATGTGCTGCGCATCCAGCACCACGTTGGGCAACGCCAATTCGACCTTGGGCAAGGCGGAGACCAGGCCGGGCCGTTTTGCACCGGTGCCCAACGCACGGAAAAACGTGGCTGCCATGCTGGGTGTGCCGGTAACTTCGATGGTTTTCATGTTCATGCCCCAATCAGGCTTTGGCCGCAGACGCGCACCACATTGCCGGTCAAGCCGCCGGACGCCGGAGACGCAAACCAGGCAATGGCCTCCGCCACATCCACCGGTTGACCGCCCTGCCCCATGGAGTTCATGCGGCGACCCGCTTCGCGGATCGCAAACGGCACGGCCGCCGTCATCTGGGTTTCGATGAAGCCGGGTGCGACCGCATTGATGGTGATGCCCTTCTCTGCCAGCACCGGTGCCATGCTTTGCACCATGCCGATGACGCCGGCTTTGGACAGCGCGTAATTGGTCTGACCCAGGTTGCCGGCAATGCCGGAGATGGACGACACACACACGATGCGCGCACCAGCCTTCAGCGCACCGGCTGCGACCAGCGCATCATTGATGCGCTCTTGCGTGGACAGGTTGACATTGACGACGGCCTGCCACAAATGGTCTTTCATGTTGGCAATGGTCTTGTCGCGGGTGATGCCGGCGTTGTGCACGACCACATCCCAGCCGCCATCGGCCAAGGCTGCGTCCACCAGGGCTTGCGGTGCTTCGGCAGAACCAATGTCCAGCGCGAGTGCCTTGGCACCCAGGCGCTTGGCGACTTCATCGAGACCTGCTTGCGCTTGCGGCACATCCAGGCAGATGACCTGGGCACCGTCACGTGCCATGACTTCGGCGATGGATGCACCAATGCCGCGGGAAGCGCCGGTCACCAAAATCTTTTTACCGGCCAGCGGCTGGGCCCAGTCAACGGCGGTCTTGGCAACCACACTGGGCACGGTTAGACGCACGACCTGTGCCGACACATAGGCCGAGCGGGGCGACAGCAAGAAACGCAGCGTGTTCTCCAATTGGTCTTCCGCGCCCTCGGCCACGTAAACCAGTTGCACCGTGATGGCGCGCTTGAGTTCCTTGGCCAACGAACGTGTCAGACCTTCCAGCGCACGCTGGATGGTGGCCTGTCGCGGGTTGGCACAGGCCTCGGGCGGGCGGCCCAGCACGACCACACGGCCGCAGGGCAGCACGGAGCGCGCGGCATCGTGGAAAAAGTTGTAGAGGGCGTCGGATTGCGAACTGTCCGTCAGACCCGTGGCGTCAAACACCAGGGCCTTGATCTTTTCACCCGGCTGATCGGCCACGCCCCAGCGGCCGGTCATCATGCCGGCATCGTTGGCCAGGCTCAACCACTGCGGCAGGCTCTTGTGCGCCACGGTCTGCGCGCCCATGGCCTTGAAGGCCGCCACCAGGGCGTTCAACAGTTGGGGCGTGCCGCCGCCACCGATCAATACGCCGCCCCTGATGACGGGCTGGCCGGGCTTGAAGCGCTCCAAAGGCAGGGGTTGGGGTAAGCCCAGCATCGCTGCGATGCGGGAACCGAGGGTTGAGTTGGCAAAGCCAAGATACGAATCAGTCATGAGAGGGAAGCTCCTTTGGGGCGCGATAGTACCGACCAATTGGTCATTTAGCGTAGAGCGTTCTGCCTAACCGGATATTGCAGTGCGTCATATGGTTGCCCGCTTGGGCGGCAAGGTATGGGTCATGATGCGCTTCATCACGGTCCAATACTGCTTAAACAGGCTACCCGTGTTGTAAAAAAGGCCGTATTTGCGGCACAACGCCTGGATCTGCGGTGCCACTTCCGGGTAGCGGTGGGCCGGCATGTCCGGGAACAGGTGGTGCTCGATCTGGTGGCTGAGGTGGCCGCTCATGATGTGAAACAGCCGCCCACCGGTCAGGTTGCTGGAACCAGAGAGCTGGCGGATGTACCAGTCGCCCCGGGTTTCGTTGCGTGTGTCTTCCTCGCGGTAGATCGCTACACCCTCGGTGAAATGCCCGCAGAATATGATCAGGTAGGTCCACAGGTTGCGGATCAGGTTGGCGCAAAAGTTTCCCGCCAGCACACGCGGTGCGCTCCAAAGCGCCAACGCAGGGAACAGCAGGTAGTCCTTGAACCAGACCTTGCCGACCTTGGTCAAGAATCGGTCCAGCCGCGCCTTGAACTCAGCCTTGGGCATGGCCCCGTGTGTGTAACGGCCAATCTCGAGATCGTGCGAACCCACACCATATTGAAAACCCATCGCCAGCATCAGATTCGCCAGGGGCTGAAACCAGTGGCGGGGCTTCCACTTCTGCTCGTCCGTCATACGCAGCAGCGAGTAGCCCAGGTCGCGGTCCTTGCCCAGGATATTGGTGTAAGTGTGGTGGGTGACGTTGTGCGAATGGCGCCACTGCTCGCCGTCGCAGGCAATGTCCCACTCAAAGGTCTGCGAGTTCAAAGCCGGGTCACCGGTCCAGTCGTACTGGCCGTGCATGACGTTGTGGCCTATCTCCATATTGTCCAGAATCTTGGCGTTGGCCAGGGCCAGCACACCGGCAATCCAGCTCAGCGGACCCATGCCAAAGTGCAGCAGCGCGCGGCCACCAATTTCGCTGGCGCGGCTGATGCGGATCATGTTGCGGATGTGGTCCACATCGGCCTGACCCAGATTGTTCATGACGCCGTCGCGGATGGCGTTGACTTCGCGTTCGAAGTCAGACACCTGTTCGCGGCTCAGGGTCGTGGGTGTGGCAAAGCTCATGCGGTTCTCCTATCGGCATTCAAATGGTTCTGCAGTGCGTATTCACAGCGCCAACACCACATCGGAGCGCGCCATGGAGACGCACAGGCGGATCAACTCATTCGGAGTTGACGACACCTCACCGGTCTGCAGGTTTTCCACCGTGCCACTGGTCTTGACACATTGGCAGGAGCGGCAGATGCCGATGCGGCAGCCGTGTTTGGGCGCCAACCCGGCGCGCTCTGCCTGCACCAGCAGGGGCTCGACTCCACGGGTCGTGAAAACAGCCGCACTGTCCACGCACGATACCTGCACGGAGGTGCCGGGAGCCGTGCTCGGCAGTATGGGTGCGCCGGCAAAACGTTCGCTGAACAGGGGCGCACGCAAACCCTGCGCATGCCAATACGCGGCGATGGCCTCCATAAAACCGGCGGGGCCGCACATCCAGGTGCTGCGCCGTGCCAGGTCAGGCACTTCCAGCATCAGCGCCTCGGGTGTCAAGCGACCCGCGGTCGCGCTGTAGTGCACGACCAGGCTGAGTTCGGCGTACCGTGCGGCTATCGTCGCAAGCTGCTGCGCAAAGATCAGATCGTCCGGCGCGTGGCACACATGCAGAAACACCACATCGCCCTGATACCTGCGCGCCTGCAAATCCCGCAGCATGGCCATCACCGGCGTGACGCCACTGCCCGCGCTGAGCAACAGCATCTTGCCTGGCAACTCCGCGGGCAAAGTGAACTCCCCCACGGCCTGGCTGATGGTGAGCACGTCTCCGACCTGGACGACATCATGAAGGTGTCCGGACACCAGCCCCTGATCCTGGCGCTTCACGGTAATGGCAAGGTGGCGAGAACCCGGGCGTGACGACAGGCTGTAGGCCCGCTCGACCCGGCGCCCGGCTACCTCCACCTGCACCCGCACAAACTGGCCTGCCCGCGCACCAAGCCACAGGGCATTGGGTTGCAACACAAAGGTTTTGGTGGAAGCCGTCTCGTCAATGATGCGGACCACGCGGGCCCGCACCTGGGTCAGGGACAACAAGGGGTGCAGCGCGGTCAAGGCATCTTCTACCGCGCTCAGACGAACGATGGACTCGACCCAGGGATGGCGCAACGCAGCCACCAAGGGAGCGTTGACCCCATGGGCCAGGCGAACGACGCCTGCGTGGCGTAGCGCTACAGGTGTTTGCAGTTGCGCGCCGGGTGGGAAGGTGTGCGACATGTGAATCTCCGGGTTACCACCACGCGAAGGGGCTTGGTGTTCTAGCATGGGTTTATTGTGTACATACGTACACTCAAAGTCAATATTTCAGATTTTCTTTAGAGAGGATCACCCATAGACCGTAAATACCATACAGCCGTGTCGCACGGCAATCAGCACGGTTAAAATACAAGCGTACACAATTTTCATGCCCATGACCAAACCATCCACCCCGGCTGAACGCAAGGACAAACTGACCCGTACCGAGCGCAAAGACCTCACGCGCAACAGCCTGCTGCAGGCGGCCCTGGCCTTGATGGGTGAAGGACGCAGCTTCACCAGCCTGGGCATCCGCGAGATCGCCCGCGAGGCCGGCATGGTGCCCAATGCCTTTTACCGGCACTTTCGCAATACCGATGAGCTGGGCCTGGAACTGGTTGAGGAGATGGGCGTCACCTTGCGGCGCCTGCTGCGCGAGGCCCGCCAGACAGGGGTGACGCAGGTTGACATCGTTCGCCAGTCCGTCAAGGTTTACCACCAGTACGTGATCGAAAACCGCCTGCTGTTTCTGTTTGTCTCCAGCGAACGTTCGGGTGGCAGCCGCATCCTGCGCATGGCCATCCGCAACGAAGTCAGCCACTTCACCAATGAGATGGCACAAGACTTTCGGCGACTGGGCGCCTACAAGGACATGTCAACCGCCAGCGTGCAAATGGTTTGTGGCCTGATCGTCACCACCATGCTGGCCGCCGCCCCCGAGATTCTGGATCTGCCACCGGAGCAGCCGATGCTTGAAGGCGAAATGATGGAGACATTTGTCAAGCAATTGCAGCTCGTTTTGCTGGGTGCCTCTGTCTGGAAAGACAAGCCACGCCCGCAGTGAATTGCGCTCTGGGATAATTGACCCATGACAATTACCTACAAAGACGCCCAAGGCATTCAAGGCATGCGCATTGCGGGCCGCCTGACCTCCGAAGTTCTGGACTACCTGACACCGTTCATCAAGCCCGGTATCACGACCAATGAGATCGACAAGTTGGCCCATGACTACATCACCCAGGTCCAGGGCGGCATCCCCGCGCCGTTGAACTACAAGGGAGGCGGCAACACGCCCTACCCCAAGTCGGTTTGCACCTCGATCAACCACCAGGTCTGCCATGGCATCCCGAATGACAAGCCACTCAAGAAGGGGGATATCGTCAACGTGGACGTCACGGTCATCAAGGACGGCTGGCACGGCGACTCCAGCCGCATGTTCCTGGTGGGCGAGGCATCCATCGCCGCCAAGCGGCTGTGCGCCATCACCTACGAAGCCATGTGGCACGGCATCAAGATGGTCAAGCCCGGCGTCCATCTGGGAGACATTGGCCACGCGATCCAGCAGTTTGCCGAAGGCCATGGTTTTAGCGTGGTGCGGGAGTTCTGTGGCCACGGCATTGGCCAGGTGTTCCACGAAGAGCCCCAGGTGCTGCACTACGGCCGCCCGGGCACCCTGGAGAAGCTGGTCGAAGGCATGACCTTCACCATCGAGCCCATGATCAACGCCGGCAAGAAGGAAATCAAGGACGGCCCCGAGAAAGACGGCTGGACCATTGTGACCAAGGACCATTCGCTGTCGGCCCAGTGGGAGCACACCATTCTGGTCACCCGCACCGGCTATGAGGTGCTGACCGTGTCAGCCGGTACGCCGCCGACACCGGCATTTGTGCCCGCGCAGGTCGCCGCGTAAGGCATTCATCGCGACGGCACGGCACCGATGGCTGATTTGCAGGCGATACGCGCCGAGTACCGCACCCAGAAGACGCAATTGCTGCAGGCCCTGGGCCAGGGCAGTGCCACGGGCCGCGATGTGCGCAAAGCCCTGAGCCGACTGGCCCAATTGGCCGATGGCGTACTCAAGCGACTGTGGGACCACGCCGGCCTGCAAGCCCCCTTCGCACTGCTGGCCGTGGGCGGTTTCGGACGCGGTGAACTGTTTCCCCACTCCGACGTTGATGTGCTGGTGCTGCTGCCCGACGCCTTTGACCCGGAACACGACACGACACTCAAGAACCGCATCGAGGCCTTCATCGGCAGTTGCTGGGACACCGGGCTTGAAATCGGCTCCAGCGTACGCACGCTGGGCAGCTGTCTGGCGGAAGCGGAGAAAGACGTCACCATCCAGACCGCCCTGCTCGAATGCCGCCTGATCACGGGCAACGCCGACCTGGTGCAGCAATTTCAGAGCGCGTTTTTCAAGGCCATGGACCCGCAGGCCTTCTTTGTTGCCAAGACGCTGGAAATGCGCCAGCGCCACACCAAGTACGAAAACACCCCCTACGCGCTGGAGCCTAACTGCAAGGAATCTCCCGGGGGCCTGCGCGATCTGCAGGTCATCCTCTGGGTCGCCAAGGCCGCCGGCTTTGGTGACAACTGGCAGTCGCTGGCCGCCCACGGCTTGGCCACACCGTTTGAAGTGCAGCAAATCCAGCGCAATGAGTCGTTGCTGATGCGCATCCGCGCGCGCCTGCACCTGATTGCCAACCGCCGCGAAGACCGCCTGATCTTCGACATGCAAAACACCATGGCCCTGTCGTTTGGCTATGGCGATCAACCCTTTGTGCGCCCCAGCGAAGTGCTGATGAAGCGCTACTACTGGGCCGCCAAGGCCGTGGTACAGCTGAACCAGATCTTGCTGCTCAACATCGAAGAGCGGCTCAACCCGACGACCCACGCGCCCAGGCGCATCAATGCGCATTTCAATGACAAGGCGGGCATGATCGACGTGGTCAGCGACGACCTGTACCAGCGCGAGCCGCACGCCATACTGGAAACCTTTCTGGTCTACCAGACCACCGTTGGTGTCAAGGGGCTGTCTGCGCGCACGCTGCGCGCCCTGTACAACGCGCGCAACCAGATGGACGGCCGCTTTCGCAGCGATCCGGTCAACCGGGAAACCTTTCGCCAGATCCTGATGCAACCCTACGGCATCACCCATGCGATGCGCCTGATGAACCAGACCTCGGTGCTGGGACGCTACCTGTGGGTATTCAGACGCATCGTGGGGCAAATGCAGCACGATCTGTTCCATGTCTACACGGTGGACCAGCACATCCTGATGGTGCTGCGCAATATGCGCCGCTTCTTCATTGCCGAACATTCGCACGAGTACCCTTTTTGCTCGCAGCTGGCGGCCGGCTGGGACAAGCCCTGGCTGCTGTCCATTGCCGCCATCTTCCACGACATCGCCAAAGGCCGCGGCGGTGACCATTCAGACCTGGGCGGGGTCGAGGTACGGCGCTTCTGCAAGCAGCACGGCATTGCCGGCGAAGATGCGCAGCTGATTGAGTTTGTCGTGCGCGAACACCTGGCCATGAGTCGCATCGCCCAAAAGGCCGACCTGAGCGACCCGCAGGTCATCGCCGACTTTGCCAAGCGCGTGGGCAACGAGCGCCAGCTCACCGCCCTGTACCTGCTCACCGTGGCCGACATCCGCGGCACCTCGCCCAAAGTCTGGAATGCCTGGAAGGGCAAGCTGCTCGAAGACCTGTACCGCCTGACCAGCCGCGCGCTGGGCGGCCATGCACCCGACCCCGACGCCGAGGTCGAAGCCCGTAAACGCGACGCCCTGGTCCTGGTGAACATGCATTCCCTGCCCTTTGAGGCCCACAAGCCCTTGTGGGATACGCTGGACGTGGGCTATTTCATGCGCCACGACGCGGTGGACATTGCCTGGCACACCCGTCAGCTGTCGCGCCTGGTGGGTTCGCCCAAGGCGATTGTGCGAGCACGGCGCTCGCCAGCCGGCGAAGGCTTGCAGGTGCTGGTCTACACGCCGGACCAAAGCGACCTGTTCGCGCGGATTTGCGGCTACTTTGACCAGCGCGGTTTCAGCATTCTGGATGCCCGCATCCACACCGCCAACAACGGGCATGCCCTGGACACCTTTCAGGTGGTCACATCGGCCAGTCCGGATGAATACCGAGAGATCACCAGCATGCTGGAGAACGGCCTGGCCAAGGTCATCACCGACGCCGGCCCCCTGCCCAACCCCAGCCGGGGCCGGGTCTCCCGGCGCGTGAAAAGCTTCCCCATTGCGCCACGCGTGACGCTGACACCGGATGAAAAAGGCCAGAGCTGGTTGCTCAACGTATCGGCCAGCGACCGCGTCGGCTTGCTCTACAGCCTGGCCCGCGTGCTGGCACGGCACCATGTCAATGTGCAGCTGGCCAAGATTGCCACGCTGGGCGAGCGGGTGGAGGACACGTTCTTGATTGACGGCCCCGAGTTGCAGCACAACAAGAAGCAGATCGAAATCGAAACCGAGTTACTGGAAGCTCTGGCTGCGTAACCAGTTTGCTACCAAAACGGTAGCGCCATACCCATATCCAACGAGGGCTAGCAGCAAAAATGGCTACTAGAGTTTGGAGAAAACCTGGGCTTCCTCGAACAGCGGCGCCAAATCCCCCAGGGACGCGATCACTTCATCCAGCGTGCCGCCCAGGCGCTTGGCCACGGCCGGTGGCAGTTCTTCCACCAGGTGGTTGCCGGCAAAGCCAAAATGTAGCTTCTTGCTGATCTGGTTGGCCCCAAACACACAGGCAATCATGTCGGAGTCGGCCAGCTCCGGACCATACTGGTGCCGAATGGTGTCCACCAGCTTGGGCGCGAACCGCCATTTCTCGACCAGCATGGCGCCCACCACAGCGTGGTCCACACCAATCACATCGCGCAGTGCCAGGTGCAGTGAGGTGCCGTGCTGCTGGCTGGTTTCGAGCGCCACACGAAACTCCTGGGGCATGAACTGCGCCAGCACCACCTTGCCAAAATCATGCAGCAGGCCGGCAATGTAGCAGTCCATGGGATCGGCGTCATCCACCTTCAAGGCCAGTTGCTTGGCGATTGCCGCAGTGGCCAGCGAATGCAGCAAATACTGCTGCCCGTCAAAGCCCGCTTCATTGGTCTTGGGCAGCATACCAATGGCCGCAATGCTGAGCGCCAGATTCTTGATGGTGTTGAAACCCAGGTAGACCACCGCATGGCCCACCGAGGTGATTTGCTTGGGCAGGCTGTAGTAGGCCGAGTTGACGACCTTGAGAATCTTGACCGTGAGCACCGGGTCTTTGTCGATGACCTCGACCAGGTCCTTGGGGGTACTGTTGACGTCGCGCGTCAACTCCAGCACCCGCTGCACGCTCTTGGGAAAGGCGGGCATGCCGTCCACCGCAGCGGTCAGCTTCTTGGTGAGTTCGGGGCTCATGTGCATAGGGTCAGGCGATTTCCGGAAATAGAACTTCAGTGTAGCCAAATTGGCTGAAATCGCGAACCCGCATCGGATAGAGCTTGCCCCACAGGTGGTCGCACTCGTGCTGCACCACGCGGGCATGGAACCCTTCCACCGTGCGGTCTATGGGGTCGCCGTACTGGTCGAACCCGGTGTAGCGGATACGAGACCAACGTGGCACCAGGCCGCGCAGGCCGGGCACCGACAGGCAGCCTTCCCAATCATCTTCTTCAGGTGTTTCGCCGGTTGCACTGCCATCTGCCGCCAGCGGCGTGATGACCGGGTTGACCAGCGCCGTGGGCGGCACCAGCGGGCGATCGGGGTAACGCGGATTGCTAACCCGGCTGCCGAAAATCACCACCTGCAAGTCCACGCCAATCTGCGGCGCCGCCAGACCCGCGCCGTTGGCCGCCGCCATGGTATCCAGCAGATCGCTGATCAGCAGATGCAGCGCGTCAGAATCGAAATCGCTTTCAGGCACGGCTTGCGCCACGCGCAGCAGGCGGGGGTCGCCCATTTTCAGGATGTCACGGACTGCCATCTTGTTCTCCTTGGAGCAGAGCGGTCATCGCAGCCTCGTCAATCACGGCCACGCCCAGCGCCTGTGCCTTTTCCAGTTTGCTGCCGGCTTCCGCACCGGCCACCACATAGTCGGTCTTCTTGCTGACCGAGCCAGCCACCTTGGCGCCGGCCGCTTCCAGCAGGTCCTTGGCCTGGTCACGACTCAGGGTCGGGAAGGTTCCAGTCAGCACAAAGGTCTTGCCGGCCAGCGGCTTGGGCGCCTGCGCAGCGGGCTCGCCCTCTTCCCAAGTCAAACCACAGGCACGCAGTTGCTCCACCACTTCGCGGTTGTGTTTCTGCGCAAAGAATGTGTGCAGACTCTTGGCAACGATGGGGCCAACATCGTTCACACTGACCAGGGCTTCCTCGGAAGCGTCCATGATGGCGTCCAGGGTGCCGAAGTGGCGCACCAGTTCCTTGGCCGTAGCCTCGCCCACATGGCGTATGCCTAGGCCAAACAGGAAGCGCGGCAGGGTGGTACGTTTGGACTTTTCCAGTGCATCCACAATGTTTTGCGCCGATTTCTCGGCCATCCGGTCCAGTGCCGCGAGCGACGTCAGTCCGAGTTTGTACAGGTCTGGCAGGGTGCGGATGGTGTTGCTTTCCACCAGCTGGTCCACCAGCTTTTCACCCAGACCTTCCACTTCGACCGCACGGCGTTGCGCGAAGTGCAGGATCGCCTGTTTGCGCTGGGCGGCGCAGAAAAGGCCACCGCTGCAGCGGTGGTTGACCTCAGCCTTTTCGCGCACCACCGTGCTGCCACACACGGGACAGGTTCGTGGCATGCGAAAGTTGGGCACGTAGGTCGCACGCGGCCCGGTGCTCACAATGCCCACAACTTCGGGAATCACATCGCCAGCGCGGCGCACGATGGCGCTATCGCCTACCCGCACCTTTTTGCGGCGCAGTTCAAACAGGTTGTGCAGTGTGGCATTGGACACGGTGGTGCCGCCCACAAACACCGGGTCCAAGCGCGCCACGGGCGTCAGCTTGCCCGTGCGGCCCACCTGCACGTCAATGCCCAGGACCTTGGTAATCTGTTCCTGCGCCGGGTACTTGTGGGCTACGGCCCAACGCGGCTCGCGCGTGACAAAACCCAGTTGCCGTTGCAAGGCCAGGCTGTTTACCTTGTAGACCACGCCGTCGATGTCATACGGAAGCTGGTCCCGCATCTGACCGATGCGTTGGTGGTACGCTATTAATTCAGGAGCGCCACTCGCCCGTTCCACGAGGGCCGCAACCGGAAAACCCCAGTGCTTCAGGGTTTGCAACAGGTCGTAATGGGTGCCAAAGGCCGGACCGCCCTGCTCCACCGGCGTGACCTCACCCAGCCCATAGGCGAAGAAGCTCAAGGGGCGCTGGGCGGCAATGCCTGGGTCGAGTTGGCGCACGGCACCAGCCGCGGCATTGCGCGGGTTCACGAACGTTTTCTCGCCTTTGTCGCGCTGTTTCTCATTCATCGCCTCAAAGTCATCCCGGCGCATATAGACCTCGCCGCGCACTTCCAGAATCGCTGGAGCCTCAACCGGCAAACGCAATGGAATCTGGCCAATGGTGCGGATGTTCTGCGTCACGTCTTCACCGGTCTCGCCATCACCGCGTGTGGCGGTCTGCACCAACACACCGTGTTCGTAACGCAGGTTGATGGCCAGGCCGTCAAACTTGAGTTCGGCCACGTATTCCACCGCCGGGTCGGTATCAAGCAGGCCCAGTTCCTTGCGCACACGGGCATCAAAGTTTTGCGCACCGCTGGCTTCGGTGTCGGTCTCGGTGCGGATGCTGAGCATGGGAACGGCGTGGCGCACCGAGGCAAATTGCGCCAAGGGCTTGCCTCCAACCCGCCGCGTGGGCGAATCCGGGGTAACCCATTCAGGATGGGCCGCCTCCAGCGCCTGCAGCTCCTGAAACAGCCGGTCGTACTCGGCATCCGGCACCTGGGGCGCATCGAGCACGTAATACTGGTGGGCATAGGCATGCAGCAGCCCGTGCAAGGTTTGCATGCGGGCCTGGTCCGCAGAATCACCCGGATCAGCGGCAAACAGGTCCAGATTGGCCATGCCCTGCCCCCGACCGTGTTCAGGCAAACAGGCGCCGCGCCAGCAGCGACCCGGCGGCCAGGTCACGCTGTTCCAGCGTGTCGTACAGGCCTTGCAACTCGGCCCCGATGCCGTCCATAGTCTGCGCCGTCAGCAATTGCCCGTTGTCGTCGGTGACCACACCATCCATGGTTTGGGCCAGCGCGGCCGCCACATCGCGCATGCGCTCAAACGGTTGTTCGTTGCGGTCCACCTGGGCCACGTCCAGGTGCAGGGCGATGTCACGGATGGCGGACTGCGCCGGATCTTCGGCGAGAGCCGCCTGCGAATCAAAACTCAGCACCAGCACCGGTGCCAGGCCTTCGGTGCTGGAAGGCAACACCATGCGCCCCGGAATGACGCCGGCCACAAAGCCCAGCCGCGCCGCATTTTGCTGCACATAACCCGGGCTCCACGACGCGTTGCGGGCGCGGATGGTAAAGCCCAGTTGGGCATCGTGCGCACTGGCAAACTGGTCCAGCTCGCGGGCACGGGCCACTTCTTCGAGCATTTCCGGAAATTCTGGCGTGGCGTTGATGGCGTCGGCAAAGGCCTGGGTCTTGACCACATATTCGGAGTACTCGATCTCGTTCAACGCGCCCGAGCGGTTGGCCAGTTGCACGCCGGCCTGAAAACCGCCGTAGCGCTGCCCTGCCACGGGCACTTCCCACGTCAAGGTGGTGAGGTTATAGCCTTCGATGGCAAAGGGCTTGCTGCCGGCGCGGCGGGTGGCCGGCATGGCGGCAATGGCCGCCTCGCCGGAAACCACCATATGCGGACCATCCAGCGCGATGGTGGCGATGACGTCAATCAGCGAGTCCATGACCGAGCGCCGTGCCACCGGCGGCAGGGTCATGGGTTGCGTGTCATGGCCCTCGTCATCCAGGGACGGCTCACGCAATGGCGGTGGTGACGCATCACCCGCAGGCTCGGGCAAGGCCTGGCGCGGCGCGTTGCGGCGTGAGCTCCAGGCACCGTGGGCCACCACGGCTGCCAGCACGACGCCGCCCGCAATGGCCAATCCAATCTGTAAATTGCTCATAGTCTGTTATGCCAGCTCTGCCAACGTAAGGGCGGACTCCATGTCCACTGCCACGATACGCGAAACGCCTTGCTCCTGCATGGTGACACCAATGAGTTGCTCGGCCATTTCCATGGCAATCTTGTTGTGGCTGATAAAGAGGAATTGGGTTTCTTTGCTCATGCTGCGCACGAGTTTGGCATAACGCTCGGTATTGGCATCATCCAGCGGCGCGTCCACCTCGTCGAGCAAGCAGAACGGGGCCGGGTTGAGCTGGAAGATCGCAAACACCAGCGCAATCGCCGTCAGGGCCTTTTCGCCCCCGGACAGCAGGTGAATGGTCTGGTTTTTCTTGCCCGGCGGCTGGGCAATGACCTGCACACCGGAATCCAGAATTTCATCGCCGGTAATCACCAGTCTGGCATTGCCGCCGCCAAACAGTTCGGGGAACATGCGTCCGAAATGCTGGTTGACCTGCTCGAACGTGCCTGACAGCATTTCGCGGGTTTCGGCGTCAATCTTGCGGATGGCGTCTTCCAGCGTCTGCATGGCCTGGGCCAGATCCGCATTTTGCGAATCCAGAAACTGCTTGCGTTCGCGCGCCAGTGCCAGCTCATCCAGAGCCGCCAGGTTGACCGCACCCAGGGCCGCGATTTCGCGGTGCAGGCGGTCGATTTCGCTTTGCATGCCGGTGAGACGCACATTGCCCTCCTGGATGGAGCGCTCTACTGCTTCCAGATCGGCCTGTGCATCCAGCAACTGCTGCTCGTACTGCTCAAAGCCCAGGCGCGCGGCCTGCTCCTTGAGCTGGAATTCGGTGATGCGCTGGCGCAGCGGGTCCAGCTCGCGCTCCAGCTGCAGGCGCCGCTCGTCGCTGGCGCGCAGTTTGGCGGTCAGGTCGTCGTATTCGCTGCGCTTGGCACCCAGGGCCTGTTCGCGCTCCAGCTTCAGGGCCAGCGCGTTTTGCAGGCCGGCCTGGGCCGCGGCATCGGTCAAACGGGTTAATTCGTCGCGGGCCCGCTGCACTTCGGCGTGCACAGCATCGGTCTGCTGGGTGGCCGTGTCGATGGTGCGGGCCAGTTCGGCATTGCGGGCCTGCAGGCTGCGCTGGGCAAACTGGGCCTCTTGCGCCTGGCGTTCCAGGCTGCGCTGCTGCTCGCGGCACTGCGTCAGCTTGCGTTGCACCTCAATCACCCGCTCGTCAAGCTGCGCATGGCGCTCCTGGCTGTCGGCCAGTTGCATGTCCAGGGATTCAAAGCGGCCTTCGGCGGTGGCGCGGCGCTCCTGCAGGTCGTCCAGCTGGGCCTGCACCTCGTCCAGGTCGGCATCAATCTGGGCGCTGCGGGCACGGGCCTGTTCGGCCAGCTGCGACAGGCGCAAGGTCTCCACCTGCAGCGTGTGCGCCTGGGTTTGGGTGTCAGCCGCCTCGCGCCGCACACTGGCCAGGCGCTGCGACGCGTCAGCATAGGCGGCCTCGGCGCGCACCAGGGCTGCACGCGCCTCGTCGGCAATCATCACCTGCGCGCGCAGCTGCTTTTCCAGGTTTTCAATTTCCTGGGCCCGGGCCAGCAGACCGGCCTGTTCGGAGTCCTGCGCATAAAAACTCACGCTGTGGGCAGTGACCACATGGCCGGACTGGAGGTAGATGCTTTCACCCAGTGCCAGCTTGTCACGCTGGGCCAAAGCATCCTCAAAACTGGCCGCGGTATAGCAGCCTTGCAGCCACTCGGCGAACACCGCCTTCTGACCCGCATCGTTGATGCGCAGCAGATCAGCCAGGCGCGGCAAGGCGCCCGCCTGCTCAGGCACGGCCGCCATCGGCGGACTGAAGAAGGACAGCTTGGCAGGCGGCGCGTCATTGGCAAAGGCGCGCACCAGCTCCAGCCTCGAGACTTCCAGCGCGGACAGGCGTTCGCGCAGCGCGCCTTCCAGCGCGTTCTCCCAACCCTGTTCGATATGGATGCGCGTCCACAGCCCCTGCAGATGATCCAGCCCGTGTTTGGCCAGCCAGGGCTGCAGCTTGCCGTCGGTCTTGACTTTTTCCTGCAAGGCCTTCAGCGCCTCAAGGCGGGCCGACAGATCAGCCTGGCGCGCGGATTCATCATTGACGGTCTGCTGCTGGATGCGCCGCGCTTCATCGCGCTGGGGCAGCATGTCCTGCAACTCGTGCAATCGGGCATCGGCCACGGCCGCGGCCTCCTGCGCATCGGCCAGTTGCAGCTCCAGGTCCTGCAGCCGCGCCTCGTCGGGTGCGGCCAGGGCATTGCGGTCCACGGCCAGGCGCTCGCGCCGGGTCGAAACCTGGCGAAACTGTTCCTCAATGCCACGCTGCTCGGCCGCCAGCACCTGGATCTGCTGCTGCACCTGCATGACGCTGCCGCGCTGGTCATTGGCGGCGGACTGCGCGGCGGTCAGCGCATCTTCCAGGTCGGGCAATTGCTGTGCCTGCTCTTCCACCTGAGCAGACAACAGTTCGGTTTGCTCGTCACCCAGCAGCGCCAGTTCGGCCAGACGTTCAATCTCGGCCAGCGCGTCTTCCTTGCGCGCGGCCCACTGGCCGATTTGCTCCTGCAAGGTCGCCAGACGCTGCTCGGCGCGCTGACGACCCTCGACGACGAAGCGAATCTCGGCTTCGAGGCGCCCGACATCGGTGCTGGCTTCGTACAAGAGTCCCTGTGCCTGATTGACCTGGTCACCCGCCGCATAGTGGGCCTGGCGCACGGTCTCCAACTCGGCCTCAATGTGGCGCAAATCCGCCACCCTGCTCTCCAGCGCATTGACCGCGCCTTGCGCGTCCGCCTTGACCTTGGCCTGATCGGCCTCGGACTCGGTGCGCTTGAGAAACCAGAGTTGATGCTGCTTGAGTGTGACGTCGGCCGTGAGCGTGTTGTACTTCTTGGCGACCTCGGCCTGCTTCTCCAGCTTCTCCAGATTGGCGTTGAGCTCGCGCAGGATGTCTTCCACCCGCGTCAGGTTTTCACGCGTATCCGACAGGCGGTTTTCAGTTTCGCGGCGCCGTTCCTTGTACTTGGAAACACCGGCTGCCTCCTCCAGAAACAGGCGCAGC
>JAUSNJ010000142.1 GCA_030645355.1 Rhodoferax sp. | reverse complement strand
GGCTCCTCTTTGACCTGCGCAGCGCGCTCTGCCGCCCAGGCTCCACCTACAATTCAACACCGTGCCCCAAACACCTACCCCGCGCAAGAAAAAAACTGCCCCGACCGCAGATCGGGCCGAGCCTTCGCGCGGCAGCAAGCTGTTGCGCGGAGTCAAGGACCTGGCCAAGCAGACTGCGCAGCTGCCCGGTTCGACCGCCAAGGTGGCCGCGGCCTTTGTGCCGCTCACGCGCTTGCTCGGTGGGCCAACCCACCTGCAGGACCAGCAGCTCAGCGTTGAGCTCGACAAGATCTTTGCCGCCCTGTACGGGCATCCGCTGACCGAGCAGACACGGCGCTTCACCACCTACCTGCGCGCACGTAATGTGCTTCCCAACGAAAGCTCCACCGAGAGCCTGATCCGCTACGTGGTCAATGAGTCGGTGGCGCGCTCGCCGCTGCCGGTGCCGCAGCAGATCGTTGACGAGTTCTGGACCTTCTTCCACGAGCTGCTGTCCGACCCCGAATTGCGCGGCTTGGCCGACCTGGGCCTGGACATCACACGCCTGTTGCTCAAGACCTATGAGCCGTTGCTGGTAGAGGTGATCAACGAGCTCAAGGACATTTATTACTCCAACCAGGATCGGTTGGACCTGCTGCTGCGCCGCGTGCAGGTGGTGCGCAGCGACCTGAAGATCATTCGCCGCCAGATCAGGGCACTGCGCTACATCCGCCCGTTCTTCCAGGCGGACCCCAAGGACTTTCGCGCCCAGGCCGAGATTGTCGCCAAGATGGTGCGTGAGTTTGGCCCCTTCTTCATCAAGATGGCGCAGGTGGCGGCCGCCACGTCGAACTTCCTGCCCGATGAAATTGCCCGTGAGCTGGCGGTCTTTCAGGAAGACGTGCCCCCGATGTCGGCTGAGGAAGCGCGCAGCGCGCTGATGGACAGCTTTGGCCGACCGCCCGAGGAAATCTACTTTGGCTTTGATGCCGAGCACCCGCTCAAGTCGGGCTCCATCGGCTCGGTCTACCTGGCCAAGAAGCCCATGGTGATCGATGGCGTGGAGCACCTGGTGCCCGTCATCGTCAAGATCGGGCGCCACAACCTGGACCGCGAATTCCTGATGGGCAAGACCTCCATCGGGCTGATGCTGGTCTCCAGTCAGTATTGGGCGCCCCACGGCAAGCTTACGCCCTTTCTGAAGGCCATGACCGAGCAGATTGATGGCTTTGTCGAGGGTTTCCGCAACGAGCTGCAGTTCGAGCGCGAGGCTCAGGTACAAGGTAATTTTTCGCGCCGCGCGCAGAACAGCCTGATCTGGCGCGTGCCCGAGGTTTACCGGGCCACCGAACGCGTGATCGAGATGGAATATGTCGAGGGCGCCGTCAACATCGCCCGCGCCGCGCAGCACTTCAAACCGCGCGACCGGGTGGCCTACCAGCGCGATCTGGCCAAGAAGTTCTTGTTCACCATCCTGAGCCAGATTTTTGTCTACCAGGAGGTGCACGGCGACCTGCACCCCGGCAACGTGATGGTCGACAAGGCCGGGCGCCTGCATGTGATCGATTGGGGCAACACCATCCAGCTGGCCGGCAAGATGCTGCCCGTGCTCAACTACCTCAAGGGTGCGCTGGTGGCCAACCCCGACCTGATGACCGACGCGCTGATCGCCATCTGCACCGACCCCGAGGCCGCACGGGAGCGGCGGGACGACATCCGCGCCGCACTGGTGCGCACGCTGGACAAGAAAAGCATCAAGCCCCTGTCCTACGACTTCGCCTGGATGCTGTATGTAGAGGGCCCGCAAGGCTGGCTGACCCGCGCCAACACGCTGCTGCACCTGATGTCCAACACCCAGCAGCTCGGCCTGGTGGTACGCGGTGAATACCTGCACCTGTCGCGCTCCTTCGTGGCCATGATCGCCACACTCGGCAGCCTGTATGAGGGCGTGCCGCGCCGGCGCGTGGTGACCGACATCCTGATCACGGTCAATACCTTTCCGGCACGGCTGCTGCAAGACTTCTTGCGCAGCAACCGGTCGGACATTCGGCAGACCGTCACCGCGCTGGCACGGCGGGCCGTGTTTGCCGCGCCCAAAGTCTCGTCGACAAACCCCTCCATTGCCTAAGCGGGCTCGTGGGGCTGGCCCAGCCAATTTGGCGGACTGTGGTGCCACGGAAACACAGGTAAGCCCCGATGGCCTATTTGTTGCATGGGGTTCTAGAATTTCCGATTCACCGCCACATTCACTTTATGGAAAGCGAAACATGACCGTATTGCGCAAAGCTTTGACCCTTGGACTCTACGGCGCCGCCGCTGCAGCCGTTGCCACACTCACCCCCGTGTCGTTTGCGGTGGCCCAAACCACCGGCACCGCCAAAGAGACGACATCGGCTCTGGAAGGCGTCACCATCGTCGGCTCGCGCCGGGTCAACGCCTCGGCCACGGACACACCGGTTCCGATTGACTTCATTGCGCTTTCCAAGGTGTCGGAGCAGGGTGGCCAGTTTGACCTGTCGCAGTCCTTGCAGTACCTGTCGCCGTCCTTCAACTCCACACGCCAGACCGGTGCCGATGGTGCCGATCTGATCGACTCCGCCGCGCTGCGCGGCCTGGGCTCTGACCAGACCCTGGTGCTGGTCAACGGCAAGCGGCGCCACACCACGGCCCTGGTCAACCTGTTTGGTGCAC
Source organism: Rhodoferax sp. (assembly GCA_030645355.1). GTDB lineage: Bacteria > Pseudomonadota > Gammaproteobacteria > Burkholderiales > Burkholderiaceae_C > Allorhodoferax. The sequence continues at coordinate 27,682 of JAUSNJ010000142.1, read as the reverse complement.
GCAACCGCGGCAACACCGGTACCGACCTGAACGCCATTCCCGTGCTGGCCATTGACAACGTGCAGATCCTGCGCGACGGCGCGGCCGCCCAATATGGCTCGGACGCCATTGCCGGCGTGATGGACATCACGCTGAAGAAGAACAAGGGCTGCGAAGCCGTGCTGGGCTACAGCCAGTATTCGGTGGGCGATGGCAAGAACTTCTTGCCATCGGTCTACTGCGGTTTTGGCCTGGGTGAAAAAGGCGTGTTGGGTATCACGGCCGAATACTCGGACCGTGGCCGCTCCAACCGGGCTGAGCCCGACAACCCTCGCACCATTGGCGACACGCAGTCCAAGAATTCGACGCTGTACCTCAACGGCGAGTTGCCCACCACGGCCACCGGAAAACTCTACTTCACGCTGGGCGCCCAGAACCGCGACGCCTCATCGGCCGCTTGGGCGCGCAGTGGCGTGGGCTCGGACGACATTCCATCGCGCAACTCGGCGGCCATGTACCCCGCTGGCTTTGTGCCCTTCATCAACGGCGACATCAACGACCGCTACGGCATCATCGGGCACCGCTGGGTCGTGGGCGACTGGAACACCGACCTGTCGCAAACCTATGGCTTCAACGAAATGCGCTACCGCATCTCCAACACCATCAATGCATCTCAGGCCAACCTGGACCTGTTGGCTGGCGGTGCGGGCAAGAGTGCCAGCGTGTTTCAGGCTGGTGGCTTCTCGTTCTCGCAGGCCACCACCAACCTCGATTTCAGCCGATTCTTTGACGGCTTCTTCCAGGGCGCCAACGTGGCATTTGGCGCCGAATACCGCCGCGAAAACTACCAGATATTTGCCGGTGAGGCTGGCTCGTATGTGGATGCCGACGGCGTGGGATTCGGTGGCAATGCGGGCAGCCAGGGCTTCCCCGGTTTTCAGCCAGGCGACGCCACCAACCGCAACCGCGAAAGCACCGCGCTGTATGCCGACATCGAAACCGACCTGACCCAGCAGCTCAAGCTTCAAACGGCGGTGCGCGCCGAGCGCTACAGCGACTTTGGCTCCACCACCACCGGCAAACTGGCGGCCAGCTTCAAGGCCACCGACGCGTTGCTGTTCCGCGGTTCGGCCAGCACGGGCTTTCGCGCACCATCGCTACAGCAGGTCTACTTCTCGTCCACCTTTACCGACTTCATCAGCGGTGTGCCGCAAGACGTGGTGTTGGCCCCCAACGGCGGCGCCATTGCCAATGCGGCCGGCATCCCCAAGCTCAAGGAAGAGAACTCCAAGAACTTCACCTTGGGCCTGACGCTCAAGCCCAGCAATACGCTGTCGATGACGGCCGACGTGTACCAGATCAACATCGACGACCGCATCGGTCTGTCCGGCCGCTTTGATGCCAACAATTACCCGGCACTGGGTGCCAGCCTGGCGGCACTGGGCGTGGGACAGGCACAGTTCTTTGTGAACTCCATCGACACCAAGACCAAGGGTCTGGACCTGACGGTGGCGCATAAGGCCACGTTTGGCGCGGGCAAGTTGTCCAGCTACCTGGCGCTGAACCTGAGCCAGACGGATGTGGTCAACGTGCACGCACCGGCCTCGCTCAAGGGCTACGAATCGGTGCTGCTGTCCGAGCGCGAACGCCTGTTCATCGAGCAGGGCGGCCCGCGCACCAAGGCCACCATCGGCTTTGACTACAGCCGCGGCGCCTGGGAAACCAACCTGAAAGTCATCCACTTCGGCAGCCAGACCCTGGGCACTTTCTCGGGGACCGAAAACGGTGTGCCCAACGCCTTCTACGAGCCCAAGACCTCGGCCGACCTGAGCTTTACCTACAGCTTTGACAACAACACCAAGCTGACCTTCGGCGGCAACAACATCTTCAACGTCAAACCGACGAAGCAGGACCCGAATGAAACCGACAACGGCTTCATCTACGACAGCGTGCAATTTGGCTTGAACGGCGCCTCCTACTTCGCCCGGTTCTGGAAGAAGTTCTAGGCACAGTAAGAAACGGCGGGTTCGTCCGACCAATGGTTACCCACTGCAACTGGATGAACCCGCCATGCACCAAGACAACGCTTCACACCAGCGCCGGCGCACGCTGCATGCACTTCGCGCGCTTGCGGTGGTGCCCGTCCTGATCGGGTTCGTATCAGGGTTGTGGGCGGCAGCGCCCGCATCGACCCCATGCGAGGCACGCTCCGGCGCACAGCGCACCCCGGTCATCGAGTTGTTCACCTCCGAGGGCTGCAGCTCCTGCCCGCCAGCGGACCAGTGGCTGTCCACGCTCAAAGGGCAGGCGGTGGTGGCACAGGCGTTTCACGTGGGTTATTGGGATTACATCGGTTGGGTTGACCGGTTTGCCACCCAGGCCAACACCGCGCGCCAAAACGAAGTGGCCCGTGCCAACCGGCTCAACAACATCTACACGCCGCAAATCGTGCGCGATGGCAAAGACTGGCCGCTGTGGCGAACCGAGAGCCTGTTGCAGGGCAACCGCGCCGCGTCCTTTTCGGGCGCCAAATTCCTGAACGCTGCGCCGCGTGCCGCGCAAGCCAACATCACCGCACAGGCGACGATTGCCATGCAGCGCATCGCGCAGACCGATCAGTACACGGCGCGGGTCACTCCGGCCCAGGGTGTGTCCCACTGGAGTGCCTACTGGACCGTCACCGAGCATGGGCACAACTCCAAGGTGAAGTCCGGTGAAAACAAGGGCGAATTCCTGCAACACGATTTTGTGGTGCGCCAATATGTGCCGGTCGGCCGCTACGAGGGCGCGCAAACGCTGAGCTTTGCCAGCATTGCGCCGCAACCCGGGCATGCGCGCCAGGTCAACCTGGTGGTGCACGACAACCGCTCAGGTGAGCCCTTGCAGGCACTCAGCTTGCAGTGCAATTGAGTCACCACCCCATGCGCTGGCTCTGGACCCTGCTCATGGGCGCTGCGCTGGCGCTGGTATGTGCCTATGCTGGCGATTGGCTCACGCCACCCGCGCTGGCGCGCTGGACCATACAAATCAACGACAACGACGAACTGCGCGCCGCACTGGCCATGGTGGGCGTGCGCCACCTGCCGATCTTCCTGATCGCAGTAGCTTGCGGCAACCTGCTGTTTACCGCCGTCAAGAGTACCTCCATGGCAACCGTGACCCTGGCCACATTGCCCTACCTGCTGTACGTGGTCGGCACCGCCGTGAGCGATTCGCTGGACGCCGCAGAGCCGGCCTTCAGCTGGGTGGCGTATGAGCCCGGCTACTTCATCTGGCCGCACTTCATTGCCTTGCCTCTGGGATTGCTGGCGGCGGCGCGGATGGTGAAGCGACGAGGCGCGGGTCTCCAATAACCGGTCAGCAAAACGGCGAGCCATGGACGGGTCAGTTGGAGTCGGGCGCCTCAATTCGTTCCAGTTTGCTGGCCAGCGATGCCGATGACAAGGCGCCGAGGTGGATGTCCACCAGGCGGCCGCGGGCGTTGAAGAACAGCGTGGTGGGCAGTGCCGTTGAACCCAGTTGTTCACCCAGTTTCTTGCGGGAGTCCAGAACCACGTTGGCAAGAACCAGTTGGCTCGCAGTGAGGTATTTCTGCACGGTGACCGGGTTTTCGCCCTGGTTTGCAAAAACAAAAGTAACCCCCGCGAGCTGCTGCTGCGCTGCGGAAAGGACCGGCATTTCGCGACGGCAAGGCGGGCACCAGGTCGCCCACAGGTTGACAACCAGGGGCCGACCTTGGGCCAGACTGGCCAGGCTTTGCGGCGCTCCCTGCAGTGTCATGAGTGAAATTTCTTCAAGATCAGAGAGCGCCGGACCGCTGCCCATGCGGAGAATCGCGGGCGAGACGAACCACATCAGGGTGCCTGCCAAAAGCCCCAGCAACAGCGGTCCCCGCAGCACCACGCGCCTCCAGCCTTGCCACAGCGCGACGAGGACCGCGGCCAGTACACCGGCCCAAGGGGTGAAGCCGCCATCACGGATATCGAGCATGGTCCATGGCGCGCTGCGGTAGTTTTCAAACCACTCCAGCACGAAGGCCATGCGCGCGGCCAGGCCAGCGGCCAACAGCATATCGGTCAGGGTGGCGCCGATACGGACCTGCTGGCGTCGCCCGACGTAGTAGCCGACCACCGCTGCGACGGCGGCGCAGACCAGCAGAATCACCCAGGAAGTGGCCAGCGCAAACGGCCCGATGGTTATCGCCATTGGGCTACTCGACAACAAGCTGCACTGGGTGCATCAGGCCATGGTCGAACGTCGTCGCTGGGGTCAGGAAGTGCTTCAGGGTTCACAGGATTGCCTTTGCTGGAATGGCTATGGGCGTGCCTTGGATTCGCGCATGAATTGGGCAATCGACGATGCCACCAGGTTCGGGCGTTTGATCCACGAATAGTGATCGACGGCAACGCCCTCAGTTTCAGACGCGTCCCAATGCAGGTGAATGGGCGTGCAGCGCGTAACCTTGTTGAGCAATGCCTGCGTGGCTTGGGCAGGCGCCCAGGAATCGGCGGCGAATGTAATCGCCAGTACCGTCCTGTCGAGAACGCGCAGTTGGTGTTCGTAGTCCACCTGTGATCCAACCGGGCGGTATTCACCCGTGCGGGCAACGTGGCTCCAATCGCGCATCAAACCCGCCGCTTCCCGGCCACCAAATCCGATTCGCGCACCCGGAAAGTATCCAAGAACAGGTCCTACGATGCCGGACAAAGCAGTCAAGACCCGTACACCCCAACGCAACTTCCCCCGATAGCAGGGCAAATGCACGCTGCCACTGGCAATCAGCACAACACCGGCAATGTGCTCGGGGTTGCCCGCGGCGGCAAGGAGTGCCATTTGCCCACCCAGACTGTGGCCACCCAACCAGATCGGAGCACGCGGTGTGCGGTGACGCACTGCGGCAATCAGCGCAGGAATATCCAGCTCGACCAGATGGCGGTACCCGAAATCACTGGCTCGGCCCGCACGAACGGAACTGCTGTCAATGCCCCGCCAGTCGGGCGCACACAGCTGCACCGCGTGTTGGGCCATTTCATTTCCGAGGTGGCGATAGACCTTGGCGGGCGTCCCCAATGCCGAAAGGAAGATGAGCACCGGCGCTTGGGTGTCAGGGGTTGGATAAAAGGTCGCATTGAAGCGATGCTGGTCATTCGCGGTGATGGTCAGCGTCTGTGGCTTCGTCATGGTGCCGGTAGCTTACCGGGTTTGAGGCCGGGTAACAGAACGCAAGACCGGCGCCGGCGGCCTTGATAACGGCCGGTCGCACCAGCATCGATGCATCAAATCCGGTGCTAGCCCTCGTGAAATATGGCTTGATAGCTATATAAACAATAGCAAATTGGTCCCAATGCAACAAGCCGGGGGACAGGCCTACCCATACCCTTGCAGCTATCAGGATGACCGTATCGCCATGTGCCGGCCATTGCCAAGCTGTGTGTCCATACAGTATCCTATGGCCACATTCCGCATTTGTCCACGCATTCATGACCCGAACCACCGTCATCAACCACATCGCTCTGGGCCGCACCCACGCCCGGCGACTGCGCGACATCTACCGCTCGGCCGGCTGGCCCTGCCAGGACAGTGTGGAGGTGGAACTGCTTGCCGCCGGACTGCTGGAGCGGCTGGTGGAGCCCAGCGGACACGACAAGGTGCGGTTGACCGACACCGGTATCACGTTTCTGGCACAGGCCTTTTACAGCAACCGCCAGGCCCGCTCGGCGCACGAGGCGCTGGTCGACCGGGTGGCACAGCAGATGCTGCGCGACGGGCGCATTGTCTGGACCGACCTGAGCATCCGCGCTCGGCTGCCAACCCAACCGGATGAGAAAACGCGCTGGAAGATCTGCATGCCCGATGTGTTTTCCATCCGCAACACCACGGTGGCGGGCTACCTTGAGCCGGTGGTGCACGAGATCAAGGTCAGCCGCGCCGACCTGCTGGGCGATCTCAAGTCCCAGGACAAGCGCGATAGCTACCTGGATGCAGGTGGCCAGTGCTGGTATGTGCTGGGGTGCGACCGCAAGGGCAAGCCCATTGCCGAGGCCGACGAGATACCTGTCGAATGCGGCGTGATGATTCTGCAGGGTGATCGGCTGGAGGTTGCTCGCAATGCGCCCAAGCGCGCCGTGGCAGACCTGCCCTTTGCACTGTGGATGGTGTTGGCCAAATCCACCCCCTTGCGCGCCAGCGCCGACATGGGAACGGACGGACCCGACCAATCCATGCTCACTGAGCGTGATCCGGATGTGCCGGCCGAGCCACCACCATGAGCCTGGCAACGGGTAGCGATGTGGCGGACTTTGAAGCTGACGGAGCCTATGCAGTGTCGGTGCGCAACCTGTGTGAGTTTGCCGCCAAGCTGGGCGACCTGGACTTGCGCTTTACCCCGTCGCCCACCGCACAGCAGGGGCGTGAGGGGCACCAACTGGTGGCCAGCCGGCGCCCGCCGGGCCACGAGGCAGAGGTCACGCTCACCGGCACGTTTACAGGCGCTGGCGCAGGGACCAGTCTGCAGGTGAGTGGACGGGCCGACGGCTACGACCCCGCGCGCAACGTGCTGGAGGAGGTCAAGACCTTTCGCGGCGCGGTAGCGGCCATTGCGCCCAACCACCGCGCGCTGCACTGGGCGCAGCTCAAGGTCTATGGCTGGCTGATGTGCCACAGTCGTGCGCTGGCCGATGTCACGCTGAGCCTGGTGTACTTTGATGTACTGGATCAGACCGAGCACCCCATTTCCGAGGTGTGGTCGGCCGCCGATCTCCAGGTGTTTTTTGATGGCCTGTGCTCCCGCTTTCTGGGCTGGGCACAGAGCGAGCAGACGCACCGGCGCACGCGCGACGCGGCGCTGCGGGCGCTGGAGTTTCCGCAGTTGCCGTTTCGCCCCGGTCAGCGGGACCTGGCGGGTGCCGTGTACCGGGCCTGCGTGCAGTCGCGCCCGCTGCTGGTGCAGGCCCCCACCGGTATTGGCAAGACCATTGGCACGGTGTTCCCGGCCCTGCGCGCCATGCCCGAGCGCGGTGTCGACAAGCTGTTTTTTCTGACCGCCAAGACGCCCGGGCGCCAAGTGGCGCTGGAGGCACTGTACAAGGTACGCGGGCCCGGTGCGGGTACCGGCCCAACACCGGTGTTCCCCTTGCGGGTGCTGGAACTGGTGGCCAAGGACAAGGCGTGTGAACACAAGGACAAGGCCTGCCACGGCCAGTCCTGCCCGCTGGCTCAGGACTTCTACGACCGGCTGCCCGCCGCTCGCAGGGCCGCCGCGCAGCAGGGCTGGCTGGACCAACACAGCCTGCGCACCGTGGCACTGGCGCACACGGTGTGCCCCTACTACCTGGGCCAGGAAATGGCGCACTGGGCCGATGTGGTGGTGGGCGACTACAACTACTACTTTGACCGCAGTGCCATGTTGTACGCGCTGACGGCCGGCAACCAATGGCGGGTCAGCGTGCTGGTGGACGAGGCGCACAACCTCTACAGCCGGGCCTGCAGCATGTACAGCGCAGACCTGACCCACGGCGAGACGGTGGACGTTCAACCTGACATGCCCCCCGTGCTGCGTGGCAAAGTGGCCGACTTGCTCAACCAGTGGCAACTGCTGCAGATGGCAGCCGAGCGTACGGAGCCGCCCGCCACCTGGAAGCTGCTGGATGCCGTGCCCGAAGATTGGTTGCGCAGCCTGCAGCGCCTGAACAGCGCGGTCGGTGAATACTTGAATGACCATGCGGCCGAAACCCCTGGCGCCTGGTTGCCGTTCTATTTCAAGACCCTGGCGTTTGCCACGCTGGCCGACGAGTTTGGCGAGCATTCCCTGTGCGAGCTGGATCTGGCACTCGCGCCAACGCAAGGCCTGCTGGAAGTGGGCAGACTGGCGCTGCGCAACATCGTGCCGGCCCACTTTATCCGTGCGCGCGTGGAAGCGGCGGATTCCATGGTGCTGTTCTCGGCCACGCTGAATCCGGCGGACTATTACATCAACCTGCTGGGCCTGCCCGAGACCACGCAGTCGCTGGAGGTGCCATGTCCGTTCGATCCGGCGCAGCTGGCCGTATCCGTTGAACCGGTGTCGACCCGGCGGGACGACCGCCTGGCCTCATTGGATGCCCTGGTCGACGCGATGGCGCGGCAGTTTGAACAGCAGGGCGGCAATTACCTGGCTTTCTTCAGCAGTTTTGACTACCTGGAACTGGCGCTTGCGCGGCTGCAAACACGCCACCCGGCTGTGCCGGTCTGGGCACAACAGCGCCAGATGGGCGAGGCCAGCCGCCATGCCTTCCTGCAGCAGTTTGATGCACAAGGGCAGGGCATTGGCTTCGCCGTACTGGGCGGCGTGTTCGGTGAAGGCATCGACCTGCCGGGCAGGCGGTTGATCGGCGCCTTTATCGCCACCCTGGGTCTGCCGCAGTTTGATGCCGTCAACCAGGCGATCAGCCAGCGCATGCAGGCCCGCTTCGGCCGGGGGTATGACTACACCTATGTGTACCCCGGCATACAAAAGGTCGTGCAGGCCGCCGGGCGCGTGATTCGCACCCCGACGGACACCGGCACCATCATTTTGCTGGACGAACGCTATCGGGAGTTTCGCTACCGGACGCTGCTGCCACACTGGTGGCGCCTTTGACGTAGCGATCGAACCAGCGAACCATTTCGTAGACGAGTTGCTCGTTGGACTCCTGGGCCGCATACCAGTGGGGCTCGTGGGGGAGCATGACCAGTCGCGTCGTACCGCCGTTGCCCCGGATCGCCTCATAGAGTTTGCTCGACTGCAACGGCGTGGTGCCCGGGTTCGCGTCCTCGGCACCATGCACCAGCAGAATGGGGGTCTTCAGTGTGTCGGCGTAGAAGAAAGGCGAGGCCTTTTTGTAGACCTCAGGCGCCTGCCAAATGGAGCGTCGCTCGCTTTGGAAACCGAAGGGCGTGAGCGTCTTGTTGTAGGCGCCGCTGGTGGCCACGCCCGCCTTGAACAGGTCCGAGTGCGCCAGCAGATTGACCGTCATCAGTGCGCCGTGGCTGTGCCCCGTGACGCCCACGCGGTCGGGATCGGCAACGCCCATGCGCACGGCTTCGTCGACGGCTGCCCTGGCATCTGCCACCAACTGCTCCAGGTAGGTGTCGTAGGCTTTCTTGGGGTCGCCAACAATGGGGAAGGAAGCGTTTTCAATCAGCGCATAGCCTGCCAGCAGCAGCAGCCGGTGTTGGCGCAGCCGGGTAAACGTGGCCTGCGAGCCTGTCACCTGTCCCGCTTTGGATGGGTCGGCATAGTCCAGCGGATAGGCATAGAGGATGGTCGGTACGCGGGTGCCCGGCTGGTAGCCGGGTGGGGTGTACAGCGTGAACGACAGGTCCAGCCCATCGGCGCGCTTGTATTGGACCAATTGCTTCTTGATGGCGCGTACAGCGGGTGTCGGATCGGGGATGCTGGTGATGGCCGCACGCGTCGCGCTGAAGACCGCCTCTCCGGCAGGTGCCTCAAGTACGGGTCCCAGCGTGAGCAGGAAGGCATTGGGTGCGTCAAAGGCGGTTTGGCGCCAGGTGATGAAGGTGCGCGTGTCGGCTCCGTTGAACGCGAGAAAGTGTTCGTAAGCATCGCCTTCGCTGCGGAACAGGCGCTCGGTCTTCAGGGTGACCAGGTCCAGTCTATCCAGAAACGGGCGAGCGCCTTGTGGCGAAGCACCGGCGCCGGAGAGGTAGATGGCGTCGCCGTCCATCCGCAGCACGCGCGCACCATTGGGCAAACGCTGGAACTGCGGGTTGCCGGGGTCTGCGTATTTCTCTTCGGATGACAGGTCCCACAGCAGGCGCGGCTTTTGCTGCGCGTCATCGACGTTGACGATATGGGTGCGCTCCCAATGGCGGTTGTGGTCGTATTCCTGCAAGAGTGCCATGCCGGGCCGCGCGCTCCACAGTAAGCCGGCAAAGCGCTGTTCGGTCCGGGCAATTTCCACAGCGGGCGCGTCGAAAGGCGCCTTGGCCATCATGAGTTTGTCGCGTGCGGGAACCGTGACGCTCCAGTCGCCGCCGTCCAGGGCCTCCACCCAGATCAGGGTCGCGGGGTCGGTGGCGCGCCAGGCAAACTCGCGTGGGCCGACCGGCACACCGTGGATGGGAACCCGGTCTTCCAAGGGGCGTGACGTGATCGTGCGCACCACCGTGTTCGCAGGGTTCGCGGTATCCCATACTTGAACATCTCTTGGAAACCGGTGGTAGGTTGTCAGGTAGGAATAGGGCCTGTGAATTGCGATGACCAACACGTGCCGTCCATCCGGTGCGGGCACGACCGTGTCGAAATTTCCTGGCTTTGCTATGGGGGTGATGGCCGATGTCGCCGCGTCCACCAGTGCCATCTGGGTGGCTGCGTAGTAGTCGAACAGGTTTTCGTCGTGCGGGTTGTTCAGCGTGTCGCGCTTTTCGTAGGTGCTGCTCTGGCCTTTTTTGCCTGTGGACTCCTGAATACTGGGACCCTGCGGAACCAGGGGCTCTGGCGGTGGTGCACCAATCCGGGAGGGAATCAGCTTCACCAGCAAGGTCTTCTGGTCCGGCATCCATTGCACTTCGCCACCAAACATCGGGTTCAAGCGCGCACCGGGCACACGGTGGACCTTGCCGTTGCTGGCGTCACCAACCCACAGCTCGACCGAATCCGCTGTGATGTTGGCGAACGCAAAGCGCTTGCCGTCGGCGGACCAGTGGGGGGTGTCAGGGCAGGCATCGGGTGGCAGTGCGACCGGTGTCGTAGCACGGGTGGCAACCCGCACCAGTTCGAAGCCCGTCACGCAAACACGTATTCCATTGCCGCCGGAGCGGTCATGCTTGCTGCGGTTTTTGGTTTCTACCCGCGCACCGGCCAAGCGCAGAAACGGCGCCGATACCTGGGAGATTTTCGGATAGTCCTGGCGGGTCACCAGCAATATGGTGTCAAGCGTCGGGCTGACCAGAGGAGTGGCCGGCGACGGTGCCTGCATGACGTCAAGGATGTTTTTGGGTGGCTGGCTGTATCCGCTGACCGGTGAGACACCGGAAGGTTGCGCCGCCAGGGCCACGCAGGACAGGGACGCGGCGAGTGCTGCGGCCAGGCAATTGGAGAGCAGGGGGGGCATCAAAAAACTTACTCCGATGGAAAAGTTGTGGCATGTGGCGAACCGGTTTACACACCATAAAGAGGCCTAGATGCTACCAATGTCTTCCCTCAATGTCCTGTGCCCGCGTGTGGGCTATGATGAATTGCGATGTTTCATCGGAGCCATGCGTTTTGACACGTTAACGGGAGATTGAAATGACTCGGACCCCAAGAAGTTTTTCACTGTTGATTGCGGCACTTTCCGTATGGGGCATGGCGACGCACTTGGCGTCAGCCGGTCCACTGGACGAAGCCCGTGCCCAGGCGCATCTGACTGCGGTTGCCGCCGGCGATCTCGACGGGATGATGCGTGACTATGACGAAGACGCCTATATGGACTGGATCGGCGGTCCGCTGGATGGTCGCTATCGCGGAAAAGCTCAGATCAAGGCGGTCTGGCAGAAGTTCATCGCCGCCAATGCGGGCTTGCCACGACCGGCCAATTTCAGCCCGCTTGTGGCCCACAGCAATGCCAAGGGCGCCACAATTCACGCATCGGCCGAATATGGAGGTACAACGCCAGTCAAGGTCTGGCACGCGCTGACTTTCCGCGATGGAGCCTTGGGCACTGAAATCTGGCAGATCGCACCGGCCATCAAACTTGCGCCATGAGGCCAGGCCACGTTGCCTGGCAATGGGCGCTGGTGTTTTCTTGCGCCCGTGCAGTCGCCGCTACCATTGATGCAACGGTACTGACATCAGCCGGACACCCGGTTGAAGATGCGGCGGTCGTGATCGAACCGGTTGCAGCCAGTGTCCCCAAGGGCAAACGTACGGTAACCATTGAGCAGCGGGACCGTGAATTCATACCCTATGTCTCCGTTGTCGAGACCGGAACCATGGTCGAGTTTCCGAACCGCGATGCTTTCAAGCACCACATTTATTCTTTCTCTTCGCCCAAGATTTTCGAGATCAAGCTGTACGCCGGAAAGCCCGTGCTGCCGGTGCTGTTTGACAAGCCTGGAGAGGTGGCACTGGGCTGCAATATTCACGACTGGATGGAAGCCTATGTTCTGGTGGTGAACACACCGTACTTTGCCAGGACGAATGCCGCTGGCCGCGCCACGATTCGCAACGTGCCTGTGGGGCACTATCGCCTGCGCGTCTGGCATCCGCGGCAGTCAAGCGAATGGACCCTGCGTGACCTGGAGATTCGCCCCGGTTCGGCGCCCACCAAATTGGCGTTGGTGGCCGACATCCATGCCCGTGTGTTGAAACCTAAACCCCCGGTGGATTCAGACAAGTATTGACCATGATTCTGAAGACGCTTCAACGCCGCATCGTCGTCGTGTTTGTCGGGCTGCTCTTGCTGGTCATGGGACTTATTGTGGGCCTGGTCAGTGGCAGCAACCAGCGCATGGTGGCCAGCGAAATGGCGCGGGAACTGGCGGCAGGCACGCGTATCTTTCAGCGGCTGGTGGAGCAGAACCAGCGCCAACTGGAAACGGCCGCTACGGTGCTGTCCGGCGATTTTGCCTTTCGCGAGGCCATCGCCACGCAGGACCGGGCCACCGTGCATTCGGTCATCCGCAACCATGGTCTGCGCATCGGTGCCCAGGAAATGATCGTGATCAGCACGGACGGTCAGGTCATTGCCGATACCCAGAGCCAGCTCACGGAGTCGCGGGCGTTCCAGTTTGAGGATTTGTTGACCAATGCGCAGGCGTCGGGCAAGAGCTCGGGGTTCCGGCAGATGAAAGACGGGCGTCTGTACCAGCTCGTGCTGGTTCCTATCCTGGCCCCTAAGCTCATCGCGTGGGTCGGCATGGGTTTCCAGGTCGATGACCAGTGGGCCAAGGGCTTGTCGGAAGTCATAGGGCTGACCGTGAGCGTGGTGCGTCGCCAGGGTGCCGAGGTCAGCGTGCTGGCGTCTTCCCTGGAGGCCGCCAGTCGGACCGTGCTGGCAGGCGCTTTGCGGGGCGCGCCCAGCGGTGACTCGTGGGTATTGGCCATCGGCGAGGACCATTTTCAGACCGTGCAGTTGCCACTGGGGCAAGACGTGTCGGTGGTGCTGCAGCGATCGCTGGAGCAGGCCCAGGCGCCCTACCAGCGCCTGCAAAACGTGTTGCTGGTGGTGATTTTGGGTGGTGTACTTCTGTTTGCGGGGGGCAGTGTGATGCTGGCCCGCAGGATTGTCAGGCCGCTCGATGATCTGTCGGTTTCTGCGCGCCGCATCGAGTCGGGTGACTATTCGCAGCCCATGCCCGCCATGCCGATGGACGAGATCGGCCAATTGGCGTTGAGCTTTGACCACATGCGCGAACGCGTTGCCAGTCGCGAAGAGAAAATTCTTCGCCTGGCCTATGAAGACGCCTTGACTGGCTTGGCCAATCGCACGCGCTTTCTGGAGGGTCTGGTGCAACGCCTTACCCGTGGCCACGGTGCGGTGATCATTCTCAATATTGACCGCTTTGCGTCCATCAACAATGCGCTGGGCAACGGGGTGGGGGATCAGCTGCTGATCGAGATTGGCACGCTGCTCGGCCAGATTACACCGGCACCTACGCTATTGGCCCGGCTGTGGGGTGACGAATTCGCGTTCCTGCTGTGCGGTGCCGGCAAAGAAGAAGCCATGGCCTTTACCCAGTCGGTTCTTGCCATATTGAGTCGGCCGGTCACCCTGGACGGGCAGCGGCTGGATGTTGGCGGCAGCCTGGGGGTTGCGCTGTACCCGCAGGACGCCAACGACGTCACCGAATTGCTCCGCAGTGCGGACCAGGCCATGGTGCTGGCCAAACGGCGCCGAACCGGCTTCGCGTTTGCGTCCGGCAGTGGCGGCCAGCCGGTCCATGAGCAGCTGTCGCTGGTCGGCGAGATGCGCGAGGCCCTGGCGCGCCAGGAATTCGTACTGCACTACCAGCCCAAACTGGATATGGTCACTGGAAAGATTGTTGGCGCAGAGGCACTGTTGCGCTGGCAGCACCCTGTGCGCGGGCTGGTTTCACCGATTCATTTCATTCCGTTTGCCGAGCAGACCGGGTTTATCCGCGAGATCACGCCATGGGTACTGGAGCGTGTGATCGCGCAGGCGGCCCAGTGGGGCCGCGATGGTCTGGAGCTCGTGGTGTCGGCCAACCTCTCGGCACTGGACATGCTCAGTCCCAACCTGGTGACGCAGGTGCGGGATTGGCTGGAACTGCACCGGCTGGCACCGGCCGGTTTGTGCCTGGAAATTACCGAAAGTGCCCTGATGGATGAACCCGAACTGGCACTGTCACACCTGACTGCGCTGTTCCAGTTGGGCGTGAAGCTCTCGATTGACGACTATGGCGTCGGTCAGGCGTCGCTGGGTTATGTGAAAACCTTGCCGGTGCACGAGTTGAAGATCGACCAGTCTTTTGTGACAGCGGTCGCCGGGTCGCCAAAGAACGCGGCCATCGTTCGGTCCACCATTCTGCTGAGCCACGAGTTGGGATTGACCGTCACCGCCGAAGGCGCTGAAACGCCGGCCGATCTGACCTGGCTCGCGCAGAATGGTTGCGACGTGGCCCAGGGCTATGGCATTGCGCGTCCCATGCCGGCCGACGCACTGCCAGGCTGGATAGCTATGAATGAAAAGTGCTGCTAGCCCTCGTCATTCCTTGCTGATACGCTATTATTGTTATAGCGTTTTGAGCCGCTCCAGCGCAGCGTGCAACGTGGCGTCCTGCTTCGCAAAGCAGAAGCGCACTACGCGCTGGTCGAACCCGTTGCCGTAAAAGGCCGACAGCGGAATGGCGGCCACGCCCACCTCGGCGGTCAGCCACTGGCAGAAATCGGCCTCGCCTAGATCGCTGACATTGGAGATGTCTACGCACTGGAAGTACGTGCCTTCGCTGGGCAGCAGTTTGAAGCGGGTTTTCGCCAGACCCGCACGGAATAGGTCACGTTTGCGCTGATAGAAGGCGCTCAGGTTGTTATACGGTGTCGGGTCGGCCATGTAGGCGGTCAGGCCGTATTGCATAGGGGTGTTGACGGTGAACACGTTGAACTGGTGCACCTTGCGGAATTCGGCCGTCATGGAGGCCGGCGCCGCTACATAGCCGACTTTCCAGCCGGTCACGTGGTAGGTCTTGCCAAAGCTGGAGACGATGAAGGCGCGCTCGGCCAAGCCGGAGTAGCGGGCCGCGCTTTCGTGCTGGGCACCGTCAAACACCATGTGCTCGTAGACCTCGTCACTGATGAGCAACACATTGGTGGGCGCCAAAATCTCCTGCAGGCGCAGCATGTCCTGGCGCGTCCATACGGTGGCACTGGGGTTGTGCGGGCTGTTGATGATGATGGCGCGGGTCTTGGATGTGATGGCGGCCGCAATGGCGTCAAAGTCTGGCCGGAAGCTGCCCGGGGTCAGTGGTACACGCACCGCTGTGCCGCCGGCCAGCACGATGTTGGGCACATAGCTGTCGTAGCAGGGCTCCAGCACGATGACTTCATCGCCCGGGTGCACCACGGCCAGGATGGCGGTGATGATGGCCTGGGTGGCCCCTGCGGTGATGGTGATCTCGTCGGCCGCGCGGTAGGTTCGCCCGTGCAGCGCTTCGATTTTGGCTGCGATGGCCTCGCGAAACTGCGGGATGCCGGGCATGGGCGGGTACTGGTTGTGACCAGCCTGCATGGCATCCGTCACATGGTTGACCAGGGCCGGGTCGCAGGCAAAGTCCGGAAAACCCTGGCCCAGGTTGACGGCCTTGTGCTGCACGGCAAGGGCCGACATCACGCTGAAGATAGTGGTGCCCACGGCGGGCAGACGGGAGGTGAGAGTAGGAGTCGTCATGGGTGCAAGGTGTCAGTAGTCGTAGTTCTCCACATGCCCGTCCATGGCACGGGCAATGAGCTTGCGGTCCAGGCGGTCGCTGAGCAGCTCGGCAAAGGTGTACACAAAGTTGCGCAGGTAGGCGCTGCGTTTGAAGGCCACGCGGGCCACATTCTGGCCAAACAGGCTGCCACCGGGCCGCACTACCAGGCCGCTCTTGCCGCCATCATCGATCACATCGCGCACGGCCATCTCGGCCGCTATGCCCACGCCCAGGCCCAGGCGCACATAGGTCTTGATCACGTCCGAATCGATGGCTTCGAGCGCAATGCGGGGCTCCAGCTTGCGGGTGGCAAAGGCCTGGTCGATCTTGGTGCGGCCGGTGAATGACGGGTGGTAGGTGATCAGCGGTTCCTGCGCAATGTCTTCCAGCGTGATGCGCTCCTTGCGCGCCAGCGGGTGGTCGGTGGGCAGTACCAGCATGTGCTGCCATTCGTAACAGGGCAGGGTGACCAGTTCGGTGTAGTCGGCCAGGGACTCGGTGGCAATGCCGATCTCAGCCACTTCGTCGATCAGCATGCGGGCCACCTGGTCGGGCGAGCCCTGGTGCAGGCTGATGTTGACCTTGGGGTAGGCGGTGCGCAGCGCGGCCACTTTCTCGGGCAGCACGTAGCGGGCCTGGGTGTGCGTGGCGGCGATGGACAGGGTGCCGCTGTCCTCGGCGCTGTACTGCTCACCAATGCGTTTGAGGTTGCCGACTTCGCGCAGGATCAGGTCGATACTCTTGAGCACATGCTGGCCAGGCTCGGTCACGCGTTTCAGGCGCTTGCCGTGTCGGGCAAAGATCTCTATGCCCAGTTCTTCTTCCAGCTCGATGATGGCCTTGGACACCCCGGGCTGTGACGTGTGCAGGGCTTTGGCGGCTTCGGTCAGGTTGAGGTTGCGCCGGACGGCTTCCTGGACAAAGCGAAACTGGTGCAGGTTCATATCGAATCTCAACTAAAGAAGAGATTCATTATGCCGGAATTGGTGCTTTCTAACGGCTGTCCAGGGCAATTTCTGCCATCAGGCGCACCAGCCGGCTGTCTTCGCCGACTGCGGGCTGCAGGGTGAACTGCACGTTGGGGTGGCTGGCCTGCAGCGCCGCCACCAAAATCGGCAGGTCTTCTCGAGCGTGTTTGCCCACGCCCAGAAACAGCGGGAGGATGGTGACGGCATGCACACCACGGTTCAGCAGGGCGAGGGTGGCGGTAGGCAGATCAGGCTTGCTCAGCTCCAGGTAGGCGCAGACCACCGGCGTGGCGGGGGACAGGGTTGCGATCTGGGTCGCCACCGCCTCAATAGGCTTGTGCCACAAAGGGTCCCGTGAGCCGTGGGCAAACAGAATGATGCCGCGTTCGGCAGGCGCTGTGGTCATCGTCGTATTACCAGCCAGGTGAAGGCCGTCAGTGAGAAAAAGGAATAGATCAGGCCCGGCAAGGCAGCGGTAATCCACGGTTGCCACCCGCGAAGCGCGCCCAGATCTCCGAGCACGTTGTTGAGCAGCACAAAGCTGATGCCCGCCATGACGCCGCCAAACACATAGGTCGCGACGCTGCCCGAGCGGAAATGCAGGTAGGCAAATGGCAGGGCCAGCACCACCATAACCAGGCAACTCAGGGGGTAGAACACCTTCTTCCAGAACTGGATCTCGTACTTCTGTGCCGACTGGCCGTTGGCATCCAGGTGGCGCATGTACTGGAACAGGTCAATGGTTCCCATGCGTTCCGGGCGCAGCACGGCTGTGGCGACCATTTCGGCGCTGATCTGGGTGGGCCAGCGAAAGGTCTCAATTGCGGTGCGGTCGACCTGTGTGGCGTTGGCATCGGTACTGGTGAATTCGGTATGGTCCGCCTTGTTGAGCAGCCAGGAGTCGTCCTTGCCGAATCTGGCGGTCTGGCTTTCGGTCATGGACACCAGAATGCCCTGGTTGTCGAATTCAAAAATGCGCACGTCGCGCATGCTGGCATCGGGCGCCAGGGCACCCACGTTCACCGCATAGTGGCTGTAGGCCTGCCGTTCCTTGAGCCAGGCGCCGGTCTTGCCGACGGTGACCTTGCCCTGGTAGCGTGACTTCAGTAACTGTGCTGTTTTGTCCGCCATGGGGGCGACGTAGTCACCGACGGCAAAGGTAAAGGCCACAAAACCCAGGCCCAGTGCCAGCAGGGTGCGCAATGCCAGCCAAGGGCCAAGCCCGCTGGTGCGCAGAATGGTGAATTCGGAGCTTTGCGCCAGACGCGCCATCACGAAGATGGTGCCAATCAGCACCGTAATGGGTAGCAGTTCATACAAATGGCTGGGTAACATAAGCCCGACATAGAGCAGTGCCTGCGCCACGGTATAGCCGGTGGCCTGGTGCTTGCCGACCGCCTGCAGTTCTTCAACGAAGTCAAAAAAATAAAACAGGGTGACGAAGCCCAGTGTGACCAGAATGACGGCGAGGATGACTTCACCATACAGAAGGCGTCGTATGGTTTTCATGGGGTGCCTTCCGGTGCACGGCTGGCCCGCTGGGTTGCGCCAGGGAGTCTGAAAACCCAGTTGTTGTTGCGTTTGGCAAGCCACAGCAATGCCAGGGCCAGCGCGCCCCCATGTAGGGCGATCAGGTAGGCGGCAAACTGCACCTGGCCGGTTTCGATCCAGCTCTTACCCAGGATCAGCAGGTTGAAGTAGACGACAAAGGCACCAAAGGCAAAGCCCAGGTTGGCGGCGCGCCCAACCCGTGGGTTGACACCTGCGGCCGCCAGGCCAATGACTACAAAATTGATGGCGGCGAGCGCCAGCCCGACGCGCCAGGCCAGTTCCGCCAGGTGCGCCTTGGTGGGGCTCGCCAGGAGTTCAAGTGTGCTTTTGGCGGCCGACGGTACAAAGCTGCGGGCCGACTGGTCGTCCGCATCCACCTGGGCGCCATAGGTGGTAAACGCAGCAACGGTCAGGTCGGGCTTGCCCGCAACCTTTTCGAGACGCTGGCCGTTTTGCAGAACCAGAAACTTTTCACCGTTGATGATCTCGACACGCCCACTGCGCGCCGAGGTGATGGTTTCCTTGTCCAGCTTGTGGGTCGCAATGAAGACGTTGCTGCCAGCTACCGAGCCACTGGCGTCTTTTTCGATAAAGAAGACGCGTTCACCGCTGGCCGATTCCTGAAATTGGCCCGGCTCAATGCGGGCCAGATCACCCCGCTTTTCATAGCGGTCCCGCATGTCTTCGATGCGCCCATAGGCCCAGGGCAGAATTAACAGGGCCAGTGCCGTGATGAGCAGCAGAATGGGCCAGGCAAATCGGAACAGGGGTTTGATCAGAGAAGTGAGGCTGTGACCGCTGCCAAACCAGATCACCATTTCACTGTCGCGAAACATGCGGGTCAGCACGCTGAGCACGGCGATGAGCAGGCACATGGAAAGAATGGTGGGCATGTCGGACAGCACCGTGTAGCCCATGATAATCATCACATCCGAGGGGTTGAATACACCCCGTCCGGCCTCACCCAGTGTGCGAATCAACGTCATGGTCATGACCACCGTGACCAGCACCACCAGGGTTGCACCAAAACTGCGCGCGAGTTCTTTGCGGAGGGAGGAATGGAATAACATGGCGACAAAGGAAAACCTGAATTATGAACTTTGAACTCAAACCCATGGGCCTGGTAGCGGCCTCGACCGAAAAATGCGACGCACTGGTGATCCTGGTACCCGTAGATTTCAAGGCCGGGAAGGACGATTTGTCGGCACTTGTGGCGCAAGCGCTCAAGTCAGCTGACCTCGAAGCCAAACCCGGAAAGCTGTTGGCCCTGTACCGTCCCGTGCAGGCCAATGCACCGCGCGTAGTGCTGGCGTGCATGGGCACGGGGTCTGCGCGCGATGTGCGTACTGCGGTGCTGGCGGCGGTGGCTTCCGTGAAGTCGCCAGCGCTCAAGAAGTTGATGGTCTGTTTTGCCACTCCAGCCCGCGAAGACGCGATCCGCGCCGTGGTGGCTGCGGTGGCCGATGCAACCTATGTGTACACCCATACCAAATCCAAACCCGAAGGCCGCACGCTGAGCAAGGTGCTGGTGGCCACCACCAACGCATCCGAGGTGCAAGCGTCGTTTGACCGTGCAGCCGGGATCGTGGTCGGTGCGGAACTGGCCAAAGAATGGGCCAATCGCCCCGCCAACCACGCCACCCCCACTCTGTTGGCTGAAGCCGCCAAGGAACTGGCGCAATTGCCCAAGATCAGTTGCGAGGTATTGGGGCACAAGGAAGTGGCCAAACTGGGCATGGGTGCATTCATGGCGGTGGCCCAGGGTTCCGACCAGCCGTTGAAATTTGTGATTCTGAAATACAGTGGCGCCGCCAAGTCCCAGGCGCCTACGGTGCTGGTCGGCAAGGGCATCACGTTTGATTGTGGTGGCATTTCCATCAAGCCGGCCCCTGAGATGGACGAGATGAAATTCGACATGTCAGGCGCAGCCAGTGTGTTGGGCGTGTTCCGGTCATTGGCGGCGTTGAAGCCCGCCATCAATGTGGTGGGTCTGATCCCAGCCTGCGAAAACCTGATCAACGGTGTGGCGGTGAAGCCCGGTGACGTGGTAACCAGCATGAGCGGCCAGACCATCGAGATTCTCAACACGGACGCCGAAGGGCGCCTGGTATTGTGTGACGCATTGACCTATGCCGAGCGGTTCAAACCGGCGGCGGTGGTGGACATTGCGACCCTGACCGGTGCATGTGTGATTGCCCTGGGGGGTGTGCGCAGTGGACTGTTTGCCGCGCAGGAAGAACTGGGTGCCGCCTTGTTTGCTGCAGGAGAGGTCGCCCAGGATCTGTGCTGGAGGATGCCGCTGGACGAAGACTATGCCGAGGGCTTGAAGACCAGCTTCGCTGATGTTGCCAACGTCGCTGGCCGCGCTGGCGGCGCCATCACGGCGGCCAAGTTTCTACACCGTTTTACTTCCAAATTCCCGTGGGCGCATCTGGACATCGCCGGCACGGCCTGGAAGGGTGGCGCGGCCAAGGGCGGAACCGGTCGTCCGGTGGGTCTCCTGGTTGAATACCTGATGACCCAGGCAAACTCCAAGTGACCGCGCTGGCTTTCCACTTCGGTGCGCCCGACAAACTGGGCTATGCGTGCCGATTGTTGCGAAAAGCAGTTGGCAGCGGAGCCCAGGTGGTCGTGGTGGCAGATGCAAACGCCATCGCGCAGATGGATGCGGATTTGTGGGCGCTGTCACCAACCGAATTCTTGCCGCACTGTCTGGGTGCGGCCGGCGACTCAGTCCGCAACCGGTCGCCGCTGGTGTTGGTGACCGACGCCAGCGAGACGCCCGACCAACGCGGCGTGCTGGTGAACCTGGCGGAATCGGTACCCAACGGTTTTGAGCGTTTTGATCGGTTGATTGAAGTAGTGAGTACGGATGCCGCCGACCGCGAGCAAGCCCGCGGTCGCTGGAAATATTACACGGAACGCGGCTACCCGATTACCCGCCACGATCTGGCTTTGAAACCCGCGGATTGATGCCCACAAATAAACCCGCACCCCGATTTGTTCCCACCCTGACCGAGGTCGTTAGACCGGGGTTGCCTAAACCCCCGCCAGCGGTCGATCATGACGAATTGGTGGAGCAGGTCCTGCAAGCCCTGAAACCGCGACTGGAACAGCAGTTGCGCGCATCGCTGCAGGCAGTCGTCGAGCAGCATTTGCGGACTGCGGCTCCGCGGATGCAACACGACATGGAAGAAGCCGTCGAAGCCGCCGTTTCGAATGCTATACGCCGCATGACCCAACAATACACATGAGTGCGTGCTCAGGAGTCTCTATGCAAATCCCGTTGAAACCTGTTGTCTTGTTGCTTGTTGTCGCCAGTCTGCTGGCCGCCTGCGGCCAGAAAGTCGACACCGCGGCACCGGGGCAGGCCGACGCATCGGCTTTCACCATCGTGAAAATTGGCCATGTGGGCCCGACCAGCGGTGCCGTCGCACATTTGGGGAAGGACAATGAAAACGGAGCCCGCCTGGCAATCGAAGAGCTGAATGCGGCGGGGGTCACGATTGACGGCAAGGGGGTTACGCTGGAGCTGATGGCCGAGGATGACGTAGCCGACCCCAAGCAAGGCACTTCGGCCGCCCAAAAATTGGTCGATGCAAAGGTCGCGGGCGTCGTGGGGCACCTGAATTCAGGCACCACGATCCCCGCGTCCAGGCTGTACAGCGATGCCGGTATTCCCCAGATATCGCCCTCGGCCACCCATCCCCAATACACACGCCAGGGCTTCAAGACGGCTTTCCGCCTGGTGGCGGACGATGCGCAGTTGGGGGCCACATTGGGAAAATACACCGTGGGCACCCTCAAAGGCAAGGCCATTGCCGTTATCGATGACCGAACAGCCTACGGGCAGGGCGTGGCCGACACCTTTTCAAAAGCCGTACTGGCCGCGGGCGCGAAAGTGGTGGCCAAAGAGTTCACCACCGACAAGGCCACCGACTTTCGCGCTATCCTGACCACCATCAAGAGCAAGAAAGCGGACGTGGTTTTTTTCGGTGGCATGGATGCCGCTGCCGGACCTATGCTCAAACAGATGAAGTCACTGGGGATAACGGCCAAGTTTGTCGGTGGTGATGGTATTTGTACCGAAGAGTTGATGAGCCTGGCGGGGGATGCGATTGCCGATGACCAGGTAGTCTGCGCGCAGGCGGGTGGCGTGGAAGGCGAGGGACGGACGGATCTGGATGCATTCAAGGCCCGGTACAAGGTCAGGTTCGGTAGCGATATCCAGGTGTACGCCCCATACGGGTATGACGCGGTCCGTGTCATGGTGGGTGCCATGGTCAAGGCCCGATCCGCAGATCCGGTGAAATATCTGCCCGTGTTGGCGGCGACCACTGGTTTCAAGGGCGTCACAGGCCCAATTTCGTTTGACGGCAAGGGAGACATCCGGAATGCGGCTCTAACCTTGAAGACAGTTCGCGCCGGCAAACTCGAAACGCTGGCCGTGATCCGTTAAAGTACTTTTTTATGCGTCCACGGGGTCTTTTGTCCCAAAACAGCACCAAAGGCAGGTTAAAATCGAAGGCTCTGGAGCGGTGGATGAGCGGTTTAAGTCACACGCCTGGAAAGCGTGCGAGGGGTAAAACCCTCCGCGGGTTCGAATCCCGCCTGCTCCGCCAGAAAATGAATGGCCCCGTAACTCTCTGAGTTACGGGGCTTTTTCTATTCCCCGGTGTGAATCGCAACCGGTATCCGGTGTCTGCCGAAGTTGCCGGCATGCGACCCAAATCGCCCCGCCAACGCCGTGCCGCAGGTCGGACAGCGACCGGTGCCGGTCAAATGGTATTGCCGGATTTGGTACCAGTCGCGTTCAACCAGGGGTGTCTTGCAAACGGTGCACAGCGTGGTGTCGCCGTCGTGGTGGTGCACGTTGCCGGTGTACACATGGTGCAAACCGGCCTGCAATGCAATCCGGCGCGCCCGCACAAGCGTCGCCAACGGCGTGGCGGGCACATCCTGCATTTTGTGGTCCGGATGGAACGCTGAAAAATGCAATGGAACATCAGACCCCAGCGCCTGCGCTACCCACTCACTTAGCGCCGTGATCTCGGCGTCGGAATCGTTGTAACCCGGGATCAGCAACGTTGTGATCTCGAACCAGACCGCGGTCTCATGGCGCAAGTAGAGCAGGGTGTCGAGCACGGGTTGCAGGTGCGAACCCGTGAGTTTGAAGTAAAAGTCATCGGTGAACGCCTTCAGGTCCACGTTGGCCGCGTCCATTTTGGAGAAAAAATCGTGCCGCGCAGGGGCGTGCACATAGCCTGCGGTTACCGCCACAGTCTGGATGCCGCGTGCGTGGCAGGCGTCGGCGACGTCCATCGCATACTCGGCAAAGATGACCGGGTCGTTATAAGTGAAGGCGACGCTCTTGCAGCCGTATTTTTCAGCCGTTTCGGCGATGGTCTCGGGAGATGCCTGGTCCATCAAGCTGTCCATGTCACGGGATTTGCTTATATCCCAGTTCTGGCAGAACTTGCAGGCCAGGTTACAGCCCGCCGTTCCGAACGAGAACACGCTGCTGCCAGGGTAAAAATGGTTCAGGGGCTTTTTCTCGATTGGGTCAATGCAGAACCCGGATGAGCGGCCGTAGGTGGTCAGAACCATCTGGTCGTGCTCGCGCATGCGCACGAAGCAGGCGCCACGCTGCCCTTCGTGCAGTTTGCAGTCCCGCGGGCACAGATCACATTGCACGCGGCCATCGGCAATTGCGTGCCAATAACGGGCGGGGTAGTGGCTAGCTTGCATGTGACGTCCTATTGCCAGGCTCTGTCCACTTGGTCACCGTGTAGCGTTGCAGGGTGATGCCATCGGCCCAGAAATCAGGCGCAAGCCCCGCCTTGCGTTTGAGGTGCGCCATGAAGGTCTTGGGGTCAGGGAGTTGTTCCCATACCTGGGGCAAAAACGTGCTGCGATGGTGGCCGAACGTAAACACCACGCCATCTGTTCCCGGACGCAACTGGGACAGCGCATCCGCTTCGCTGCCAAACTGTAGGGGTAGCAGCGCTGAAAGAACGGAGACTTCAATGTCGGTTGCTTCCAGCTCTTGTGCGGTCAGCGGGGCAAAGCGGGGATCGTGAAAAGCCGCTGCCAGCGCATTGTTTTGGACATCTGCCAGCAAGGTTTGGCGGACTTCCAGGGTCCCGATACAGCCGCGCAATCCGCCGTTCTGTGTCAGTGTGACAAAGCTGGCGCCCGGCTCCTGCAGCCAGGGAGCATCCATCTGGGCGACCATGTGCAGCCCCAAGGCACCGGCGATGGACGCCCGTGCAATTGGCAGCAGCGTTGCACCCGCGTCAATGGGTAACATGCTGCTTCTCGGTAAATGCAAACGCCGCATAGCCGACCACGCGCCCCTTGTCCCCGGCTGTATCGCCCGAGTTGCACAGTCCCAGAAGTTGTGGTTCCAACCAGTGTGCACGCGCCGCTACCAGCAATCCATTGATCGGTGTTCCACCGCAGGCTTGCTCGTGTGTAATCGTGGTGTTCAGTTGCAGAATGCTGCGGGCGGTTGCGGCGTCCACAGACTGCGCGCTGGCGTACGGCAAGAAATGTGAAAGGTCGGAACTGACCACGATCAGGGTCTCCGGGCCGCCCCAAAGGACCTCGAGAACTTGCGCAACTTCTTCCGGCGTGGCGTCGCCGACCGCCAAGGGCAGCAACTTGAAATTGTCCAGGACCGCCTGTAAAAAAGGCAACTGCACTTCCAGTGAATGTTCTTGCGCGTGGGCTGGCGCGCTGACGACAATCTGCGGCATGCCAGTCAACGCCATCACCGCTTCCTGATCGACTTCGATTTCTCCCAACGGGGTGGAAAACAGGGCTGCACCGGCAAGAGCCAGACCCCGCACTGGCACCCGGTGCACTGGCCCCAAAAGAACCACCCGTTTGATGGTGGCCCGGGCTGGCGCTAGGCGCGCATAAGCCAGTGCCGCCGTCGCACCGGAGTAGATGTAGCCCGCATGCGGAACAATGAGTGCCTTGGGTGCGACACCACCGCTGTCCTCGGAGAGGGGCGCGGCGCTCAGGAGCTCCCTTACTTTTCGGGAAAGCGTCAGCGGCTGATCGGGGTAGAAAGTGCCTGCCACGGCAGGCCTGCGAAGGTGCTGCACGAAAACCTCCTTTCATGCCATTTATCAAACCTATCCGCATCAAATGAGGGCCGTTGCCGCACTATCAAGACCCGGCAAACGGGTTTTCTTACGTCGGGCGTGTGAATCTACTTCGGCAGTTGCGTCATTTTCATGGCCGAGGCAATCAAAGCCGCTACTTCGGTCATGTTGCTGGGAACGATGAGGGTCGTGGTCGCATCCGATGCCACTTTGGAGTATGCGTGGACCGCCTGCTCGGCCACCTTCAGTTGAACCGCCTGCTCGCCGCCGGGTTGGCGTATCGCGGCCGCCACGCGTTCGATGGCCCCGGCATTGGCTTCGGCGACTGCCAGAATGGCGGCGGCCTGGCCTTGCGCGTTGTTGATGGCTGCCTGTTTTTCGCCCTCTGAGCGTGCAATATAGGCTTCGCGCTCGCCGGTTGCAATATTGATTTGCTCCTGGCGGCGGCCTTCCGATGCGGCGATCAGCGCGCGTTTCTCGCGCTCCGCGGTAATCTGTTGTTGCATGGCGTGCAAGATTTCCTTGGGCGGCGTCAGGTCCTTGATTTCATAGCGCAGCACCTTAACACCCCAATTCAACGCCGCTTCGTCAATGGCCTGCACCACCTGGGCGTTGATGATGTCGCGCTCCTCGAAGGTCTTGTCCAGTTCGAGCTTGCCAATCACCGAACGCAATGAGGTCTGTGCCAATTGCGAGATTGCCACCACATAGTTGCTGGAGCCATAGCTGGCGCGCATCGCGTCGGTCACCTGGAAATACAGGATGCCGTCAACCTGCAATTGCGTGTTGTCGCGCGTGATGCAGACCTGACTGGGAATGTCCAGCGGGACTTCCTTCAGCAGGTGTTTGTAGGCGACACGGTCAACGAAGGGCATCAGGAAACTCAAGCCCGGCGTCAGCGTACCGTTGTACTTGCCCAGGCGCTCGACCACCCAAGCGTGCTGCTGGGGCACGACCTTGATGGATTTGGTGATGAAGATCACCGCTATGACCAGCAAAATAAGTCCGATTTCCATCATGTTTCCTTTAGTTCAGAGTTTTCGCACTACCAGGCGACTGCCCACTACTTCGACAACAACGTGTGCCCCAGGCGCCAGCGGACCGCTGGACGCGCTGGACACCGTCCACTTGCTGCCCCGGTATTTCACGCTGGCGGTGCCATCAGGGTTCCAGGCCTCCACCTGCACGGTTTCGCCAATGTCCAGGTTGACATCTCGGTTGGCACCGGCCGGCGCCGCCGAGGGTTGGGCTTGTTTGTAACTGCGCCAGGCCAGCACCGTGCCGGCACCGACCAGCGCTGCCACCATGACTTGCTGGGTAGCGTTCACTCCCAGGTGGGCCGCCACCGCCCCAGCGGCGAGGCCAATAGCCAGCATCAGAAGGTAAAAGGTTCCGGTCACCAGCTCCAGGCCGACAGCAGTACCGGCGAGCAGCCACCAGATCGTGGATTCGGCCATAGTGTCCCTGTATGTGTTGCGATCACCACATTTTGGGGCAAAAGGCCGGCGGCGCAAGGTCTTGGACACAATAAGTCCTTACACTTCGCGCCTGTTTTCTTTTATTTCCTTCGATTGCGCCTGGAGCCGTTCATGAAATTTCGCTTTCCTATCGTCATCATTGATGAGGATTTCCGCTCTGAGAACACCTCGGGACTGGGTATTCGCGCACTGGCCCAGGCCATTGAAACGGAAGGCTTTGAGGTGTTGGGCGTTACCAGTTACGGCGATCTGAGCCAGTTTGCGCAGCAGCAGAGCCGTGCCAGTGCGTTCATTCTGTCGATCGACGACGAGGAGTTCACGCCCGGCCCCGAGCTCGACCCGGCGGTGCTGAGCCTGCGCAAGTTCATCCAGGAGATCCGCTTCAAGAACAGCGACATCCCGATCTACCTGTACGGCGAGACGCGCACCAGCCAGCACCTGCCCAACGACATCCTGCGCGAGCTGCACGGCTTCATCCACATGTTCGAGGACACGCCCGAGTTCGTGGCCCGGCACATCATCCGCGAGGCCAAGAGCTACCTCGACGGCGTGGCCCCGCCGTTCTTCAAGGCGCTGATGGACTATGCGCAGGACGGCAGCTACAGCTGGCATTGCCCGGGGCACTCGGGTGGCGTGGCTTTCTTGAAGAGCCCGGTGGGCCAGATGTTCCACCAGTTCTTCGGCGAGAACATGCTGCGCGCCGACG
>JAUSNJ010000140.1 GCA_030645355.1 Rhodoferax sp. | reverse complement strand
GAACGTGCCCTGTCCATGGTGGACGGCGTGGTGCTGCTGATCGACGCGCAAGAAGGGCCCATGCCCCAAACCCGCTTTGTGACCAAGAAGGCACTGGCCCTGGGTCTGAAGCCCATTCTTGTGGTGAACAAGGTGGACAAGCCCGGTGCGCGCCCCGACTACGTGGTCAACGCTGCCTTTGACTTGTTCGACAAGCTGGGTGCCACCGACGAGCAGCTCGATTTCCCCGTGGTGTATGCCTCCGGCATCAACGGCTGGTCTTCGCTGGAAGAGGGCGAGCCCAATGAGCAGTGGGGTCCCGACATGTCGGCCCTGTTCAACACGAGTCTGAAGCACGTGCCGCACCAACAGGGCGACCCTGCCGCGCCGCTGCAACTGCAAATCTCCGCACTCGACTTTTCGACCTTTGTTGGCCGTATCGGCGTGGGCCGTATCAGCCAAGGCACGATCAAGCCCATGATGGACGTGGTCGTCATGGAAGGTCCGGACGGCAAACCCGTCAAAGGCCGCGTCAACCAGGTTTTGACCTTCCAAGGCTTGGAGCGCGTGCAGGCTACCGAAGCCGGTCCTGGCGAAATCGTGCTGATCAACGGCATTCCCGATATCGGCATTGGCGTCACGATCACCGATCCGGCCAATCCGATGCCGCTGCCGATGCTCAAGGTTGATGAGCCAACCCTGACCATGAACTTCTGCGTCAACACCAGCCCGCTGGCTGGCCGCGAAGGCAAGTACGTGACCAGCCGCCAGATCTGGGACCGTCTGCAAAAGGAGCTGCAACACAACGTGGCGCTTCGCGTCAAGGAAACCGACGAAGAAGGCATCTTTGAAGTCATGGGCCGTGGCGAGCTGCACCTGACCATTTTGCTGGAGAACATGCGCCGCGAAGGCTTCGAGATGGCCGTCAGCAAGCCGCGCGTGGTGATGAAAGAAGTCAACGGCGAAAAGTATGAACCTATCGAATTGGTGACCGCCGATATCGAAGAGCAGCACCAGGGCGGCGTGATGCAGGCGTTGGGTGAACGCAAGGGCGATCTGGTGAATATGGAGCCGGACGGCCGTGGCCGCGTGCGCCTGGAATACCGCATCCCGGCACGGGGATTGATTGGTTTCACCAACGAATTTTTGAATCTGACGCGTGGCTCCGGACTGATCTCGAATATTTTCGACAGCTACGAGCCGCACAAGGGCGACATCGGCGGCCGCAAGAATGGCGTGCTGATCTCCATGGACGCTGGTGAAATCTTCACCTACGCCCTGGGCAAGCTGGACGACCGCGGCCGCATGTTCGTGCGCGCCAACGACCCCGTATACGAAGGCATGATTGTTGGCATCCACAGCCGTGACAACGACCTGGTCGTCAACGCCACGCGTACCAAGCAGCTGACCAACTTCCGCGTCTCCGGTAAGGAAGACACGATCAAGATCACGCCACCGATCGAGCTGACGCTGGAATACGGCGTGGAGTTCATCGAGGACGACGAGCTGGTCGAAATCACGCCCAAGTCGGTACGTTTGCGCAAGCGCCATCTGACCGAGAGCGAGCGCAAGCGCGCTGGGCGCTCGTAAATCGGCTCACCCCCGTGGCGGCTCTGCCGCCTTCCCCCTTGCAGGGGGCGCTACCAGCGGCCCGGCTAAGCCGGTTCCGCGATAGCCATGAATAGGTACACGCGCTCCGGTGAAATCGCCGTTTTAACAATGAAACTGACACACAACCGGGCGGTGGTACTCATGGTCGGGGTGGCCTTCATGTGGTCCACCGCGGGTGTGGTCACGCGCCATCTGGATGGCGCGCGCAGTTTTGAAGTCACTTTCTGGCGGGCCTTGTTCACGGCGGTGTCTTTGCTGTTGATCCTGCCGCTGATGCGGGGACGCAGTGTCTTTGCGGACATCCGCCACGCCGGCCGGGCGTTCTGGATCTCGGGCGTGTGCTGGAGCGTGATGTTCACCGCTTACATGGTGGCACTCACGTTGACCAGCGTGGCCAATGTGCTGATCACCATGTCACTGGGTCCGTTGATGACGGCCTTGATTGCCCGCATCTTTATCGGTCACCGCATTGCGCTGCGCACCTGGGTGGCCATCGCCGTGGCCGGGTTCGGGATTGCCTACATGTACGCCCCGCAAATCGCGACTGGCCAGCTTTTAGGCACCCTGGTGGCCCTGTGCGTGCCCTTTGCTGGCGCCACCAACTGGACCGTTACCCAAAACGCCCATGCGCAGGGGCACGATGTCGATCTGGTGCCCGCTGTTTTTGTCGGCGCCGTGATCAGTGCGCTGGTTACGTTGCCGCTGGCCTATCCGTTTCAGGCTACCGCACATGATCTGGGTCTGCTGGCCTACCTGGGCGCCTTTCAGCTCGCCATTCCCTGTGTGCTGTCGGTGCTGTGCGCCCGCGTGCTCAAGGCGCCAGAACTGTCGTTGCTGGCTTTGCTGGAAGTGCTATTTGGCATTCTGCTGGTGTGGCTGGGCGCCGGTGAAGCACCGGGTACCACCGTATGGGTGGGTGGAACATTGGTAATGGGCGCCCTGGTGACCAACGAACTGCTGGGCTGGAAACAAAGGAATAGAACATCATGAATCACGACATCGCTGAAGTACACACCACCGTTGCCGGTGGCATAGGCCTGATTACGCTGAACCGGCCCAAGGCGCTCAACGCCTTGTCCCTGCCCATGGTGCAGGCGCTCTTGGCGACCTTGCGGGCCTGGCGCGACGATCCGGCAGTGTTGGCTGTGGCGATTCGCGGCAGCAACAAGATCGGCCGACCGGGCAGCCCCGAGGCCTTGTTTGGCGGTTTCTGTGCTGGTGGGGACATCCGCTTCTTCCACCAGGCTGCGCTGGCGGGGGACGCGGCGCTGGATGACTTTTTCACCGAGGAATACACCCTCAACCACCTGATCCACAACTACCCCAAGCCCTACACCGCCTTCATGGACGGTATCGTGATGGGCGGTGGCATGGGGATCAGCCAGGGTGCGAGCCTGCGCATCGTCACCGAGCGCACCAAGATGGCCATGCCGGAGACCGGTATTGGGCTGTTTCCGGATGTCGGAGGGGGCTATTTCCTGAGCCGCTGTCCCGGTCACGTGGGTGAATACCTGGCCCTGACCGGGGACACCATAGGCGGAGATCAGGCCGTAGCCTGGGGTCTGGCCGACGTATGCGTGCCTTCCGAGGCCTTGCCCGGACTGTGGGCGGAACTGCAGACGCAGGGCTCGCCGGAAAGACTGCAACAGTGGATTGCTACCAATGTTATAGCTAAATATGCAGATTCCACGAGGGCTACAGCCGAGTTTGACGTAGAAGACTACGCGGCGTTCGGCCTTGGGAGTGTGTCATCGATCGTTGCCGCCCTGGAAGCGTCGGGCACCAAACCCGCGCGTGCCATGGCCGCGACTTTGCGCCACCGCAGCCCGCTGATGCTGCACGTGGTGCTTGAACAGGTACGCCGTGCCCGCAACATGACGCTGGCCGATGACCTGCGCATGGAGCGTGATCTGGTGCAGCACTGCTTCTACACAGCCCACCTGGAGCGCAGTGGGCACGCCAGCGAGACGGTCGAGGGCATTCGCGCCCTGGCCATCGACAAGGACTACAAGCCGATGTGGAACCCGGCGCGTCTGGACCACGTGACAGCGGCTATGGTGGAGCCGTTCTTTGTCAGCCCCTGGAGCGCTGCTACCCATCCGCTGCGCGATCTGGTCTGATTGACGGGGCAATTTACAACTGCTGGTAAACCGCCTGGGCCAGTTGCATCAGGGCGTCGCGCTGCAGCGGAGCTGACAGGGCATAGCCAAATCCCTGCTCCACCCAGTAGAAACTGGGCACGGCACCGTCGGTCGTGAACCGGAAGGCCGCTTCCTGCGCCGCCTCGCTCTGGGCTGGGGTCTGCATGGCTCCCAGATAAAGGGTCACACGGATACCGGCCCCGTTCTGGAACATGAACTGGGCCCGCGCGCCTGTATCTCCCGGCAACAGGCGCCCACCCACCAGTTCGTAACCCTGCGCTGACAGGTTGGGCACTTTGAGCGTCCGGCCCAGGCGCTTGGACAGCCATTGCACCAGATGTGCCTGTTCGGCGGCGGTCACTTCCACCGGGTGGCGCACTTCGGGCGCGTACACCGCATGGGCGTAGCGGGCTTGTCGCACAAACTCGTTGGAGGCCGGTATACGGGCGCTCATGGATCCAGGCTGCTGGGCCTGCCACGTGGTGTTGGCCAGCCAGCCCATGCCGAACGACAACATGACACCAGCGGCCATCCCGCCCAGGCGCCACCAACGGTCTGCGGACTGCCGTGCCGTGGCGGTTTGCCGTGCGGCCTCCAGCAGGGGTGAGGGAACGGCTTCATCGAGCACCGACCGGTGCAGGCCACGCAGCAACTGGCTTTGCCGCTTCCACTGCGTCATCCGCGCCTGGGCATTGGGGTCCAACCCCAGGCGGGCTTCAAGCGCGCCGCGGTCGGCGGCCGATACTTGGCCATCGACCAGCGCATGCAGCTCGTCGTCGCTCAAAGGGCGGGGTGATTGTGAGTCCATGGCATCCATCCTGCGGGTCATTTCAGGCGCCGCAACACCGGCGCGGCTTCAGTTGGTGGGACGGAAGTTACCGGGGCGATGGCAGGCGCATCCAGCAGTTGTTGCAGCCGGGACCGCGCGCGTGACAGGCGTGACATCACTGTGCCAAGGGGGCTGCCGGTGACCCGGGCAACTTGTTCATAACTCATGTCCTCCATGCTGACCAGGAGCAGCACGGTTCGTTGTTCCTCGGGCAACTGCAACAGGCAACGTTGCAGGTCGATTTCCAGTGCCGTCGTGTCGTCCGGTGCGGCCAGCTCGTGTGTCAGCGCGTCCACATCCACCGGCGTGCCTGCCTGCTGGCGTCGCAGGGTGCGGCGCATGTCACTGGCGTACAGGTTGTGCATAACGGTAAACAGCCAGGCCCGCAGGTCGCTGCCCACCGACCAGAGCCGCCATTTCGAACAGGCCCGCTCCAGCGTATCCTGGACGAGATCGTCGGCCGCCCAGGTATTGCCAGTGAGCGCGCGCGCGTAGCGGCGCAAACCGGGTATCTGGGCGAGAAGATCAGATCGGTCCATTAGGGGAGTATCAGGGCTTTGCCGCGTGCCACTTGCCCAGAACACCGTCACCGGTCTTGTCGCCCGGTTTGCTGTCCTTGGCCCAGTAGTACAGCGGCTTGCCCTTGACGGCCCATTGCTTCTTGCCGTCATCACGGGTGAGAACGGTGTAGTCACCGCTGGCTTTGTCGGTGTCCATCGCCATCAAGGGGGGCCAGTTGGTCGCGCAGGGGCCATTGCAGACCGATTTGCCGCCGCCCTGAGGGTCCGGGTCGAAGGTGTAGAGCGTCATGCCGTTGGGTCCGGTCAAGACGCCGTCGGCCGTTTTGGTCGGTGCCGTATCGGCCATGGATGCGCAGCCGCCAAGCAGGGCGGCGGTCAGGGTGGCCAGTGCAAGAAATTTCATGGGGTTCTCCGGTAGTGCAGTGCGCAAGAGTGGTCTGCTACCGGATGAACGCCAGCCGTGCCCGTTTTATTCCCGGGGCGCAAAAAAATAGACTTTTTAGCGGCTCTTGCTCTTCATGGCCCGCTCGACCTCTCGCTTGCCTTCGCGGTCCTTGATGGTGTCGCGCTTGTCATGTTCCGCCTTGCCCTTGGCCAGGGCAATCTCGCATTTCACTTTGCCATCTTTCCAGTGCAGGTTGATGGGCACTAGTGTGTAGCCTTTTTGTTCCACCTTGCCAATCAGCCGCTGGATTTGCTCCTTGTGCATCAGCAGCTTTTTTGTCCGCACCTTGTCCGGACTGATGTGGCTCGACGCCGTGTGCAGCGGGTTGATCTGCAAGCCGATGATGAAGAGTTCACCACCCCGGATCACCACATAGCCATCGGTCAGTTGGACCTTACCTTCGCGCAGCGACTTGACTTCCCAGCCTTCCAGCACCAAGCCCGCCTCAAAGCGTTCCTCAAAGAAATAATTGAACGCGGCTTTCTTGTTGTCGGCGATGCGGGTGTTGACTGCTGGTTTTTTGGCCATGGGACTCAGATGGGGATGACAGACGGGAAAGGAAGGTGTGCAAAAGGGCTTGTCTACAATCCCGCGCAGGCCCCTATTCTATGAAAACCGTTCACAAGTCCGTTTTAATCTGGTACAGCCCGCAGGAGATGTACGTTCTGGTAACGGATGTTGACCGTTATTCCGAGTTTTTGCCCTGGTGCGAGCATGCGCGCGTGGTCGAGGCGCACGACGACGGCATGACCGCCGAGTTGGGCATTGCATTTGGCGGCGTGCGCCAGACCTTTACCACCCGCAACGTCCATACCCGTGACAGCCAGGTGCACATGCAATTGATGAATGGCCCCTTTTCGCGGCTGGACGGACAGTGGAATTTTGTCGCGCTGGGGGATGGCTCGCAGCGGGCCTGCAAGGTGGAACTGGTCCTCAACTACGGCTTTGACAGCTCGGCGATGGGTAAGCTGGTGAGCCCCGTTTTTGACAAAATTGCGGCCAGCTTGATGGATGCCTTCGTCAAGCGCGCGGAGCAAATCTATGGCGATTGAAGTGCAGATTGCCGTCACCGTGGTCTATTCCGCCAAACCGCGTACCGTGGCAGAACGGGTCCTGTTGTTGCCAGTGGGATGCACGGTTGCGCAGGCTCTGCAGGCCAGCGGGTGGCTGGACGGTCCCGATCGGGATAGTCTGGCGGCTGCAGGGCAGGGGGTCTGGGGCCGCAAGGTCCCGCTAACCCATGTGTTGAAGGATCAGGACCGGCTGGAAATCTACCGCCCGTTGACGGTCGACCCCAAGGTCGCGCGTCGCGAGCGATTTGTAGGCCAAGGGGCTAAAAAGGCTGCGGGACTGTTTGCCCAGCGCCGGGCCGGTGCCAAAGCCGGCTACTAAACGCAAGCTAGTGAGGCGACGGGCCTAATTGCAGTCCCTGGCCAGGATTGCGTTGATGCGCTTGACTTCTGCGGCGCGAGCGGCCTCATCCATAATTTCGCGTTCGCCGGCAGCGTTGGTTTGTCCAATTCGCACACCCGAATCAAATGTAGCCTTGGCCTGCTTGGCGCGCGCGCAGTTCTCGACCTTGGCCTTGGTGACCTCGGCCTCGGCTGCCTTGCGTTTGGCGGCTTCGGCCTCCGCTGCCTGTTTCTTCTTGGCTTCCAGCTCCTTGTCCAGGCCTGACGTCTTGGCGGCGGACGCGGGTAACAAAGGGGCAGCCGTCGCGGCCGGTGCGTCGGCCTCTGACGCGCTGTCAGGGGTTACCGTCACGGTTAGCTTGCGGTTACCCGGGCGTTTGAGAATGTTTTTTTCCTGAATATCAGCCGGTGGCGCCCGGTCGCTGAAAACTTTGTGGCCGTCTTTGTCGATCCATTGCCACTGGGCCGACGCTGCAAAGCACAGTCCAGCCAACGCCGACGCCAGGAGTGTTCGAATCATTTTCATGGCCAAAGTGTAGCGTCCATGGTTCAGGAAGACATCAAAAATCGAGCAAACAGCCCGTATTTTCCCCTCCAACCGTGGCTTTGGCGGATTTTCCGGACTGGCGCCACGGGTACAATTTCGACATTTGGAGCTTTGACATGCGCCTCCTCGGCAAAGCGCTCACCTTCGACGATGTGTTGTTGGTCCCCGCGTATTCCCAAGTCCTGCCCAAGGACACCTCCCTCGCCACCCGGTTTTCCCGCAATATTTCCCTGAACCTGCCTCTGGTTTCCGCCGCCATGGATACGGTCACCGAAGCGCGTTTGGCGATTGCCATCGCGCAAGAGGGCGGTATGGGCATCGTGCACAAAAATCTGACGGCCGCAGAGCAAGCCGCCCAGGTGTCCAAGGTGAAGCGTTACGAATCCGGCGTGCTGCGTGACCCGGTGGTGATCACGCCTTCGCACACGGTGCGCCAGGTCATGAACCTGTCGGAGCAACTGGGTGTTTCCGGGTTCCCGGTCTGCGACGGCGGCAAGGTAGTCGGTATCGTGACCGGCCGTGATCTGCGATTCGAGACGCGGTACGACTTGCCGGTCAGCCAGATCATGACTCCGCGGGACAAACTGGTAACCGTGCCCGACGGCACCACCATCAGCCAAGCCAAGGTGTTGCTGAACCAATACAAAATCGAACGGCTGCTGGTCATCAACGATGCCTTTGAGCTCAAAGGCTTGATCACGGTGAAAGACATTACCAAGCAAACCAGTTTCCCCAATGCTGCGCGCGACGCCCAGGGCAAACTGCGGGTCGGCGCTGCGGTCGGGGTGGGTGAGGGCACCGAAGAGCGCGTGGAGGCTTTGGCGCGCGCGGGTGTGGACGCCATCGTGGTGGATACTGCCCACGGCCACAGCCATGGTGTGATCGAGCGGGTGCGTTGGGTGAAGAAAAACTACCCGCACATCGACGTGGTCGGTGGCAATATCGCCACGGGCGCAGCGGCGCTGGCGTTGGCCGAAGCAGGCGCCGATGCCGTCAAGGTGGGGATTGGCCCCGGTTCCATCTGCACCACGCGCATCGTGGCGGGTGTGGGTGTGCCACAGATCATGGCAATTGACAGTGTGGCAGCGGCCCTCAAGGGATCGGGCATTCCCCTGATTGCCGACGGCGGCATCCGTTACAGCGGCGACATCGCCAAGGCCCTGGCCGCTGGTGCCAGCACGGTGATGATGGGCGGTATGTTTGCCGGAACTGAAGAGGCGCCCGGGGAAGTGATCTTGTTCCAGGGCCGTAGCTACAAGAGCTACCGGGGCATGGGCTCCATTGGCGCCATGCAGCAGGGCAGCGCCGACCGCTATTTCCAGGAATCGAGCACCGGTAACCCCAATGCGGACAAACTGGTGCCCGAGGGTATCGAGGGCCGCGTTCCCTACAAGGGCTCCATGGTCGCCATCGTGTTTCAGATGGCGGGCGGCATTCGCGCCTCCATGGGTTACTGCGGCTGCCCGACCATTGAAGACATGCAAAACAAGGCTGAATTCGTCGAGATCACGACAGCCGGCATTCGTGAGAGTCACGTGCACGACGTGCAAATCACCAAAGAAGCACCGAATTACCGCGCAGACTAATGCCCCCAAAAATTGCCGTCTAACGCCATGCACCAAAAAATTCTGATTCTTGATTTCGGTTCACAAGTCACGCAACTCATTGCCCGCCGGGTCCGTGAGGCGCACGTGTTTTGCGAGGTGCATCCCTGCGATGTCAGTGACGATTGGGTGCGTGCGTATGCCAAAGACGGGTCAGTCAAGGGCATCATCCTGTCAGGCAGCCACGCCAGCATTTACGAGGAAACCACCGACAAGGCTCCACAGGTGGTCTTTGAGTTGGGAATTCCGGTTCTGGGCATCTGTTACGGCATGCAGGCGATGGCCCAGCAACTCGGCGGCAAGGTAGAGGCGGGGCATACCCGGGAGTTCGGTTCTGCCCAGATCCGGGCGCGCGGGCAATCCCGGCTGCTGGAGGGTATTCAGGATAGTGTTACGGCCGACGGCCATGGCATGCTGGACGTCTGGATGAGCCATGGCGACAAGGTGACCGAGATGCCGGCCGGGTTTTCGGTCATGGCATCCAATGCCGCGTGCCCGATCGCCGGCATGGCGGACGAAGCACGCCGTTTTTACGCTGTGCAGTTCCACCCGGAAGTTACCCACACCAAACAGGGTCAGGCCCTGTTGAACCGTTTTGTACTGGACATCTGTGGCACGCGGGCTGACTGGATCATGGGCGACTACATCGCCGAGGCGGTAGAGCGCATCCGCGCCCAGGTGGGGGATGAAGAGGTCATTCTGGGCCTCTCGGGCGGGGTTGACTCGTCGGTGGCCGCCGCACTGATCCACCGCGCCATAGGCGACCAGCTGACCTGTGTGTTTGTCGACCATGGCCTGTTGCGCCTGCATGAGGGTGACATGGTCATGGACATGTTCGTGGGCAAACTGCACGCCAAGGTCATGCGGGTGGATGCCAGCGACCAGTTCCTGGGCCATCTGGCCGGCGTCAGCGACCCGGAAGCCAAACGCAAGATCATTGGCCGCGAGTTCGTTGAGGTATTCAAGGCTGCAGCCCTCAAGCTGGTTGCACAAGATGCTACAAATAGCGTAGCAACCGGCAGTCGCGCCGTGAAGGGTGCTACGTTCCTGGCGCAGGGCACCATCTACCCCGACGTGATCGAATCGGGGGGCGCAGGCAACAAGAAGGCAGTCACGATCAAGAGCCACCACAACGTGGGTGGTCTGCCCGAGCAGTTGGGACTGAAACTGCTGGAACCCTTGCGTGAGCTGTTCAAGGACGAGGTGCGCGAACTGGGCGTCGCACTGGGCCTGCCGCACGACATGGTGTACCGCCACCCATTCCCGGGGCCGGGCTTGGGTGTGCGCATCCTGGGCGAAGTCAAAAAGGAATATGCCGATTTGCTGCGCCGCGCCGATGCGATCTTTATTGAAGAATTGCGCAATTTCAAGGACGAAGCGACCGGCAAGACCTGGTACGAACTTACCAGCCAGGCGTTCACCGTGTTCCTGCCGGTCAAGAGCGTGGGCGTGATGGGGGATGGCCGTACCTACGATTACGTGGTGGCCTTGCGTGCCGTGCAGACCAGTGACTTCATGACGGCCGATTGGGCCGAATTGCCCTATGCCTTGTTGAAAAAGGTGTCGGGACGCATCATCAACGAGGTGCGTGGCATCAACCGTGTGACCTACGACGTGTCCAGCAAGCCGCCGGCCACGATTGAGTGGGAATAAGGTCCTTACCCACTACAAGCACTTGCTGCGCTTAGCGCAAGCCTGAGCCGCTCTCCGTTTGTGGGTTACGCACGTCAGCAGACGTGCGAGGTTTGACTCTGCTCCAAACCCTGTTTGATTTGCGCCAAGTCAAAGTTGATGTCGTCAATTCTTAAGACACATTAAGTTAATTTTGGGGCCACCTGTCTACAGTGACGTCAGGCGTCGAACGCCGTTTTGACGATGGTATTTCACTGAAGGATCACGACATGTCGCAACCCAAACACACCAACGCTTCCACGCACGCAACCGACGATCCCAATGAGCCGATCCCGATGATGCAGCAGTTGCTCGATAACCCGTTCATTCTGCTTTTTCTCGGAGTCATGATTCCCATGGTCGTCTATTCCCTGTGGGGTGTGATCGACATCCTGACCGTACCACTCGCCAAGTAACGCGTCGACAGCACCCCCAAAAAACTAGGAGAAAAGCATATGAGCGCAATATTGCCGCCCGCAGAACGACTATGGTGGAAGCACCCGTTGGATCGTGTCGAGGGAACCTGGATCGCAATCGCCCTGATCTGGTGTCTGACCATGTTTGCCATGATGATTGGTTGGCACATTTTTGGTAACCAGAATCTGTCCACGGAAACCTACAAGACAACGCCGGAGCTGTTCTCCAAGAAAGCCCAGGCGATGGTGGACAAGTACACGGTCCGTACTGAGACGGCCGAAAACATTCCGGTGGTCGCACCGCCTGCTGGCAGTGACGTTTATCTGACGGCGCGTTTGTGGAATTTTTGGCCCATTCTTGAGTTGGAAAAAGACAAGACTTACCGTCTGCACCTGACCTCCATGGACTACAACCACGGATTTTCTTTGCAACCCGTGAATATCAATATCCAGATTGTTCCAGGCTATGAACACGTAGTAAAAATCACGCCGAATAAGTCGGGAACCTATTCGGTCGTTTGCAACGAATTCTGCGGAATCAACCATCACACGATGGTCAGCCGCATTTACGTGAAATAAGGTGACGCAGATGACAACGACAACTTACCGTACCTGCCCCCGTTCCGGGCTGCAGTTTGAATCACAGGCTGAAAAGCTGATGATTGTGAATGCCGTCACTGCCGTCGTGGCCTTGCTGGTTGGTGGCATTCTTGCCATTGGGGTGGTCCTCACCCGCTGGCCTACCATTCACTGGTTGGCCGCTGACACCTTCTACATGGTGCTGACCGCGCACGGCATTGACATGCTGATTTTCTGGATCATCTTTTTTGAGATGGCTGTCCTGTACTTCTGTTCATCAACCTTGTTGCGGTGCCGCATAGCGACGCCCAAGGTGGCATGGGTGGCATTTGTGCTGATGCTGGTGGGTGCCATCATGAACAACGTGGCCGTATTTCAGGGCAGTTCGAGCGTCATGATGACGTCGTATGTGCCCATGATGGCGGATCCGACGTTCTATTTGGGATTGATCCTGTTTGCGGTCGGTGCACTCATTGGTTGTTTCGTCTTCTTTGGCACACTGGTCATCGCCAAGCGTGAAAAGACCTACCAGGGCTCTGTACCTCTGGTCACGTTTGGAGCGATTACCGCAGCCATCATTGCGGTGTTCACGATTGCTTCGGGCGCCATCATTCTGATTCCAACCTTTCTGTTGTCGGTCGGCGTTATCAGCTCCGTTGATCCCCTGATCTACCGCAC
This sequence comes from Rhodoferax sp., assembly GCA_030645355.1. Taxonomy (GTDB): domain Bacteria; phylum Pseudomonadota; class Gammaproteobacteria; order Burkholderiales; family Burkholderiaceae_C; genus Allorhodoferax. Next base: position 14,462 of record JAUSNJ010000140.1, on the reverse strand, counting down.
CATCTGGTGGGCATTTGGCCACTCGTCGCAGCAGATCAACGTCGCCGCGCATATCTCCATCTGGTATGCGGTGGCTGCCATTGCATTCGGCGCAAAACCCATGTCTGAGCGTGTGAGCCGCGGCGCCTTCCTGCTGTATATCTTGTTCCTGCAACTGGCCAGTGCACACCACCTGTTGGCGGACCCCGGTGTGAGCACGGCGTGGAAGGTCGTCAACACCAGCTATTTCATGTACTTTGCGGTGCTGGCTTCGATGATCCACGGTTTGACCATTCCCGGTGCCATCGAGGTTGCGCAGCGCGCCAAGGGCTACAACAACGGACTGTTCGAGTGGCTGCGCAAGGCGCCGTGGGGCAATCCCGTGTGGTCTGGCGTGTTCATCTCCATCATCGGCTTTGGCTTCCTGGGTGGCATCTCGGGCGTCATGATGGGCACCGAGCAGCTGAACATGATCATTCACAACACGATTTATGTGCCGGGTCATTTCCACGCCACGGTGGTGGTGGGCACGACGCTGTCGTTCATGGCATTGACCTATTTCCTGATCCCCGTGTTGTTCCGTCGTGAAATGATCAATCCGGGTCTGGCCAAGTTGCAGCCTTATCTGTTTGGCTTTTCCATGTACTTCTTCTGCCTGGTCATGATGGGTGCAGGCACCTTGGGGGTTTCGCGTCGGCACTGGGATATGGCCTTCAACGGCGCACCTATGGCCTATGAATGGCCTGGTGCTGCCTATCTGCTGATGGGATTGGTAGGCATTGCAGGTATTGCTGCGATCGTGGGCGGAGCCATATACATCTACATCACCGTGGGTTCCTTGCTGTGGGGCAAGAAGCTGAACGGCGGAAGCGTCAGTGCAAACTTCACACCCATTCCACCGACAGCTCCCACTGCGGCTGCGCAGTCCTACGGTTCAGCCGGATTTGCGGCACCCGGTACCTTCGTGCTGGCCATGGTGTTCCTGGTGTCGTTTGTTCTGTACTACTTCATCAACTGGAAGTACCTTTCACAGGTATGGGGTCTGAGCTAAGTTGGCAACACACTGCGCGGGCTTTTGCCCGCGTAGTGACTATTGCGGCTCCGGTGGCATGGAATATTTGATTGATGAACGAGATGCTCCATACAAAAACTTCAGACGTGACAATGAATATCTCCACAGCACGCAGTGTTTTGGCGCTTTTCAAGCTGCGCATCGGTTTCATGATCATGATCACCGCCCTGGTCGGGCTGGTGGTTACGCCGGGTCCGTCCATCGGGCTGCTGAAACTACTCGTTGTGGCACTGACGGTATTTGTTGCATCCGCCAGCGCGGGTGCCTTCAACCAGTACTATGAGCGCCATACGGACCACCTGATGGCACGCACCCGTGGTCGCCCATTTGTGACCGGTTCTTTGCCCGATTCCCCGGCCTGGCTGGTGCTGATGGCCGTGATGCTGGTGTCTTCGGTATCCCTCGCCGCCTGGGTCATCAACCCGGTGTCGGCAGTCTTCGTTTTTCTGGGCGCGTTCTTCTATGCCATCGTCTATACGGTTTGGCTCAAACGCCGAAGCTGGATGAATATCGTGGTGGGCGGACTCGCCGGCAGCTTTGCGGTTTTGGCAGGAGCTGCTGCAGTGGACCCTGTTATTGGACCACTTCCCCTGCTGCTGGCGATCGTCCTGTTTTTGTGGACTCCGCCGCATTTCTGGAGTCTGGCAATTGCCAATGAGGCAGAGTATGCCGCGGCCGGGGTTCCCATGCTGCCGGTGGTCATTGGCACTTCGCGGGCCGCGCAAGTAGTTTTGTGGAGCACCGTTACACTGGCGATCACCGCCCTGTTGCCCATCTGGTTTGGGGCTGGGGTCATCTACCTTTTCGGGGCTGTTGTCGGTGGCGGTTATTTTGTCTATAGGGCTTGGTTGCTCGCAAGGTCTCCTTCGCGAAAGACGGCAATGGGATCTTTCTTTGCTTCCTTGATTCAGCTGAGCCTGCTCCTGGTGGCGTCAACGCTGGACAGCTGGGTAGCGTGAAGATGCGCAGGACTCGCTCACCATGACCCCACGATGTTCGCTGTTCCGTTGGTTCGTGTTTGGCGTGGCCATCGCATTCGCTGCGATCGCAGGGGCCGCTGAATCGGACAGCGTCGTTACGCTGGACCAAAAGGCGGCATTGAGCGCCAGCCAGGCGATGATCGGCACAACGCCCGGAGATTTTGCTTTCCTGGATCGTGAGGGTCGGCCCGTTCGGTTGTCACAGTACCGTGGAAAGCCCCTGTTGGTGAGCTTTATTTACACCGGTTGTTTTCAGGTTTGTCCCCTGACCACCCGTTCGTTGCAGACTGCAGTTGAAGCGGGACGTGGCGTTTTCGGAACCAGCCAGTTCAATGTGGTCAGCATCGGTTTCAACCAACCCGCAGACTCACCCCAGTCACTGAAATCTTTTGCGCGCCAGTACCACATCGACGCAGCCAACTGGGAGTTTCTGAGTCCCGCGGGCAGCAGTGTTGCACAACTCACCAAAGAATTTGGCTTCAGCTACTTGCCGACGCCTGCTGGCTTTGATCACATTTTGCAGGTAACCCTGCTGGACGCACAGGGGCGCATTTACCAGCAAATCTATGGTGAAGAGCTCACGGCAGACTCGATTGGCGAGCCCATCAAACAGCTGATGACGAATGCGCCCGCACCGCAACAACTGAGCATCGATGATCTCGTGGATCGTGTGCGCATTCTGTGCACGGTGTATGACCCCAAGACCGGAAAATATGAGGTCAAGTATGGCCTTCTGATTGAGGTGGCAGGTGGTGTCACGTTTGCGGTCACCATGCTGTGGTTCTTCTTGTCAGAGTGGCTCGCCAACCGCCGGGCACGGCGCACATTTTTCTCTTCCTCGAAGAATTCTTAGATCGTATCGAAGTGTTTCACGCATTGCAAAAAACTGGACAGACCGCGTTTCTCTCTATTGAAAAAATCTTTAACGCGATTTTCGGTGAGCGGCTCAACCCGTTCTACTACCTCGGAGCGATCACCTATTTTTTGCTCTGGATCGTCATAGGGACCGGTCTCTATCTTTATGCGTTCTTCGAAACTGGGGTGGCGGTTGCCTACGGGTCGGTTGAGTCCCTGACCCATGGCCAGTGGTTTGCTGGTGGCATATTGCGCAGCTTCCACCGCTATGCCTCCGACGGTCTCGTCATTACCATGCTGTTGCACCTGGTGCGGCATTTCACATTTGATCACCACCGGGGATTTCGTTGGTTTTCCTGGGTGTCCGGGGTGGTGCTGTTATGGCTTACGTTTGCGTCCGGCGTCAATGGGTACATGCTCCCATGGGACAGACTGGCCCAATTTGTGGTCACGGCGACTACGGAATGGTTTGATGCCTTGCCGGTCATTGGCGGATCGATGACCCGCAACTTCATCACCAACGCCAATGTCAGCGACCGGCTGTTCTCGCTGCTGTCGTTCTTGCACATCGGTCTGCCACTGGGGGTACTTGCCGTTCTGTGGGTGCATACCCAACGTGTGCCCAGTGCCAAGACCAATCCTCCACGCCCATTGATGATCGCCATTGGGCTTACCCTGCTGGTACTGGCGGCGGTCAAACCCGCAGTGAGCCAGGGGCCGGTCGACATGGCAACATTGCCCGCTACGGTCGATTTTGACTGGTTTTACCTGCTCGCATACCCACTGATTCAAAGCTGGGGCGGAAAGGAAACCTGGTACCTGACAGTGGGTGTGAGTCTGGTGCTGGTCGTTTTGCCTTGGTTGCCTCCGCTTGCGCGCGGCAAGCAGGCGAGCTGGAACCTGGCGGTACATCCTGACGAACGCATCATCGCAGCGCGCACGGGTGAAACACTTCTGGATGCAGGATTGCGTGCGGGACTGCCTATGCCCTTCGAATGCCGCAATGGTGGATGCGGAGTATGCAAGGCGACGGTCCTGCACGGAACGGTCCGGCTCAATCCGTATCAAGAGTCTGTTCTGACGGCCGCCGAGCGTGCTAGCGGCAAGACGTTGTTGTGCTGCGCCGAGCCGCTCAGCGATATGGAAATTGAATACGTACCGCAGTCCGGTGCGCAAAGTCTTCCCGTGCAATTGCATGTGGCCCGCGTGACCCGACTGGAACCCCTTTCGGCAGATGTCATGCGGGTGATGTTGACGCCGTTGGACGGCTCGGTGCTGAAGTTCTACGCGGGTCAGTACATCAACATCGTCCTCGACAACGGCGAGAAACGCAGTTTTTCGTTTGCGAGCGCGCCACACGCGGAGCAAGAGATTGAACTGCAGGTGCGTCTGGTACCCGGTGGGAAGTTCACCACGATGGTGTTTGAGCAGATGAAAGTCGGGGACACCCTTCAATTTGAAGGACCTCTGGGCACGTTTACGTTGCGCCAGGACAGCGAAAAACCCATTGTCTTTGTCGCCGGATCGACCGGTTTTGCGCCAGTCAAGAGTATGGTTGAGTCTGCCTTTCACACCGGCATCGACCGCAAGATGATTCTGTATTGGGGCGTGCGCCGTCGCAGTGACCTGTACCTTGGCAGTCTGGCAGAGCAATGGGCGCGAGACCACGCCAATTTTAAGTTTGTGCCGGTGCTGTCCGAACCGCAGCCTGAGGACGCATGGACGGGCCGCACCGGACTGGTTCACGAAGCCATCTTGGCTGATTTTCCGGATCTGTCCCAGCATCAGGTGTATGCCTGCGGCTCAGTACAGATGGTGCAGGCGGCGCAACCCGCATTCGTCAAGCACGGCATTTCCAGTGATGACTGTTTTTCCGATGCGTTCCACCTGGCGCCCCAGCGGCCACTCGACAGCCAGCAAGCCCATGTCGTGAAATTGGGAGGAAGCCATGTCTGACGATACCCGACCAGGTGCTGTGCGCTACATATTGCAAATACTGGCTTACGCTGCGTTTGCCGCCGTCATTGCCTATTTCTCCACCTCACCGCCTTATCGATTGCGCGGTGACAACGATGCACTCGTCAAGCTGTCATTTAGCCACTCGGCACAATTGGTGCAGGCATGCAGGGAACGCAGTGAAGCGGAGCTGGCCAAACTGGCGCCCAATATGCGCACCAAAATGGACTGTCCGCGCCAACGCGCCGACGTCCTTCTGGAGCTCGACATGGACGACAAACCGCTGTACCGCATCAAGACTCCGCCAACGGGGCTGCGCCAGGACGGTGCAGCAACCGTCTACCGCCGGCTGGATATTCCTGCGGGACGCCATGTGTTTCGGGCGCGGCTGGCGGATGGTCCGGACGGTATCTTTCACTTCGCCCGTGAAGTTGACTTGAATCTCGCGCCCGGGCAAGTCCTCATCGTTGACTTCCTGACCGCTGAAGGTGGTTTCGTTTTCATTCACGGATGAGATGGTTTGCCATGCCAAACCTGCTTCGCTCGCTGCGAACCAGTGACGAGTATCTGACTGGGGCACTGGACAGCGCATTTCCTGCAGCCGACAACCCGTGGCGGCATTTGGGATCGCTGGCGTTTTTGTGTCTGGTCATTGCGGTCGTGACCGGCACGGTGGCGTTCGCGCTCTATGACACCAGTGTTGCGGGCGCCTATGAATCGGGTCGGCGGCTGCAGCTTGATCCCTGGATGCTGGGCCGCCTGCTACGGGGGCTGCACCGCTACGCCTCAGACGGGTTCATGCTGCTCTCCTTGCTGCATCTGGTACGCGAGGCTGCCAGAGGGCACTACGGCGGTGTGCGTTGGTTTTCCTGGATTTCCGGGGTTCCCCTGCTGTGGTTGCTGTGGATCGCTGGTCTGACCGGTTTTTGGCTGCTGTGGGATGCGCGTGCGCTGTTCAGCGTGACCGCCACGGCGGAATGGCTGCAGGTGCTACCCATCGCGTCAGATGTATTGGCACGCAATTTTCTGACCGCCAACGCGCTCAACGACCGGTTCTTTTCACTGATTGTGTTCATGCACATCGGGATTCCCTTGTTCTTGCTGGCCGGCGTCTGGATCCATGTGCAGCGCGTGTCCCACGTGCGGATCTGGCCTCCGCGGGCGCTGACTGTCGGCACGGTTGCCGTGTTTTCAGTGATGGCATTGGTGGTCCCCGCTGAGAGTCTCGGCCCGGCGGACAGTGGCCATATCGCCGCCACGCTGTCACTGGATTGGTTCTATTTGTTCATCCATCCGTTGGTGGACTTCGTGTCCGCACAGGGCGCATGGCTGCTGGCTCTCGCAGGTACGCTGCTTCTGTGCGTGCTGCCCTTTGTCCCGGGATTGCAGGGACTGCGCGCAGCGCAATCGGCCAGACTACCCGCCATCGTCGATCTGAACAACTGCAACGGGTGTTCCCGATGCGTTGCCGATTGTCCGTTCGGGGCTGTCGTCATGGTGCCGCGCACCGATCAACTGCACCATCGACAGCAGGCGGCTGTCATCACGGATTTGTGCGCTGCTTGTGGTATTTGTGTAGGTTCCTGCCCTTCATCCACCCCGTTCAGGCGCATCGAGGACATCGTCTCCGGGATAGAGCTGCCCGATGCACCGGTGGCGGACTTGCGTCGTCAGTTACAGCAAAGATTGGCAGCCCTGACCGGCCCCTTGAAAATCATGGTTTTCAGCTGCCGGCAGGCGGCCGATTGGCGAACGTTTGCTGACGCATCCACCGCCGTTCTGCCCTTGGAATGTGCGGGCATGCTGCCGCCCTCATTTGTCGAATATGCGACGCGTCTGGGTGCCGACGGCGTGGTGATTGCGGGGTGTCGGGAGTGTGATTGTGAATTTCGTCTCGGTGATCGATGGGTGCAGGACCGCCTTAGTGGTGCGCGTGAGCCCCGACTGCGAGCGGCCGCGCCGCGCGACCGGATCGCCGTGGTGTGGGCCGGTAGCCAGCGACAGCTGCTAACAGAAACAATTGACGGCCTGCGGTTTCGGTTGAAATCGGGCATGCGACTGCCAGATTCGCAGACAATCAACGCCCAGGACGCACCATTGCACGAACCGCACGATGATTGAACAACACCGCAACGCCACGCTTGAATCGACGGGTTTCGAATATGACCTGATTGTTCCACAGGACACCCGACGGAAACTGGCGACCGCTTGGCTGGCGCTGGGCATGCTCGCGCTGTTGGCGTCCGGCTTGTTTTCCATTCTGTTGGTGCTGTCTCGCACCCCCCAATTGCAGACGTTCTTCCCGATCGCGGATTTCTTCCGTGTGGCCTTGGTGGTGCATGTAGACCTGTCGGTACTGGTCTGGTTTCTCTCGTTTGGCGGGGCACTGTGGACCCTGGGTGGTACCCAGCGCTACCAGGGTATGGCATGGGTGTCGTTCGCTTTGTCTGCATTGGGTACCCTCACCATGTCGGTGGCGCCATTTGTTCAGAATGCCACACCCATCATGGCCAATTACGTGCCTATGCTGGATGGCACGGTCTTCCAGAGCGGTCTGGTCGTGTTTGGCGTTGGCATTGTGCTGTTGTGTTTGCGATCCATGCTGGCAGTCACCCCCATAGGCACCACGATTACCGGAAGCGGAGCGTTGCGATTTGGTTTAAGCGCCGCCATGGTTTCAACGGCCGTGGCTGCCGTGGCATTTGCCTGGTCATGGCTCGCAGTACCGCGCGAGTTGGACCCTCGCATCTATTACGAACTGGTGTTTTGGGGGGGCGGGCACGTGCTGCAATTCGCATACACGCTGCTGATGCTGGTTAGCTGGATATGGCTCGCGTCGGCGGTGGGTGCATGTTTGCCACTGTCCCCGCGCGTAGTGACGCTGTTGCTGGCCATTGCGCTGCTCAGCGTTTTCCTGACTCCCATTACCTATCTTGCGCACCACGTGACCTCGGTTGAACACCACCAATGGCAGACTTTGCTGATGCGCTTCGGCGGTGGCCTTGTCATTCCCCCAGTTGCACTGGCGGTGGTGTGGTCGCTGTGGCCCGTCCGGACGATAAGCGTCGCGCAGCGCCCCTTGCGTGCCAGTCTGATCGCGTCACTGGCCCTGTTTTCTGCAGGCGGAATCATTGGTTTTCTGATAACCGGTAGCAACGTTCGTATCCCCGCGCACTACCACGGCTGCATTGTGGGCGTCACCCTGGCCATGATGGGGGTGGTCTACTTGCTGTTGCCGCGTTTTGGCTATCGGGCGCCCAGCTCCAGAGCTGCGGCGTGGCAACCCACCATCTATGGCGTCGGGCAGCTGATGCACATTGTGGGATTGGTCTGGTCCGGGGGATACGGGGTACAGCGCAAGGTCGCGGGGGCAGACCAGGTCTTGCGTTCGACACAAGAGACACTTGGCATGGGATTGATGGGCCTGGGTGGCCTGATTGCCATCGTTGGCGGGATCATGTTCGTTGTCATCGTGCTGCGCGCTGTGCGGCACCCCACTCAGCCATAAGCCATGCATTCAAACCTACAGTTGCAAACGTACGCCACGCCGTCTCTTCGGGTATTGCGCGCCGTCGGAACGCTTGGATCGATTCTGGCGCTAACCATACTGGGCGCCAGCATCTTGCTGCGTTTGACCACGGTATTTGGTGCCGACGGCGCTGCGTTGTCACAGCTGTCCTCGGAAGTCGAGAATGCCATCCGCCTGGTTCACCGCCTGTCCGCATCCAGCGTTGGCATACTGGCGCTGGTCACTGCCGTGCTGGGCTGGAAAAACCGCGCTGCAGTGCCCCATGTGGTCAAGCCGATTGTGTGGATCATTGCTGCAACGGTCCTTCTGGCGCTGATCGGCCCCTTGACCCCCGGCTACCGCTTCAGTGCAGTCACCATTGCCAATGTGGTGGCCGGAACGGTCCTAGTCGCAGCCTGCTGGTGGTTGCGCGAGACGCTGGCGGTGGCACCTAGCCCTGTGGCAACCCGGGATTCCATGCTGTTACTGACAATGGCGGTGTTGGCCACTCATGTGGGCTTGGGCGCTGCGGCCAGTGCCCATGCTGTGCGTGGTGCACACTGGGTGGCTTTTTTGCACACCGGTTCGGCTATGCTGACGACGCTCTTGCTCGCTTCGATCCTTTGGGATCGACGATCGCGTCCGGCGATGTCGGCACGTGTGCGCCTCATGGCCGCTTTACTGGGTCTGCAATTGGTTCTCGGAATGGTTTCGTTGTGGCTGGAGTTGCGCCCGGTGGCATTGGGGTTTGTGCACGCGATGGTCTCTGCGCTACTGGCCGCCGGGCTGGTATCTGTCGCGGTCCGGGATAATTTGGACTGTCAAAACAAGGATTGACCATGCGCACAATTGTCGGAGTGTTGAGTTTGCTGATTGCCGTGGCAATCGTTGCAGTGCTGGCAAAGAAACAGATGGGCGCGCTGACCGTCGCGCCCACCGGAATGCCAGCTGCGCCCGCCAGCGCCACGTTGCCCCAGCAGAGCCAACAGTTGCAGCAGCAGGTGAAGCAGTCTGTGGAAACCACTTTGCAGCAGGCGCGGCCCATGCCTGACGAAAAGTAGAACCATTGAAAGTGCATGTAGCCCTCGTAAATTATGGATAGTTTGCTATCAATATGGTAGCTTTTGCGTCCGATGCCAGGTTCATGGAACTTGCCCTCGCGCAGGCGCGGGCTGCTGCGGCTGCAGGTGAGGTTCCGGTTGGTGCCGTGGTCGTCAAGGACGGACAGGTTATTGCCTCCGGCCGCAATGCGCCCATCGGGAGCCACGACCCGACGGCGCATGCCGAAATTGTCGCCATGCGCTCGGCAGCCCTGGTCTTGGGCAACTACCGGCTGGATGGTTGTGAGCTGTTTGTCACATTGGAGCCCTGCGCCATGTGCTGCGGGGCCATGCTGCACGCCCGGTTGAACCGGGTTGTCTTTGGTGCCGCGGACCCCAAGACCGGAGCGGCAGGCTCCGTACTCAATCTCTTTGACAACGCCACGCTGAACCACCAGACAAAGGTGGAGGGCGGGGTGCAAAGCGAGGCCTGCTCCGCTGTATTGCAGGAGTTTTTCCGGAGCAAGCGCAACGCACAGGATCAGCAAAGGAGGGCGTTGCACCCCCTGCGTGATGACGCACTGCGCACGCCCGACGCGCAGTTTGTTGGTCTGCCGGACTACCCGTGGGAGCCCCGTTATGTAAGTGACCTTCCGGCTCTTGATGGTCTACGGATGCACTATCTGGACGAGGGCCCGCAGGATGCGGATCGCGTCTACCTGTGCCTGCATGGCAATCCGGCCTGGAGCTATTTGTACCGCAAGATGATCCCGGTGTTTTTGCAGGCAGGCTATCGCGTCGTTGCACCGGACATGGTGGGCTTCGGCAAAAGCGACAAGCCAAAAAAGGAATCTGCGCACAGCTTCTCCTTTCACCGGCAAACCCTGCTTGAACTGATCGAGCGTCTGGACTTGCAAGGCGTCGTTCTGGTGGTACAGGATTGGGGGGGATTGCTGGGCCTGACCTTGCCCGTTGCGAGCCCTGAGCGTTTCACCGGGCTCGTGGTCATGAACACCATGCTGGCAACGGGTGACACGGCGCTGACGCCCGGTATTCTGGCGTGGCGCGAGATGTGTATCAAGAAGCCGGAATTCGATATCGCCCGTCTCTTTGCGCGCAGCAATCCAGGCTTGTCGGAGGCTGAGTGTCTGGCCTACGCAGCGCCGTTCCCTGATAGAGGGCACCGTGCTGCGACCCGCGCGTTTCCCAACCTGGTCCCGGACCACCTGGAGTCCGATGGTGCACCTGTGTCGCGACAGGCTCGTGGCTATTGGCAGACCCGGTGGCGAGGTCCGACTCTGATGGCGGTGGGCATGAAGGATCCCGTTTTGGGAGCTGCTGTCATGGAGACACTGCACGGGCTGATTCAGGGGTGTCCTGCGCCAGTGATCTTTGCTGAGGAAGGGCACTTCCTTCCGGAAGTCGGCACGCCTCTGGCCCAGGCTGCACTGCAGTTTCTGGATAGGCCCTAGCGGTGGAGTGAGGGTTATCCCGTGCGCCAACAGCGCGTTGCCAAAAGTTTTCGCCGTTCGGTAACATTTTTTCTGCTTGCTGGTGCACAATGATTGCAAAGATCAATATTTCTAGTTTGAATGCATACCGATACTGACACGCTGCATTTCCTGGATGACGAAAGCGAAGCCGGAGTCTCTGCGGGGTTGGTCTGGCGCCTGATGGTCATTGACGACGAGCCTGACGTTCATCGGGCTACAACGTTTGCGTTGGCTGGCGTAAAAATACTTGGTCGGCCCCTTCAGTTCTTGCACGCCTATTCCGCAGCTGAGGCGACCCAGCTGTTGCGATCCGAGCCTGAAGTTGCGGTCGTGCTGCTGGATGTCGTGATGGAGCGGGAAGATGCCGGGCTGGCGCTGGTAAAGACGATTCGACAGGATCTTCGCTTGACCGAACTTCGCATCATCCTGCGAACGGGCCAACCTGGATATGCCCCGGAGATCGAAACGATTCACGATTTCGATATCAACGATTACAAAACAAAATCTGAACTTACCCGAACCAAGCTGTATGCCACCGTTACGGCTGCCGTGCGGGCCTATGAGCAAATCCGCAAACTCGATCAGCTCGCGTTCTATGATCGTTTGTGCAGCCTGCCCAATCGCAACAAGTTCATTGACCTGAGTGACGAGCGCTTGCTGTCCGACCAGTATCCATCTGATGCGATCGCCATTCTGGATATTGATGACTTTTCAGAAATCAATGACGCTTTGGGACACCAGCAGGGTGACCGGTTGTTGCAAGCGGTGGCGGAACGCTTGAAGCAGGAGTTGGGCGGTGATGTCATTCTGGCGCGTTTGGGTGGTGACACCTTTGGATTGATGGGTGCGAGCTGCGTGCTCGACCCGTTGACGGTCCTGGACTTGTTTCGCTCACCGTTCAAAGTGCAGGATGACTCGATGGTCGTTACGGCGACCATGGGCTTGACCCAGGAATTGGGCGAGGGAATTGCCGGTCGTGACGCGTTAAAAGACGCAAACATTGCACTGAAGCTGGCCAAGAAGAACCGGCGCGGCAGCTTTGTGATGTTTTCTGCCCAGATGGGTGCCGACATCCGTGAGCGTGTTCGACTCCTACAGGCTCTGCGCCACGCGGTTGAGAGCGAGCGGTTGTTTGTCGTCTACCAGCCGCAGGTCAACCTGACCAGCGGCAAGTTGGTCGGCGTCGAGGCCCTGATCCGCTGGCGCAACGAAGACGGTAGCTACGTTCCACCAGATCGCTTTATTCCGTTGGCAGAGGCCTCAGGCATGATTGTGGCCATTGGTGACTGGGTGTTGCGCGTGTCCTGTATGGAACTGGCCCGCCTGCAGGCGCTGGGCTTGCCCGATTTGCGGATGTCGGTCAACGTGTCTCAAATCCAGTTTCGCCATCCGGAGTTTCTCGAAAAACTCCGGTCCGCTTTAACCGACACCGGTATCAATCCCCAGAGCCTAGAGCTTGAGATCACCGAGTCGGTGGCCATGGAGGACCCTGATTTCATGTTGGAGACCTTGCACAAGGTCCGCAAGATGGATATATCGATTGCTATCGATGACTTTGGGACGGGCTATTCTTCACTCAGCCACCTGCGCCAGTTGCCGATAGACCGGCTCAAGATTGACCGGGCCTTTGTAACCGAGTTGAACAGTGCCGTTTTGGGCGGGCACATCGCGTCAATGGTGATTGAGCTAGGGCGCAATCTCAATCTCACCGTGATTGCCGAGGGAATTGAGGAAGAAGAGCAAGCCCAGACTCTTCTTCGCATGGGGTGCCATGAAGGACAGGGCTATCTGTATGCAAAGCCCATGGCAGCCCCCCAACTGGTGCAATGGATCCAGGCGCGCGGCATCGACGCTTGAACCGATAGGCCCTCTCACTGGCCGATAATGGCCCGGTGAAAAAACACATTTATATCTATTCCCCATCCGGGGCGGTGCGCGACAAAGCGGCGTTCAGGCGGGGCGTGCGCCGCCTCCAGTTTCTTGGGCATGAGGTCGAGATTGATCCCGACGCATTGAGCAGCCACATGCGCTTTGCCGGTGACGACGCGACCCGGTTGGCTGCCATTCACCGCGCTGCAGCCAGTGGAGCCGATGTTGCGTTGATTTCCAGAGGTGGTTATGGCCTGACCCGCATATTGGATGGAATCCGGTACAAGGCAGTGAGCAAGGCCATTGAACGGGGAACCCAATTTGTCGGCATCAGCGATTTCACAGCCTTCCAAATGGCCGTTCTGGCCAAGACGGGTTGCACGACATGGGCTGGGCCGGCACTGTGTGAAGGTTTTGGCGTGGGAGGTAAGCCAGCCCAGAATGGCGTTCCTGCGGCGCCTGATGACATCATGGAGGACTGCTTTAACGACATGATCACGGGGCAGGGGGAGGGCACTGGCTGGCGTCAGCTTCGGGAAGCATCGGGTGACACGCCTGCTACACCAGAGCATCGCGCCGCGTTTCGATTGGGAAATGCGACCATTTGGGGGGGCAATCTCACCATGCTCGCTTCTCTCGTGGGTACAGAATACCTGCCCGACATCAAGGGAGGCATACTGTTTTTGGAGGATGTCGGCGAGCATCCCTACCGCATTGAGCGTCTACTGACGCAACTGTTGCACACCGGCGTCCTCTCAAGTCAAAAGGCCATTTTGATGGGCCAGTTCACCGATTACAAACTGTCTTCACATGACAAGGGGTTCAAGCTCGAATCCGTCATTCAGTGGCTCCGCAGCCAGATCAAAGTCCCGGTTCTGACCAACTTGCCGTACGGACATGTTGACACCAAGGTCATGCTACCTGTGGGTACCAAGGCGGATCTGGTGGTGGAAGGCCGTGAAGCGCTGCTATTCTGGGGACACCCCGGGTAGACGCTGAAAAATCGATTTCAGTAACCCAGATTACTGGGTCGCGACGTCAGCGATTTGGGCAAAAGACCTCTGAACATGTCGCTGATCTGGTCTAGTTTGCGGCGTGCAATGGCCTCTCCATCCTTGGAGGCTATGGCCGCCATCACGTCGCCCCGCAAATACCACAGGTCTTGCAAATCACTGGCATGGGTCACTTTCAGCTCCAGCTTGGAAGCCACGGCGGAGCCCAACTCCGATCCGCTCAAGCCCTCCAACATGGCCTCACGAATGTCCTCCAACGCCATTTGCACCCGTGCCTCCTGGATGCCACTCTGACCATTGAAGAGATTTTGCATCCCTGTGACAAGGGAGGAAGGAATCCAACTCATATTTGTGCCTCGCGACGAATTCCCGCAACCATAACAAACAGAGACTCCGGTGCGCAATAGGGATATGCCTTCAAATTGCGTATAAACAACTGAATTTTCAAGGACTTAGCGCGAAAACGTAATGCGTTACCTTCTATATTCACTGTAATGTAAGCATCTGTTTCAAACCCAGCAGGTGCCGTTAGAAGCCCGTTGTGGAATAAATGTTTGGATGCACCTGGATTTTGGATGAGGCCCAGGCAGAGTCTGGTTCTCAATACGGTCGCAATGCCCTAAACTCTGACACTGGACAAGAATCGGAACTATCGGGAATGGGCGTTCACACCACGGTTGTATTTACGGATTTGCAT
>JAUSNJ010000134.1 GCA_030645355.1 Rhodoferax sp. | reverse complement strand
CAGGGTCTGGGCAGGGGCCACGGGGATCGAGTAGCCGCTGTGCACACACATGCGGTCCAGGTTTTCGATGCAGCATACTATGATGCAGTTGTCCGCCTTGTCGCGCACCACTTCCATCTCGTACTCTTTCCAGCCGAGCAGCGACTCTTCGATCAGCAGCTCGTTGGTGGGCGAGGCTTCCAGGCCGCGCTTGCAGATGACTTCGAATTCTTCGGGGTTGTAGGCAATGCCGCCGCCGGTGCCGCCCAGCGTGAAGCTGGGACGGATGACGGTGGGGAAGCCCAAAGTCTTCTGCACATCCCAAGCCTCGGCCATGCTGTGCGCAATGCCGGAGCGGGCGGAGCCCAGACCGATCTTGGTCATGGCGTCCTTGAACTTCAACCGGTCTTCGGCCTTGTCGATGGCCTCGGGCGTGGCGCCAATCAACTCCACCGGTTTGCCGGTGGCCGCACCCGTGTACTTGGCTAGCACGCCGTTGTGCCACAGGTCCAGCGCGCAGTTCAGCGCGGTCTGGCCGCCCATGGTGGGCAGGATCGCGTCGGGACGTTCTTTGGCGATGATCTTCTCGACCGTCTGCCAGGTGATGGGCTCGATATAGGTCACATCGGCCGTGGCCGGGTCGGTCATGATGGTCGCCGGGTTGCTGTTGATCAGGATGACCTTGTAGCCCTCTTCGCGCAGTGCCTTGCAGGCCTGCACGCCGGAGTAGTCGAACTCGCAGGCCTGGCCGATGATGAGGGGGCCGGCGCCGATGATGAGGATGCTTTGTATGTCGGTACGTTTTGGCATGATGGAACTCGTAGCTTTTGGGGCTCTTTACTTTTTCTTCAATTAATTCAGGCTTGCTTAATTCAGGCTCGCGGTGGCCAGCTTGGCGCCAAACCACAAAAACAATCCACCCACGGCGCTGGACAGGCTGCCCGACAAGCGCCTGCGGGCCCTGAATATTTGGGCCAGTCGGGCACCGGCAAAAATCAGCGCGGACAAATACAGGGCACTGAAGGCCATGACGATGGCGCTCAGTATCAAAAACGGAATGGCGGGCGTCTCATAGGTCGGGTCAATAAACTGCACAAAGAACGACAGCAAAAACAGAATCGCCTTCGGGTTGAGCAGGCTGATGACCAGCGCCCGCTTGAACGGGTGCGCCAGGTTGGCGGGAGCTTCAGCAACCGCTTGAGCCTGTGGCACATCGGCGCTGCGCCACTTTTGGATGGCGGCCCAGACCAGGTTCACGCCCAACCAGGCCAGGTAGGCCGCACCGGCGTACTTCACCACTGTGAACAGCGCCGGGTTACTGCGCAACAAACTGGCAGCCCCCAGGGCGGTGAGCACCAGCAGAATGGTGTCGCCCACAAACACGCCGCATGCCCCCTGGTAACCTGCCTTGACCCCGCGAGAAGTGGCCACCGACAGCACGAACAGCGAATTCGGGCCGGGCAGCAGAATGATGCCAAACGCCCCTATCACATAGGTCCACAAGTCGGTGACGCCGTAGAAGCTCATGCGCGCTGACCCTTGACAGTTTCCATGGAGCGGATGAAGCGGTCGAACAGGTAGCCAATATCGTGCGGCCCCGGCGATGCCTCGGGGTGGCCCTGGAAACAGAAGGCCGGCTTGTCGGTGCGCTCCAGACCCTGTAGCGTGTTGTCAAACAGGCTGATGTGGGTGGGCCGCAGCTTGGCCGGCAACGTGCGCTCATCCACCGCAAAACCGTGGTTCTGGCTGGTGATGGAGACGCGGCCACTGTCCAGATCCTTGACTGGATGGTTGGCACCGTGGTGGCCAAACTTCATCTTGAAGGTCTTGGCGCCGGAGGCCAGCGCCATGATCTGGTGCCCCAGGCAGATACCGAAGGTGGGGATGCCGGATTCGATCAGCGTGCGGGTTGCTTCTATCGCGTAGTCGCAGGGCTCGGGGTCACCGGGGCCATTGCTGAGGAAAATGCCATCGGGCTGGTACTTGAGCACCTCGGCCGCCGAAGTTTGCGCCGGCACCACGGTAACTTTGCAGCCGCGCTCGGCCAACATGCGCAGAATGTTCTTCTTGACACCAAAGTCATACGCCACCACATGGAAGCGTGGCGCCGTCTGCTGGCCGTAGCCAGTGCCCAGCGTCCATTCGGCTTCGGTCCATTGGGTGGTTTCGCGCGCGGAGACCACTTTGGCCAGATCCAGGCCCGACATCGCAGGCGCGGCCTTGGCCGCCGCAATCGCCTTGTCCACCAAGGCGGTGGTCACGGCTTCGCCCGCGCCCAGCGCCAGGATGCAGCCATTCTGCGCGCCCTGGGTGCGCAGCTGCCGGGTCAACTGGCGGGTATCCACGTTGGCAATGGCCACCGTGCCGGCCTTGACCAGGTATTCGCTCAAGGTCGCGGTACTGCGAAAATTGGAGGCCACCATGGGCAGATCACGAATGATCAAACCGGCGGCATGGACCTTGTCGGACTCGACGTCCTCGGGATTGGTGCCGTAGTTGCCGATGTGGGGGTAAGTGAGGGTGACGATCTGCTGGCAATAACTGGGATCGGTCAGGATCTCCTGGTAGCCGGTCATGGACGTGTTGAACACGACCTCGCCGACCGTGGAGCCTGGCGCTCCAATGGAATTGCCAATATAGACCGTGCCGTCTGCGAGCGCCAGGATGGCGGGGGGGGTGGTTCCCTTGAGAGACAAAAGCACTGGGTTCTCCGACTGTGTTACGGGTACGCCCAAGCGTGCTCAAGAACAATTCTTGGCGGCTGTTGTTGGTTGGGAAAGGTGCTTGAACTGCGCTTGGGACGGCTGTTTTCTGGAAAGCCTCTCATTATAGCGGCTGCGACCCTGCACCCGCCGGTTGCGGGCCATCCAATCTGCAAAGCGCACAATTGTCGACCGCGTCAACAAAATGCGTTAGCCTACGCTCACTTGTCCACTTACGAATGGCACACAACATGAAACTGTCCCAAAAACTGGCTGCGCTTGTTCTGGTGTATTCCTCCTGTGTGGCACAAGCCGAGAACGGTGTCACTGACCGGGAAATTCTGATTGGCCAGTTTGCTGCCATCAGCGGACCTTCGGCGCAACTTGGACTGCGCATGCAACTGGGCATGCAAGCCTATTTCAGCGCCATCAATGCACAAGGTGGGGTGAACGGGCGGGCGATCAAGCTCGTCACCCGCGACGACGGGTATGAACCCGAAAAAGCCGCAGCAGCGGTCAAGGCACTGATCCATGAAGACAGGGTATTCGCACTGGCAGGTTCCGTCGGGACGCCCACTGGGCTGGCTGCGCTGCCCATCCTCAGCGAGGAACAAGTGCCCCTGGTTGGCATGTTCACGGGCGCACAGGCACTGCGCGAGCCGTTCAACCGCAACGTCTTTCATGTTCGTGCCAGCTACTTTGACGAGACCGAGCGCATTGTGCAACACCTCACAACCTTGGGCATCAAAAAGATTGCGGTCTTCTACCAAAATGATGCCTATGGGAAGGCCGGCCTGGAAGGCGTAACACGTGCATTGGGCAAACGCCAGCTCAAATCGGTGTCTACCGCCACGGTGGAGCGCAATACGGTGGACGTCGCGACTGCTGTGGAAACGCTGGTCAAATCTGAGCCCGAAGCCATCGTGCAAATTGGCGCCTACAAAGCCTGTGCAGCTTTGATCAAGCAAGCGCGCGCAAAGGGTTATGGCGGACAGTTCTTCAACGTCAGTTTTGTGGGGTCCCGAGCATTGGCGGACGAACTGGGGGACGCCGGCCAAGGGGTTGTGATTTCGCAGGTCGTGCCATTTCCTTTTGCACAGGGCATTCCCATCGTTCGGGAATACCAGCTGCGCATGACAGAGGCTGGCCAGAAAGACTTCGACTTTTCCAGCCTGGAGGGCTATCTCACGGCACGCGTGCTGGTTGAGGGTATTCGCCGTGCCGGGAAAAACCTGTCACGTGACGCGCTGATTGCAGGGCTCGAATCCATGCACGATGTCAACCTGGGTGGCTTCACCATTACCTATGGCGGCAAAGACCACCAAGGCTCCAATTTCACCGACCTGACCATCATTGGCCGCGGCGGCAAGTTCATACACTAGACCCGCAGCAGGGCCAGGCTGCTCGCATGCAGACAAATGGCCGCCGCCGCCGCCACATTGAGCGACTCCTCGCCGCCGGGTTGCCCAATCCGGGCAAAAAACTGGGCCCGCTCCATCAACCCGGAACACACGCCCTGCCCTTCGTGGCCCATGGCCCAGGCGCAGGGCTGCGGCAACAGCAGGTCTTGAATCCATTCGCCCCGGTGTGAGCTGGTCACCACGATGGGTACCTGCAATGCATCCAGCGTCGACAGTTCGGCCCCTTCGAGCAGATGCAATCCGAAGTGCGCGCCCATGCCCGCGCGCAACACCTTGGGCGACCACAGTGCAGCCGTGCCCTTGAGCGCCACTACCTGCCTGAAGCCAAAGGCCCCTGCGCTACGCAGGATGGAGCCCACATTGCCGGCGTCTTGCACACGGTCCAGTATTACCGTGGCAGCCAGGGGTTGCATGTGCGGGTCTGTCGGCAAATCCAGTACGAAACCCACACCGGCTGGCGATTCCAGACCACTGAGTTCGCGAAACAGCGCCGTCGGGATTACTATGCTTTTGATAGCGGCTTGTTTATATTCTGCGAGGGCTAGAGGCCAATAGTCTTCAGTGAACACAGCCACGGCAGGCTTCAGGCCACGCTGCAGGGCCGCACTGCACAGATGGTCTCCCTCGATCCAGAACCGTCCGGCCTTACGGTAGGCCGTGTTGTCCTGGGCGACTTTGCGCAACTCCTTGAGCAGCGGGTTCTCGCGCGAAGTGATGGGCACTGGCGGGTTCATGCCAGCACCCTGGCCACCGGGCTGAAGGTCTTGCGGTGCTGCGGGCACGCGCCGTGGGTTTGCAGTGCCTGCAGGTGCTCGGCCGTGCCGTAGCCCTTGTGGCCGGCAAAGCCATATTGCGGGTACTGCGCGTCCAGCTCGGCACACCAGCGATCGCGGGTGACCTTGGCCAGAATCGAGGCGGCTGAAATGGCAGGTACCTTACTGTCACCTTTGACAATGGCCTCGGCCAGGATGTCCAGCACCGGCAAGCGGTTGCCGTCGACCAGCACCAGTGCGGGTTTGAGCCGCAAGCCTTCCACCGCACGGCGCATGGCCAACAACGTGGCCTGCAGAATGTTGATCTGGTCAATCTCCTCTACGCTGGCCTGGGCGATGGAACAGCACAGGGCCTTGGCGCGGATTTCGTCAAACAACTGCTCCCGACGGCGTGCGGTCAACACCTTGGAATCGGCCAGACCCTGGATCGGGTTGCGTGCGTCCAAAATCACGGCAGCGGCCACCACCGGCCCGGCCAGCGGGCCACGCCCGGCCTCGTCGACGCCGGCGACCAGACCGGGCGTATCCCAGGAAAGCGCCACCTGCTCAGCGTGCAAGAATTTTTTCGATCGCATCGGTCGCCAAAGTGGGAGTGTCGCGCCGCAAACTGTGGTGCAGCGCGACGAATTGTTGTTGCAGAGTGGCCATTTTCGCAGGCTGGTGGTCCAGGTCGTCCAGCCACTGCAGCACGGCATCTGCCAGGGCCTGCGGCGTGGCCCGGTCCTGAATCAACTCGGGCACGATGAATTCGCGACTCAGGATATTGGGCAGACCCACCCAGGGCTGGAGCTGCTTGCCCCGCATGATCTGCCAAGACAGCCAGCCCATGCGGTAGGCGATCACCATGGGGCGTTTGTACAGTGCGGCTTCGAGCGTAGCGGTACCACTGGCGATCAGCGTCACGTCGCATGCCGCCAGCACGGTATGTGACTGTCCGCTAACAATCTGCACCTGCTCCAGCACCCCCGCCCGTGCGGCGGCATGCTCTATCGCCCCGCGCAGGGCCGGCACTGCGGGAACTATCAATTTGATAGCGCTCTTCGCTTGCTTGACGAGGGCTGCAGCCTGAAAGAACCTGGGTGCCAGGTACTTGACCTCGGATGCCCGGCTACCGGGTAACAACGCCAGCACTCGATCGCCAACATCCAGGCCCAGTGCCGTCCGGGCGGCGGCCTTGTCCGCGTCCAGCGGGATCAGGTTGGCCAGCGGGTGGCCCACGTAGGTGGCGCTGATGCCGTGGCTGGCCAGCAGCTCCGGCTCGAAAGGAAAAATACACAGCACATGGTCCACGCTGGCGCGGATCTTCTCCACCCGTTCGGGCCGCCAGGCCCAGATCGACGGGCAAACGAAGTGAACGGTCTTGATTCCTGCACCGCGCAGATTGCGTTCCAGGTCCAGGTTGAAGTCTGGCGCATCAACGCCAATGAACACATCCGGGCGCTGTTCCAGCAATCGGGTTTGAAGCTGCTTGCGGATGCCGACGATCTCGCGGTAGCGGCGCAGAACCTCCCAACCAAAACCGTGTACCGAGAGCTTGTGGTGCGGCCACCAGGCAGCAAAACCGTTATGCGCCATCTGGGGGCCGCCGATGCCCGCGGACGTCAGCTGCGGCCAGCGCTGGCGCAAGCCTTCCAGCAGGAGGCCGGCCAGCAGATCGCCAGATGCTTCGCCGGCGACCATGGCGACAAAGGGTGACGCCGATGGCATGGCGCGGTCTTAGCGAACGATGCCGCGTTGAGGCGAAGTCTGGTCCAGAAAGGACAACATCATGGCAACATCGACCGCCGTTTCGGGCTGCTCTGACGCCATGGCAGCAATGTGGGCCTTTGCCTGCTCTAGCGTCAGGCCATCGCGGTACAGGGCTTTGTGCATGGCTTTGACCCCGCTGATGCGCTCGGGCGTCCAGCCCCGCCGGCGCAGACCTTCAAAATTCATGGAGCGTGCCGCAGCAGGTTGGCCCTGGCACATCACAAATGGCGGCACATCGGCCACCAGCATAGAGCACAAAGCGGTCATGCAATGCGCGCCCAGTCGCACAAACTGGTGCACTGCGGTATAGCCGCCCAGAATAGCCCAGTCCCCCACATGCACATGGCCGGCCAGCGCCGCGTTGTTGGCAAAAATGGTATTGTTGCCGACGTCGCAGTCGTGCGCCAGATGCACGTAGGCCATGATCCAGTTGTCGTTGCCGAGCTGGGTGACACCGGCATCGCCGGGGGAACCGATATTGAAGGTGCAAAACTCGCGGATGGTATTGCGATCGCCAATGCGCAGCTCACACGGTTCACCCGCATATTTCTTGTCCTGGGGAATGGCCCCCAGCGAATTGAACTGGAAGATGCGGTTGTCGCGGCCAATGGTCGTGTGGCCCTCGATAACGCAATGCGGGCCCACCGTAGTACCCGCTGCAATGCGGACATGGGGTCCGATGACGGTGTAGGGTCCGACGGTGACCGAGCTATCCAGCTCGGCAGCCGGATCAACGATAGCGCTGGGGTGGATGTGTGTCACGGCAAGCTACGCTGTGCGTCAGGCAACGGTGCGCATCGTGCACATCAATTCGGCTTCGCAGACCACGTTGCCGTCTACTCGGGTGACGCCCTTGAATTTGAATATCCCGGACTTCACGCGTAGCAACTCCACATCCATGACCAATTGGTCGCCGGGTTCAACCGGGCGCTTGAATCGTGCTGCATCAATGCCTGCAAAGTAGTACACCGTTTTGTCGTCCGGACTTTGCCCAATTGCGTCAAACGCCAAAAGGGCTGCTGCCTGCGCCATGGCTTCGAGCATCAACACCCCGGGCATCACCGGACGGTGCGGAAAATGTCCGTTGAAAAATGGCTCGTTGATCGATACGTTTTTCAATGCCTGAATACATTTGCCTTTTTCCATCGATACAACGCGATCGATCATGAGGAACGGGTAACGGTGGGGCAGTTGCTTGAGAATCTCGTGGATATCCATCATTTTTTTGTCTCTTGTTCCAAATTCTTTATTCGATTGCGCAGACTGTGCAATTGCTTGAGCGAGGCGGCATTGCGCTCCCATGTCGCGTTGTCGTCGACGGGAAATATTCCAGTGTAGTGGCCAGGCTTCAGTATCGACTTGCTGACCAGGGTTCCGGCGGAGATATTGACGTGGGAACCAATTGTCAAGTGGCCCAGAATGATGGCCCCCCCACCTACCGTGCAATGCGGGCCTATTGTCGCACTGCCCGCCACACCCACGCAGCCGGCCATGGCCGTGTGCCGCCCTACCCGCACGTTGTGCCCAATCTGGATCAGATTGTCGAGCTTGACGCCATCCTCAATCACCGTGTCCTGCAGGGCGCCACGGTCAATACAGGTGTTGGCACCAATCTCCACATCATTGCCAATCACCACAGAACCGAGTTGCTCAATCTTTTCCCATCCATCGCCATTTGGTGCAAAGCCGAATCCGTCGGCTCCGATGACCACACCGGAATGCACGATGCAGCGATCACCCACCACACAGTCTTCGCCCACCGTCACGCGGGACTTCAACACCGTGTCGGCACCAATGCGGGCGCCTCGCTCCACGACGCACAAGGGGCCAATGGATGCCGAGGGATGCACCACCGCCAGCGCATCCACCACGGCACTCGGATGCACAGTCGCCGGCGTGCTCTGCGTCAGCCCGCGCTTCCACAATTGGGTGAGTTTGGCGAAGTACAAATACGGTTGTTCCGTGACAATGCACGCGCCGCGCAGGACCGCAGGCTCTTTCATCTGCGGAGCCACAATGACACAACCCGCCCTGGAGGCCAGCAATTGTGGCTGGTACCTGGGGTTGCTCAAGAAACCCATCTGCTGTGGCGTGGCCGACTCCAGCGGAGCCAGTCCGGTGATGACCACAGAGGGTTCGCCGCACAACTCACCCCCCAACGCGGCCACAATGGAACCCAGTTCGAGCTGCATACCCCAGTCCTCGGGCGCCCGAAACTTACTTGGATCCAGCGTTCAGGATCTTGAGAACCTTGTCGGTTATGTCATGTTTGGTGTTGACGTAGACAACTTCCTGAAGAACCATGTCGTACTTTTCAGCGTCGGCGACCTGCTTCACCGCCTTGGTTGCCCGGTCCAGAACCTGTTGCAATTCTTCATTCCGGCGTCCATTGAGGTCCTCCTGGAACTCTCGCTGACGGCGCTGCAAGTCTCTGCCCAATTCTGCACCTTCTTTTTGGCGGGCACTGCGTTGACTCTCGCTGAGTGTGGGGGCATCGCGTTCAAATTTCTCACCAAACGCTTTCAAGGCAGCCTGCTGCTCAACCAACTCTTTCTGCCGCTTGGAGAACTCTTGCTCCAGTTTGGCCTGTGCTACTTTTGCCGGGTTGGACTGGGTCGTAATCATCTGCGTATTGATGTATCCAACCTTGAAGTCCTGCGCGACAGCACCGACGCCAATGCCCATAAGCAGCACCGACAGCAAGCAACGTAGTTTTAAAGTGTTCATTAGAAGGAACTTCCGATCTGGAATTGCAGTGCCTGTATTTTATCGCCTTCAAATTGTTTGATCGGTTTCGAGAAGGCAAGCCGCAAGGGTCCCACAGGAGATATCCAGCTGATGCCAACCCCATAGGAGCTGCGCATATCACTCAATTGGAGCCCCTCATCGGGCCCATAAATCCCGCCAGCGTCGAGGAATGTGTAGACCCGCAACGTGCGATCCTTGCCACCTCCCGGCAAGGGAGACAGCAGTTCCGCATTGAAATTAATCTTCTTGGTACCGCCGGTCGCCGTCAGGCCCAATGTGCGTTGGGTTCCCGTCGTCAAACTACCCTGCTCGAAACCACGGACGGAACCCAAACCGCCGGAGTAGAAATTCTTGAATATGGGATATGTCGAATCCCCAGTCGAGGAGCCAACAGACAGCTCCGCGTTCAACGCGGCGGTAATCTTGTTGGTGACCGGAATGAACTGCTGGTACACCGCTGTTCCACGGGCATATTTCAGTTCGCCAGCAATACTCCATTCGCCGGAAGCCTTGATCACTTTACCTATGGTAGGTACCAATGCACTGTCGCGGGTGTCGCGGCCCCAGCCAATCGTGAGTGGAACAGCATTGCTGGTGAAGCCAAACTTGTTGGCAAAGTCCTGGTAAACCACAGGCAGGTAGTTCCCGGGAACAATTGTCGTCTGGTCGATACCCAGGCCAAAGAAAACCGTGTCGTATTCGGTGAATGGCACGCCAAAACGGATACTTCCTCCGGTCGTCTCTATCGCGTAGCTGTTGACGTCGACGTACGGCTTGGAGTTTCGCTGGTATACATCCAGAGTACGGGACACACCGTCCTCCGTAAAGTACGGATTCGTTGTGTTGAACACCACTGTACGATTCTGCTTGCTGGTGTTCAATTCAATGCCCAGCGAATTGCCAGACCCAAATGCATTGTCCTGCTTGAATCCAAACGACACACCAAAACCATCGGCGCTTGAAATACCGGCACCCAGGCTGATACTGCCCGTTGGTTTTTCAGCCACCGTGATGGTCAAATCCACCTGGTCTTGAGAACCAGGTACCTCGGAAGTGTCCATGGTGACTTCCTTGAAGTAGCCGAGCCGGTCCACGCGGTTGCGAGATTGCTTGATTTTCTCTCCGTCGTACCAGGACGCTTCAAATTGGCGGAACTCACGGCGAATCACTTCGTCTCGGGTGCGATCATTTCCGGCTACGTTGACGCGACGCACGTAGACGCGGCGCGAAGGATCCACCTGCAACGTAATCTCCACGCGATTGGTTGTTCTGTCGATCACCGTACGCGGTTCAACCCTGGAAAAGGCGTAGCCAAAATTGCCAAAGTAGTCCGTAAATGCTTTGCTCGTGACAGCCACTTGATCCGCGTTATAGGGTTGACCGACCTGAATCCGGACCAGGGACTTGAATTCATTTTCCTTTCCCAGGAAATTGCCAGCCAGGTTGACCTTGGAGACCACGAATTGATCGCCCTCCACCACGTTGATCGTGATGCCAATGTCCTGCTTGTTGGGGGAAATGGCGACCTGCGTGGACTCAACCTTGAACTCAAGGTAGCCGCGTGCCAAATAGTACGACCGCAGGGCCTCCAGATCGGCGTTCAGCTTGGCGCGTGCGTAGCGGTCTGATTTGGTGTACCAGCTCAACCACCCGCCCGTGTCAAGATCAAACAGGCCCCGTAAAGTGGACTCCGAGAAAGCCTTATTGCCAACAATTCGAATATCGCTGATCTTGGCGGGCTCACCCTCCTGCACCGAAAAACTCAGGTTCACACGGTTGCGCTCCACCGGCGTCACCGTCGTAATCACTTCCGACGCGTACATACTGCGGTTAATGTACTGGCGCTTCAACTCCTGCTCGGCCCTGTCAACCAGGGCCTTGTCAAACGGCCGGCCGTCGGCCAAACCAATCTGCAGCAACGCTTTTTTCAACACGTCTTTGTCAAATTCCTTGGTGCCCACAAAATCGATCTCGGCAATGGTTGGCCGCTCTTCGACGATGACCACCAGTACGCCATCATTGACGTCGATACGAACGTCCTTGAACAAACCGAGACTGAATAGCGCCTTGATCGATGCAGCCGCTTTGTCATCGCTATAGGTATCACCAACCCGGACCGGCAGTGACGCGAAGATGGTTCCCGCCTCGGCCCTTTGAAGTCCTTCAACGCGAATGTCCTTGACCGTAAATGGTTCCACTGCCATCGCGCCCTGCAAAACAAACAGGGATACCGCCACGGCAGACGCGCGGCGCAGGAAATTTCGATTGAATTGCATTTTTGTCAATTTAAGTATTCCGGAAATTTGAGGACGGCCCGGTTACTGCAGCAAACGCGTCACGTCGTTCACAATGGCCACTGACATCATCATCAGCAAGACGACCAACCCCAATTTTTGCAGCCGTTCGGTCCACGGCTGCGACACAGGCTTACCAGAGAGCGCCTCCCAAAGATAATACATCAGGTGCCCTCCATCGAGGATAGGCAACGGCAGCAGGTTGAGAACCCCCAGACTAACACTCATCAGCGCTAGAAAAACAAGAAACTGTGTAAAGCCCATTGCCGCGGACTTTCCGGCATAGTCGGCTATGGTGATGGGTCCGCTCAAGTTGTCCAGTGATGCGTCACCCTTTACAATCTGCCCCATAACCCGCAGGGTCAACGTCGAAGTTTCCCAGGTCCGTAGCACGGCCTTCTCCACCCCATCCCAAAGGCCATAACGCACCGTCGTCATGGCGAGCGGGGCACCAATCAGTGCTCCAACCCTGCCAATCGATTCCTTGCCTTCATGTTCCAGCTTCGGTGACACGATGATGGAAAGACGCGTGCCGTTGCGATCCACCAACCATGCCTGCTGCCCTGGCGCGCCACTTTGTCCGGACTGTCGAATCAGGGCGCGCAACTGCCCGGCATCAACAATATCTGTCTGATCCACCCGCAGCACCAAGTCATTCACCTGTAGCTGCGCCTGGGCCGCAGCACCACCAGGCAACATAGAACCCAGTCGTGCAGGGGAATAAGGCGCAGCGAGGCCAATTCGCTGAAACAATTGAGCGTCTGCGCTGCGTGCGTCAACACCGCTCAGCTTCAATAGTATGGATTGTGGGCGGGGTTCTCGCGACGTCGAAAAAACCAACTGCACATTGCGGTGCTCTATGGCACCCCGTGCCAGCCACCAGCGCAAACCCTCAAAAGACTGTACCTCTTCAAGTGGTTCACCCTCAAAGCCGGCCTGCTGTATGTGCTCGCCACCCGAGAAACCTGCTGCTGCGAGAACAGAGCCGGTTGCTGGCATACCGACAATCGCCTGAGGCAGCTCCATGCCAGTCCAATGGACGCCGCTGTACAGAGCGACTGCCAGGATGAGGTTGGCGAGTGGGCCGGCAAGGACGATCGCAACTTTGCCGCGTAGTGGCTGGGCGTTAAACGCCGTGGCCTGCTCATGCAATTCGACGGGGCCTTCGCGCGCGTCCAGCATCTTGACATAGCCCCCTAAAGGAAGCATGCCCACCACAAATTCCGTGCCGGACCTCGGCGATCTCCATCCCCAAAGCCGCGGACCAAATCCCACCGAAAAGCGCAAGACCTTGACACCACACAAACGCGCCACGGAAAAATGCCCCAGCTCGTGCACAGCAACCAGGACGGCAATAGCGACGACAAAGGCAGCCAGTGTCAGCATGCAGGGACCCTGCCGCAGTTATTTAGCATGCAAATGCGAAATCGCGATTTCTGCGGCCTGCCGAGACTGCAGATCAAGCGCCAACAGATCGTCCAACGAACCCGGCGGTTGCGGCGCAATGGAATTCAAGGTTTGCATATTGACGTGGTGAATCTGGTCGTACCGGATTTTGCGATCCAAGAATGCCGCGACGGCCACCTCATTTGCAGCATTCAGCACGGCTGTGGTTCCCGGCGGGCTCTTGAGAACGGCCCAGGCCAGGTCGATGCCGGGAAAGCGCTTCCTGTGGTCGTCGGTTGCCAGAGATTCAAAGGTCAATCCCGCCATCGCAGAAAAGTCCAGCGCGGCTGCGCCAGATCGGATGCGCTCAGGCCACGACAAGCCGTAGGCTATGGGACCCCGCATATCGGGAGTACCCAACTGCGCAACGACAGAGTTGTCCACATACTGGACCATGGAATGAATAACGCTCTGCGGGTGAACGACCACTTGAATCTGCTCCGGTGCGACGCCAAACAGAAACTTCGCCTCAATGACCTCCAGGGCCTTGTTCATCATGGTGGCTGAATCGACCGAGATTTTGCGTCCCATGACCCAATTGGGGTGGGCGCAGGCCTCTTCGGGGGTCACATGTCGCAATGTCAAGGGGTCCCGGGTCCGAAAGGGACCACCAGATGCCGTGAGTATGATTTTGTCAATGCGCATGGCCCAATCCCGGGGGTCTGGAGGAAGGGACTGAAAGACGGCGGAATGCTCACTGTCAATGGGCAACAAGGTGGCACCACCCGCAGCCACGGTGTCCATGAACAGTTGCCCACCGACGACCAAAGCCTCTTTGTTTGCCAACAACAAGCGCTTGCCGGACTGCGCGGCCGCAAGGCACGGTGCAAGTCCTGCCGCACCCACAATCGCCGCCATGACCGTGTCCGCCAGTTCGTGGCTAGCCACCATGGCAATGGCACTGCTGCCCCACAACACCCGGGTGGACAAGCCCGCACTGCGACACGCCTGCTGAAGCTGCAACCCATGCGGTTCACTAGCCATCACGGCAAAAACGGGCTTGTGCTGCGCGCACTGGGCCAACATGGTCTCCACGCTGGTGGCAGCTGTCAAGGCGAACACTTCAAAACGCTGCGGATGGTGCGCTATGACATCAAGGGTATTGACGCCTATCGAGCCGGTCGACCCCAGGACCACCACGCGGGACTTCACTGCATTCATACCGTACCTAACATCATCGCCAGCGGGAGTATCGGAAGCAGTGCATCCACCCGATCGAGCACACCGCCGTGCCCTGGTAGCAGGCCACTGCTGTCCTTGACACCGGCGCTGCGCTTAAAAAGCGACTCAACCAGGTCACCAACGATGCTCATTGCGGCGAGAAATAAGACAGCCAGCACCATGAACGCGAGATTCACATTACCCAGACGCGTGTACAAACTGGCGCCCCCCATAGGCGCGGTGACATCCAAGCTGCGCCACACAAAGGCGCAGACTATGACGCCCAGCATTCCACCCAATGCCCCCTCCCACGTTTTTCCGGGACTGATGGACGGCGCCAGCTTTCGGGAGAAGAATTTTCCGCCCAACGCCCGCCCAAAAAAATAGGCAAATATGTCGGCAACCCACACCAGTACCAACACTGAAAAGAGGAAGTTTATCCCGATGATCCGTGCCTGGGTCACCGCAACCCAGGCTGCCCAGAGCGCCCCCAATCCGCCCGCCAGACGTAAGAATCGTGGCACATTGGACCAGACCCTGGCGCCACCGTGCAAAAGCCACGCACCCACAATGACCCACGCGCTGCCGACAAACACCCAGAGCATGTGCATGGGTACAGACAGGAGCCCCGCATACCACGACAAAACACACAACAGCGCACACAGCCCTCCCACCATGAGCGACGCCGTCGGCCCACACTGGTTCAAACGCGCCCACTCCCAGGCTGCGGCCGCAATCAGTACCAGCGCCACGACAGCGAACGCTTCTGATCGGTGGTAAAAAACGGCAGGCAACAGGACAGCCAACAACAACAGCGCGGTGATAACTCGTTGCTTCAGCATGGCATGTCCACTTTAGGCCTTCGAGGTAACCGCGTCAGAAAGCTGGCCAGATGTCTTGCCAAATCGGCGCTCTCGCGTTCCGTACTCCAGCAGCGCTGCATCCAGTGCGGCCTCGTCAAAATCGGGCCAGAGCAATTCGCTGAAATAAAGCTCAGAGTATGCAGCCTGCCATAGCAGAAAGTTGCTCAGACGCATCTCGTTGCCGGTCCGGATCAACAAGTCCGGGTCCGTACAGTGTGCCAATGACAGCGCTCCTGACAGAGACTGCTCGGTGATGGGCTCGCCAGCTGCTGCCAGGCGCGCCGCCGCTGATGCAATGTCCCACCGCCCCCCATAGTTGAAGCAGACATTGAGTGTCAGCACCGTGTTGCACATGGTTGCCTCCTCGGCTTCCTCCAGCCCCCGCCTCACCCGCACAGACAGGTTTTCACGCGCACCCACAAACCGGAGGCGAACACCATCGGTTTGCAGCTTCGGGACTTCTCGGGACAGGGCCATCGCCAAAATATCCATCAGCCCCGAAACCTCATCAACCGGACGGTTCCAGTTTTCAGAGGAGAACGCAAAAACTGTCAACGTGTCAATGCCGCGCTGCGGGCAGGCACTGACAATGCGCTTGAGCGCATCCACGCCTTGCTTATGCCCCGCGATACGGGGCATAAAACGCTTGGAAGCCCATCGGCCATTTCCATCCATGACGATGGCAATATGGCGTGGCACGGAAACCTGTTCTGCCATATAGGCCCGCTCAATTCAATTGTGGCGGTAAATCAAACCGCCATGATGTCGTGTTCTTTGGAAGCAATCAGACGATCGACTTCCGCAATGTGTCGATCAGTCAACTTTTGGATTTCCGCCTCCGATCGTTTTTGATCATCTTCGGACGCCATCTTTTCCTTCACCAATTTCTTCACGGCTTCGTTTGCGTCGCGTCGCAAATTGCGAACAGCGATTTTTGCATTTTCGCCTTCTCCGCGAACGACCTTGGTCAACTCACGCCGACGCTCTTCGGTCATCACCGGCATGGGCACCCGAATCAGATCCCCCATGCTCGACGGGTTGAGTCCCAGATCACTGTCACGAATGGCCTTCTCGATTTTGGCACCCATGCCTTTTTCCCAAGGCTGTACGCTGATGGTGCGGGCATCGAGTAGGGATAGATTGGCAACCTGACTCAACGGCAACATGGCCCCATAGTAGTCAACGTGAACGGTATCCAGCAAGGCCGGATTGGCACGTCCCGTGCGAATTTTTGTCAAGTTATGCTTGAATGCCTCAATGGACTGGTCCATCTTGCCATCCAGCGTCTTTTTGATTTCTTCAATAGCCATAGTTCATACTCCGCACGTCAAACCCATAGAACAAATCCAGAAATACCCCTTAGGCGTAGACCAGCGTACCCTCGTCTTCCCCCATCACGACGCGTTTGAGCGCGCCATGCTTGAAGATTGAAAACACTTTAATAGGAAGCTTTTGGTCCCGGCACAATGCAAAGGCAGCCGCATCCATGATTCCGAGGTTTTGCGACATCGCATCATTGAATGTAATCTTGGAATACCGGGTGGCCTGGGGATCTTTCTTGGGGTCCGCCGTATAGACGCCGTCCACCTTGGTCGCTTTGAGCACAATCTCCGCCCCGATCTCCGCCCCGCGCAATGCTGCTGCAGTGTCTGTTGTAAAGAATGGGTTGCCAGTACCCGCTGCAAAAATGACAACTTTGCCCTCTTCCAGGTACTGCAAGGCCTTGGGGCGCACGTAGGGCTCAACGACCTGCTCAATTCCAATGGCTGACATCACCCGGGCGATCAAACCCGCTTTGTTCATGGTATCGCCCAAAGCCAAAGCATTCATTACCGTGGCCAGCATACCCATGTAGTCCGCCGTGGCACGGTCCATTCCGACGGAGCCACCGGCGACCCCGCGAAAAATATTACCGCCACCAATGACCACTGCCACCTCCACGCCCAATCGCGTGACTTCGGCAATTTCGTCGACCATCCGCACGATGGTGTCGCGATTGATGCCGAATTGATCGTCACCCATCAAGGCCTCTCCCGACAACTTCAGCAGTATGCGTTTGTAGGCAGGCTTATCTTGGCTCATGGGTGACTCCGTGTATTGCAGGTGGACAGTGTGGCGCCGAGAAACCGCAGATCAGGCAGCTTGTTGAGCAGCCGCGACTTGCGCTGCCACTTCAGCAGCAAAGTCGTCGACCTTCTTCTCGATGCCTTCGCCAACCACGTACATGGTGAACGCTTTCACGGTGGTTCCAGAGGCTTTCAGCATCTGTTCCACGGTTTGCTTGTCGTTTTTGACAAACGTCTGATTGAACAGCGAGACCTCTTTGAGGTACTTCTGCACGCCGCCATCAATACGCTTGGCAACGATTTCAGCGGACTGGACGGGCTTGCCCGCAGCCGTGGCAACAGCTGCGTCTTCAGCAGCCTTGGCAGCCGCCACAGAACGCTCACGCTCCACCAACTCGGCGGGCACGTCGTTGCTTGTCAATGCAACAGGCTTCATGGCTGCAACGTGCATAGCAACGTCCTTGGCTGCAACAGCATCACCTTCAAACTCGACCACCACGCCGATACGGGTACCGTGCAGGTAAGAAGCCAGTTGTGAGCCACTGGCGAAACGCTTGAAACGACGGAAGGTCATGTTTTCACCGATCTTGCCGATCAGGCCCTTGCGTACATCTTCCAGTGTGGGGCCGAATCCGTCTTGCTCATAGGCCAACGCGCCCAGCGCGGCCACGTCTGCGGGGTTGT
This sequence comes from Rhodoferax sp., assembly GCA_030645355.1. Lineage (GTDB taxonomy): Bacteria > Pseudomonadota > Gammaproteobacteria > Burkholderiales > Burkholderiaceae_C > Allorhodoferax. The sequence goes on along the minus strand of JAUSNJ010000134.1, from coordinate 8,341 downwards.
GTTTCGCGATCAGGCCAACGGCCGCGTTGGCCAGGCCCAGGAAACTGTCATTTTTGGTCACAAAGTCGGTTTCACAATTGACTTCCAGCATGGCACCCACAGCACCATCCATGCAGCTCACAACAACACCTTCGGCGGTGATACGGGCCGCTGCTTTGCCAGCCTTGCTACCCAGTTTGACACGCAACAACTCTTCAGCCTTGACCATATCGCCCTCGGCTTCGGTCAATGCCCTCTTGCACTCCATCATGGGAGCATCGGTTTTTCCACGCAGTTCAGCGACCATGCTTGCGGTAATTGCAGCCATTTTGATTCTCCGTTATCAGTTCAATAGTTTAATAAAAGGCTAAAAAAAAGGGGCAACGAAGCCCCCTTTTTCGGGCAAAAAAGACTTCACGCAGAAGCTTCATTCACCTCAACAAACTCGTCACCAGTCTCAGCTGCAACAGCCTTGACCACATCGTCCATGGCGTTCGCACGGCCTTCGAGAATGGCGTCTGCAATGCCGCGGGCGTACAAAGTGACTGCCTTGGAAGAGTCATCATTGCCAGGAATAACGTAGTCAATGCCTTCTGGCGAGTGGTTGGAGTCAACCACACCAATCAGAGGAATGCCCAGTTTGCGCGCTTCCGCGATGGCAATTTTGTGATAGCCGACATCGATCACAAAAATCGCGTCTGGCAGGGTTGCCATATCCTGAATGCCACCAATGTCTTTTTCCAGCTTGGCCAGCTCACGAGCGAACATCAACTGCTCTTTCTTGCTCATGCTGTCCAGACCGGTTTCTTGTTGGGCCTTCATCTCTTTGAGGCGCTTGATGGAGGTCTTGACCGTTTTGAAATTGGTCAGCATGCCGCCCAACCAGCGCTGGTCCACAAAAGGAACACCTGCGCGTTTTGCCTCTTCAGCCACCGTTTCGCGCGCCTGGCGCTTGGTGCCGACCATCAGAATAGTGCCACGCTTGGCAGACAACTGGCGGACAAATTTAGCCGCATCCTGGAACATCGGCAAAGACTTTTCCAGGTTGATAATGTGAATTTTGTTGCGATGGCCGAAAATAAACGGGGCCATCTTGGGATTCCAGAAGCGGGTTTGATGTCCAAAATGAACGCCGGCTTCCAGCATTTCGCGCATTGTTACTGCCATAAATTACTCCAAAGGTTAGGTCTAAAATCCTGCCCCCTTATCGCCGGCCAAGAGCAACAACTGCCTGGACGGACAACACCTTGATGGGGCGGATTTGCGATTTGCCCGCCGACAGGCAGATGCACCATCAGCAAAGCCGTTCGAGTATAACATGGCGACTGGCGACTCCCCTTACGGTGGGGAGACGCCGATTCAAGCGTGTTTTCCCCTGACAATGCGCTTGCACTGGTATTTGGGCCCCAACCAGAACTTGGTCGGGTTGGTTTGGACGCCACATTGTGTTTTGCGCAGGAAGGAGTTGCCATGAAGGTCAGATTTTGGGGGGTTCGCGGATCCATCGCCTCGCCTGGCCCCAAGACCGTTCGATACGGTGGCAATACGACCTGCATAGAGATTCGTACTGACAACAACGAACTCATCATTTTGGACGCCGGTACTGGCATCTTCCCTTTATCGCAGACCTTGCTGGCGGAATTGCCCGTCACGGCCAACGTCCTGATCACGCACTCCCACTGGGATCACATCCAGGGCCTGCCGTTCTTCATTCCCAATTTCATTCCCGGCAACACGTTACGTCTGCACGGCGGTTTCGACCCAGTTTCCGGCAAGGGTATCGAGCAGGTCATGTCGGTTCAGCTCCAGTACAGCTACTTCCCGGTCCGCGAAGCCGAGATGAAGGCTCGCATTGAATACGTCACCCTGGTTCCAGGAGAGTCGGTGCAAATCGGCTCAGCCACCATAACGCCTTGTATGCTCAACCACCCGGTGATCGATTTTGGATACCGCGTTGAATGCAACGGCAAATCTGTGTTTTTTACCGGTGACCACGAACCCCCATACAACATTTATGAACCCGGCGACGAAGGATTCGACGAGTACCAGGAGTTTGTCGACGACAAGAATGCCATGATTCTCGAAGCCATCCGAGGCGTGGACGTGTTCATTGCTGACAGTTCCTACACCGACATCGAGTACCCGGCGAAAAAGGGATGGGGGCACGGCACGTTCAGTTCCAGCATTGCGATAGCACACCAGGCCCAGGCAAAGGTCTTGTACTGCACCCACCATGAGCCCACGCGCAGTGATGACGCACTGGAAGAGGCATTCCAGAGCGCACTTGCGACCAACGCGGCCATCGCAGCGGGCATGGACATCCGGCTGGCGCGCGAAGGAGAAACCTACGAATTCTGAACGCGTCCTGAAAATTCACCACAACGGGTCCGCTGGAGCCAGACTGCTCCAAAACTGCGCAGCAACCAGGGAACTGGAGGCGTTTTATGCGCAATCGTTGCAGCCGCACGCTTTGATGGAACGAGCGGGACTTGCCGTCGCGAAGCTCGCAATGGCGGTGGCGCCGCATGCGCGGGTTGTCTGGATCCCTTGTGGCCCAGGAAACAATGGAGGCGACGGATACGAGGCTGCAAAGCACCTCAAACATTGGGGAAAGACCCCGATCGTGACCCGTATCCAGAACTCCAAAGAACTCCCGACCGACGCCGCAATCGCCCACAGGGAAGCTGTGGCTGCAGGTGTCCTATTTGCCGACACGGCACCCGAACAATACGATCTGTGCGTTGACGCGTTATTTGGAATCGGTCATGCCAGGGACTCGGATGACAGGTGCAGCGCCTGGATCCAACAGATCAACTCGCGCGTTGCACCGGTGCTTGCCGTCGACGTACCGTCCGGGCTCGACACAGATACCGGAGTCGGCGCCCGCTTCTACGTCAGGGCCAATTACACGCTGAGTCTGCTGACACTGAAACCCGGTCTTTTCACAGCCGACGGTCGCGACGCCTGCGGCGACATATGGTTCAACTCCCTGGGAACTACTGCGCCCGTACTCGCGAGCGCCCAATTGAACCGTCCACCACAGCGAGAGGTCCGCGCCCACAATACCCATAAAGGCAGTTACGGGGATGTTTGTGTCATCGGAGGCAGTTCGAGCATGACCGGTGCGGCTCTGCTTGCGGCACGCGCCGCCCTGCATGGAGGTGCCGGACGCGTGTATGTCGGCTTGTTAACCCCCACAACCGCGCATCTGGATAGAGGCCAACCTGAACTGATGTATCGCGACCCCTTGACACTTGCTATTGAATCCATGGCGGTGGTTGCAGGATGCGGCGGTGGTAACGCCATTCATGCGCACTTGCCGCGCATTCTGGCCCAAGCCGGGCGCTTGGTTCTGGATGCCGATGCCCTGAATGCGGTTGCCCAAGATGCAAAGCTGCAAGATCTGTTGGCTGCACGCGCTGCAAACACCACGGTATTGACACCACACCCACTGGAAGCCGCGCGACTGATGAACATGAGCAGCAAAGACATCCAGTCGAATCGGCTCCACCTGGCGCAGGTGATGGCAGAGCGCTTTGCCTGTACCGTGGTACTCAAAGGCTCCGGCACCATCATCACGGCACCGGGCCAGCTTGCACGCATCAACACGACAGGCAACGCACGGTTGGCAACCGCAGGAACTGGCGATGTATTGGCCGGCATGATCGGCGCTCGCCTAACCGCTGGCTCAGATGCTTTTTCTAGCGCCAGTGACGCGGTCTTTCGGCATGGTCAGGTTGCTGACGCGTGGGCCTCCACCGCAACCATGACCGCCCAAGATTTGATTCAAGCCATCTAATCAGCGGCGCTTGCGGGGCGCCTTTTTCTGCGATGCAGAGCCCTTGTCCTGGGATTTGGACGTCTTCGCCGCCTTGCCGGCAGATCGCTGACGCGTCTCTGCCTTGAACGAAAGGGGCCTCACGCCGGCAACCACTTCAGCGCGCTCGTCTTTGGACGAGCGGGACTTCACATCTCGGCCAAGACCTTTGTCCGCCATTGCACGCGACAGCAAGGCGTCGCCCTCCTGCAGCAAACGAAAATCGATCTTGCGGCCATCGAGATCGACGCGGCTTACCTGAATCCGCACCCGCGTGCCGATGGCATAGCGGGTACCGGTTCGCTCGCCACGCAGTTCCTGACGCGCCTCATCAAAGCGGAAGTACTCACCACCTAGTTCGGTGATGTGCACCAACCCCTCCACGTACATCGCGTCCAGCGTGACAAAAACACCGAAACTCGTCGCGGCGGTCACCACACCACCATATTCTTCGCCCAAGTGCTCCTTCATGTACTTGCATTTCAACCAGGCTTCCACATCCCGACTGGCCTCATCTGCGCGGCGCTCGTTGGCGCTGCAATGCAGGCCTGCCGCCAGCCATGCCATTCCTTCGGCATTGGTCTTTTTGGGGGTTTGCTTGGGTTGCGCCACGCGCGAAGCCAAGCCTTTCTCCAAGCGGCGGGCCAGTTTTGCGTGCGCCTCCCCGGGTGTCGGCAAAACAGGCAACTGGTAACGGCTCTTCTCCAGGATGGCCTTGATCACCCGGTGCACCAGCAAATCGGGATAGCGCCGAATCGGACTGGTGAAGTGGGTATACGCGCCATATGCCAAGCCAAAGTGTCCGCTGTTGGCTGGCGTGTAAATGGCCTGCTGCATGGATCGCAGCAACATCGAATGGATCTGCTGGGCGTCGGGGCGGTCTTTCGTGGCCACCGCAATCGCCTGAAACTCACCCGGCGATGGATCGTCACTGATCGTCATGCCCAACCCGGTGACCTTCAGATAGTTCTGCAATATCTCCTTCTTCTCGGGTGTCGGGCCTTCGTGCACCCGAAACAGCCCTGGATGCTTGCTCTGCGCAATGAAGTCTGCGCTGCAGACATTGGCCGCCAGCATGGCCTCCTCGATCACGCGGTGCGCAACGTTGCGGGTCCGGGGCACAATTTTTTCGATGCGGCCGTTTTCATCACACACAATTTGCGTCTCGGTGGTCTCAAAATCAACCGCGCCGCGTTTCTGCCGCGACTTCAGAAGCGACTGGTAAACGCCATGCAGATTGAGCAAATCTCCAACGCGTTCCTTGCGTTTGATGGCCTCGGGTCCACGGGTATTGCCGAGGATGGCAGCCACTTCGGTGTAGGTAAACCGCGCATGGCTCCACATCAGGGCGGGGTAAAACTGGTAGGCGTTGACCTCGCCGTCTTCGGTCACGAACATGTCGCACACCATGCACAAACGCTCGACCTCTGGATTCAGGGAACACAAGCCGTTGGACAGTTTTTCCGGCAACATCGGAATGACGCGACGCGGAAAATACACACTGGTAGCGCGATCGTAGGCATCCACATCAATGGCCGAACCGGTTTCCACGTAGTGGCTGACGTCGGCAATTGCGACCAGCAATCGCCACCCCTTGATCGCGGTTTTTCCGCGCCCTTTGGTCGCGGGCTCGCAGTACACCGCATCGTCAAAGTCGCGCGCATCCTCACCGTCAATGGTCACCAGCGGCACGTCGGTCAAGTCGATCCGCTCCAGCCGGTCCTGGGGACGAACCTTATCCGGCAGCGTGCGCGCCAAGGCGATACAGGCTTCTGAGAACTCATACGGCACGCTGAACTTGCGCACGGCGATCTCAATCTCCATGCCGGGGTCATCGACTTCACCCAACACTTCCTTGATGCGCCCCACCGGCTGGCCAAACAAGGCAGGAGGCTCCATCAACTCCACCACCACGACCTGCCCCACTTTGGCAACGCTGGTAGCCCCCTTGGGAATCAACACGTCCTGACCGTAACGCTTGTCTTCTGGCGCAACCAGCCAGACGCCACTCTCCTGCAATAGACGACCAATGATGGGCTGCTTGGATCGCTCCAATATTTCGACGACACGCCCCTCGGGGCGCCCCTTGCGATCACTGCGAACAATACGGACCTTGACCCGGTCCTTGTGCAGCACGGCACGCATCTCATTGGGTGGCAAATAGATGTCGGGCGCACCGTCATCACGGGACACAAATCCGTGTCCGTCGCGGTGACCTTGCACAATTCCTTCAACTTCATCCAGCAAGCCGCTGGTTTGGCTCATATTTTTGATACAATAATCCTCTTATCTGAAATGCCCAGGTGGCGGAATTGGTAGACGCACTAGTTTCAGGTACTAGCGAGTAACTTCGTGGGGGTTCGAGTCCCTTCCTGGGCACCAACTATGGTAATGTAGTTAATGAAAGCCGCTTCAATTGAAGCGGCTTTTTTTTGTTCCAAAATCGTATGATGCCGGGCCACCATTAAATAGGCATGGCAACCAGATCATGTCCCTGTGCGGCCACAATACGGGCCTTGGTAAATTCCCCCAATTTCAAAGTCTTGCTGATTTTTTCAGGTGGCAACAGACGCACCACGCCATCAATTTCAGGAGCGTCGGCGTAGCTTCTGCCCAACCCGCCCTTTTTGCCCATGCCGGGCGCCGAATCCACCAGGACTTGCATGGTGGAGCCCACACGCCGCTGCAATTTGGCTATCGACACCGCTTCGGCCACCGCCATAAAGCGCGCACGGCGCTCTTCACGCAATTCCACCGGTAACATGCCGGGAAGTTCATTGGCCGTGGCGCCGTTCACTGCGCTGTAGGCAAAGCAACCCGCACGGTCAATATCTGCCTCGCGGATAAAGTCCAACAGATGTGCAAATTCCTCTTCCGTCTCTCCCGGGAAGCCGGCAATAAAGGTGCTCCGAATCACGATCTCCGGGCAGGCCTCGCGCCATTTCAGCAATCGCTCCAGGTTCTTCTCACCGCTGGCGGGGCGCTTCATGCGGCGCAACACATCCGGATGACTGTGCTGCAACGGAACATCAAGGTACGGCAGGACATGGCCTGATGCCATCAGCGGAAGAATCTCGTCCACGCTGGGATAGGGATACACATAGTGCAAGCGCACCCACGCGCCATACGGCTCCGCAATTTCACCCAGGGTCTGCACCAGCTCCAGCATGCGCGTCTTGACCGGCTTGCCATCCCAGAAGCCGGTACGGTACTTCACATCAACGCCATACGCCGAGGTGTCCTGGCTGATCACCAGCAACTCCTTGACTCCGCCTGCGAACAAGGCCCGGGCTTCCGTCAGCACATCTCCGATAGGGCGCGACACGAGGTCACCACGCATGGATGGAATGATGCAAAACGTGCAGCGATGGTTGCAGCCTTCACTGATTTTCAGGTAGGCGTAATGCCTGGGGGTGAGCTTGATACCCGCTACGCCAAAGGAATTGGGCACCAGATCCACGAACGGATCATGCGGTTTGGGCAAATTCACATGTACCGCGTCCATCACCTCTTGCGTAGCGTGGGGGCCAGTGACTGCCAATACCTTGGGGTGCATCTGGCGCACCATGTTGTCACCGTTGTCGGCCGTTTTGGCGCCCAGACAACCGGTCACGATCACGCGGCCGTTTTCTGCAAGAGCCTCACCTATGGTGTCCAGACTCTCCTTGATCGCATCGTCAATAAAACCGCAGGTATTGACTATGACCAGATCCGCACCCTGGAAGGTTTTGGACGTCTGGTAGCCCTCGGCACTCAACTGGGTCAGGATCAGTTCAGAATCGGTCAACGCCTTGGGGCACCCTAGGCTGACAAAACCAACGGTTGGAACACGGGTGGGGGGGGAAAGAACTTCGCTCATGCCACGATTGTCGCCGCAATTGCCCAATCACCCACCCAAAACAGGGGTGTTTCCCTATCGTTTCAGGCCAAAAGTACCCAAAAGCTGCTCGGTCTGCTTTTGCATCTGCTCCTGCATCTGCTGGAACAAATTGTTGCCCATGGTCCCCTGCACCAATGGAGCCTGCATTTCCATCAAGGCCTGCATGTTTTTCTCCAGATACCCACCCATCAGCCCCTGCATGGCATGGCCGTAGAAGCGGATGACATTGGCAAGCACCGCCGCAGTAAACATGGGCGTACCGTTGGCCTCTTCTTCGAGAATGATCTGCAACAGAATGCTGCGTGTGAGGTCTTCACCAGTCTTGGCATCGACTACCACACATGGTTCATTTTCCATGACCAACTGTTTGATTTCAGCCAGCGTGATGTAGCTCGACGTATCGGTGTCGTACAACCGCCGGTTGGGGTATTTTTTGATGACCCGCTGCGCTGGCTTACGGTCTGTGCTGGATTTGCTTTGCATGGCGAGTGACGGATTCCCTGTAGTGCACAAGTGTATTGCAGTGCAACACATTCTAGGGACTGCGTACTTCGCACCAACCAAGGATTACCCTAGGAGCGGACGTAAAAAAGCCCCAGTTCCAAATTGGAACCGGGGCTATCCTGTTGGTAGGCGCGATTGGACTCGAACCAACGACCCCCACC
>JAUSNJ010000133.1 GCA_030645355.1 Rhodoferax sp. | reverse complement strand
TGTGGGGGTGAGCGAGGGCATCAAGCTCGCGCTCAAGGCGCTGGCAAAGTAGTTAAACCGCCCAAGATCAATTAGACTGGACGTCCGAACAGTCTTCCCTATCAACCTATTGAGGGTTTTGTCATGGATATTGTCAATCGCGCACGCAGCATCATTGTTAATCCAAAACCGACCTGGGTCATCATTGAGCAGGAGAGTACCGATTGGCAGAAGCTCTACGTGCCCTATATGGTGGTGTTGGCGGCGATTCCGGCGGTCGCGGGTTTCATTGGCTGGAGTGTTTTTGGCGTCAGCGGTTTCGGGATGTCAATGCGCATTCCGGTCATTACAGGGCTGGGGATGATGGTGAGCCAGTACATCATGACCCTGGTCATGATGTTTGTGTGGGGTTGGCTGATCAGCATGTTGGCGGGTACTTTTGGCGGGCAAGCCAACCTCATGAATGCCGTGAAACTCACGGTCTATGCCAGTACGCCGGCGATGCTGGCGGGCGTATTTAGCGCCATCCCCGGCCTGTCCGTGCTGGCCATGGTGGGTGGACTGTATTCGCTGTATCTGATCTACCTGGGTTTGCCCCAGTTGATGAAGAATCCGCAGGAAAAATCATTGCCTTATTTGGCTGTTGCGGCCGTCGTTGGCATTGTCTGCGGCGTGTTGATCAGTGTTTTCAGCTCTGCCTTGATGCCGTCCCCAATGTCGCGCCTACAGGGTGGCGGTGACATCAACATCACGACGCCCAAGGGGGAAGTTCAGATTTCAGCCAGTCCCATCAAGTCGGGTGCATCGGGTGATGCCGCAATGACCATCAAAACAGCCGATGGCGAAGTCAAGATCGACATGAAAAACATGGAAGAGTTGGCCAAGCGCATGCAAGCACTCGCCGCCCAGAATGAAGCAAAAAAATAACGAAAACCCGTTCGCATGGCGCGCGACGGTGCGTCCCACCCGGTCGTGACTATTCAAACCGACGATTTCGCCCCTGCACCGGCGAAACGCATGGTGTCCGCCACTCCTGCCTCGCCCAACGAGGAAGCGGTGGAGCGTGCCCTGCGACCCAAGTTGTTCGACGAGTACGTGGGCCAGCTCAAGGTACGCGAACAGTTGGAAATTTTCATCAGCGCGGCCAAAATGCGCGACGAGGCGCTAGACCATGTCTTGCTGTTTGGACCGCCTGGCCTGGGTAAGACCACGCTCTCGCACATCATTGCCCATGAGTTGGGCGTGAACCTGCGCCAGACCAGCGGCCCGGTGCTGGAAAAGCCCAAGGACCTGGCCGCGCTCTTGACCAATCTGGAAAAGAACGATGTGCTGTTCATCGACGAGATCCACCGACTTTCGCCGGTCGTCGAAGAAATTTTGTACCCCGCGCTGGAAGACTACAAGATCGACATCATGATTGGCGAAGGCCCGGCCGCGCGCTCCATCAAACTCGATCTGCAGCCTTTCACACTGGTAGGTGCCACCACGCGCGCCGGCATGCTGACCAACCCGCTACGCGACCGCTTTGGCATCGTCGCACGGCTGGAGTTCTACACGCCCGAAGAGCTGGCCCGCATCGTTAAACGCAGCGCCGGCCTGCTGAAAGCGCCGATGGACGCCGAAGGTGGCTTCGAGATCGCCCGCCGATCCCGCGGCACGCCGCGCATCGCCAACCGGCTGCTGCGCCGCGTGCGCGACTTTGCAGACGTCAAGGGTGTGGGCCACATCAGCCTGGACATCGCCAACCGCGCGCTGGCCATGCTCGACGTGGACCCGCAGGGCTTTGACGTCATGGACCGCAAGCTGCTCGAAGCCGTGATCCACCGCTTTGACGGCGGCCCGGTGGGGCTGGACAACATTGCCGCCAGCATTGGCGAAGAGCGCGAAACCATCGAGGACGTGATCGAGCCCTACCTGATCCAGCAGGGCTACCTGCAGCGCACACCGCGCGGGCGCATCGCCACGCTGGCGGCCTACCGGCACCTGGGGGTGGCGCCCAAAAGCACCGGCGACGGCCTGTTTGCTGAGTGAACCCTGACCCCCAACCGCCCGCCGCCCCGGCACCCGGGTCCTATTGGCGCACCCAGCAAGGTACGGGCGTTCTGCTGATTGTGCTGGCCACGCTGGCTTTTGCGCTGCTGGACACCACCACCAAGCACGCAACCCGCTTGGTCCCGGTGTTGTTGCTGCTGTGGTTTCGCTACCTGTTTCAGGCCGTGCTGACCTTTGCGCTGCGCTTTCCGGTGCAGGGGCTGTCGTTGCTGCAAACCGCCAATCCCCGGTTCCAGATGCTGCGCAGCGTGCTGTTGTTGATCACCAGCGCCTGCTCCTTCTTCGGCTTGCAGCATTTGCCAGTGGGCGAGTTCACGGCCATGGTCATGCTGTCACCGCTGGCTGCGACCGCACTGGCGGCGCGCGTGCTCAAGAACAGGGTGTCGAGCCGGCGTTGGTGGTTGATGTCGGCGGGGCTATTGGGCGTGCTGCTGGTGGTGCGCCCCGGTGGCCAGGTGTTCAGTTGGGCCTTGCTGTTTCCGGTGTTGCTGGTGACGACCTACGCCTGGTTTCAGGTGCTGACCAGTCAGCTCAGCGGTGCCGAAAATCCGTACACCACGCATTTCTATACCGGACTCGTCGGCACGCTGGTCATGACGCCGATTGCGGTGTTCCACTGGGATTCAGCCGCCCTGTTGACCTACTGGCCGTGGTTCATGTTGGTTGGTTTTTTCGGCACTTTTGGCCACCTCATGCTGATACGGGCCTACCAGCGGGCGTCGGCCCCGGTGCTCACACCCTATCTGTACGGACAAATTGCCTTTGCCACGCTGTTGGGCTGGTTGGTGTTTGACCACGTGCCCGACGCCTGGGCCTGGCTGGGCATTGCGGTCATCACGGCCAGCGGTGTGGGCAATGCCATGTTGTCGGCACACGAGGCGGGCAAGCGGAATTGATGTGAATGAAAGTAGCCTGTAGCCCTCGTAGAATATGCGTACGTAGCTACCAAATGAATAGCGAAACTATGACGATTGAGGAATGTTACCTTCACTCCATTGACTGCGAACATGGTCAACGAAGTCATTCACCAGCCAGCTTGTCTGGTCGTCTAGCTTGGAAAGTCCAAGATTGGCGCTCGGCTGTATCACGTTGAACTAAACCGCATGTCTATCGAAGCCGATCTCAACATCGCGGAGATTCCATATGAATCTGGGGCTATACGCTATCGGTACTCCCGAGTCTTGGCTGGCGACGGCACACGGTGGTTGAGGCACGGCCTCTTTGTGGAGTATGCGGAGAGCGGCGCTGTCCTCTCCGAGGGAACTTATGTTTATGGCAAGGAGCACGGGCAGTGGCGAGACTTTCATCCGAATGGACAGGTTGCCGCAGAAGGTTCGTATGACGAAGGCAAAGAGAATGGTCTTTGGCGCTTCTGGGACGAATCTGGGAAGCAAGAAAGAGCAGCGACCTATGAACAAGGGCAAGAGCGTGTTTAACTGGTCGGCCCCCACGGACTCACAACAGCAGGAGGCCGCTGCGCGGCATGTGTTGTGCTCCGGTGGCCTTCAACGTTGATTCAGTATGAAACTCGTTTCTCACGGATCTTTCGATTCCAAGCAGCTAGCACTGGCCGAGGCGATCCTCCGGGCGATTCGGAGTGAACTTGAAAGCGTGGACGCTCCCCCCGAACTGGTGAAGCAATTGACGGGCAGCATCGGATTTTCCGTTACTGCCATTCTTGACGACTCAAGGTCTATCGAAGTCGAGGGTAAAGCTCTTTCGCCTGTCATCACATTCCTGGTCGGCAACGATGAGCTGGAATTTGGTGGCGGCAATAGTTGGATGCACGAGTATGTCTACAGGCTGTTGCCCGCCGTGTTTGCCGAGGTTAACGCTCAAGACGGCACTCATGAGTCTTAACTTTACGTCTGCCATTACCAACCGCAACGCTTCCTCAACTCCACCGTCGCGATTGATGGTGGTGGGCACATGGGTTGGCGGCATCGCTGCAGTAGGTGGCATGGTCGCGATGGTACTCATTGCCATCGACAAGGTCAGTACCGGGCATGGCCTGGACACCTACCGAACGCAATGGCTGGTTGAAGACAATTGGATCGGTTTTCTTGTCTTTGTTGTCGTGACGACAGTCGTGGTCGTGGTGGCGGCGGCTATTGGGTGGTTTCAGCGACGAAAAGAGCAGCGCGAAGTTCAACAGCTTCAGGCCAAATATTCAGAGGGGCATCATGAATGACCTGTTGCTGGTCACGGACAAGTTGCGTCAGATTGTCGCTTCGCCACGCTTGAGACGTGGCATCTCGCACCGACTCTTTAGGCGCTCGGCCGCATCACGTTAAAACGCTCCCATGAAAAGCATTGCCAAACGGAACATGACGGTCTGCGGGGCGCTGATGGCGGGGGCCTCAGTACTCGTTGTTCTCGAAACTCGCATTCTTTCGGAGCCGCCACGAGGTGTATGGTTCCTTGCAATGGTTTTGCTATCCCTTGGTGGGTTTCTTTGGGCCAATGCACACGCGTTCGCCCGTGTGGAGAGTCCAGCCAGAGTCCTGCTCGCAGGCACCTTGGGCGTAGCGGTCTGGCTAGTTGCTGTATTCCTGGTTGTGACTATCGGCGTAAATCTCAAGTTCGCATTGGGTGGCCATGTGTGACACGCATACCATTTCACTCGGCACGGACCGTCAACAAGAAGATGCCGTTTCTCGGCTGGTGTTGCCCGCCGGGCTGCGTCAACCTTAAAGCGCAACATGCGACATTTGCTTTTCCTCGCAACTTTTCTACTGCCTACGTTGGCGCGGGCAGAAGTCCTCGACAAAGAGTTTTCGCTTTCGACTTTGCTCGCTGTGGCGGTTGTCGGGGCAATCGTCGCTTTCCTGGTAGCGCGTCGGCAACCCTGGGCACTGGCTGGCTTGCTTCCGATCATTGGTATGTTCTTTGGGATGCATCTCTCAGAGCTTTTGGACCCATTTGTCGGCCCGGCGATGGCGCTTGAAGGCGGAAAGATTTATGTCATAGCTTCTTGGGTCAGTCCCCTTGTTGTTGTTGCGGCTGCTGTGGTCGGTTATGTTTTGAGGGCACGCCATGCCAAATCCCCCCTTTAGCATCTTGCTCGGCACGGACACTCAACTGGAGGGTGCCGCGCAGCGTCAACGATACGTACCATCTCTCACCAGTTCTTGGCCGCCACGCTCCAATCCAACACGCTCCCCGGCTTTTGGGGGTCAGAGTCGAAAGCCCTGTGTCGCAGGAATATTGACATAAAAATACGCCTGTAGCCCTCGTGAATATTGGATATTCGGCTATTAAAAGGATAGCAAACCATGGAAGTCATCTTCGAAATTTTGTTCGGATTTTTTGGCGAATTGGTGCTGCAACTCGTGGGTGAAATCCTGCTGGAGATCGGCCTGCATTCGCTGGCGGAGCCCTTTCGCAAGAAACCATCGCCGTGGCTTGCGGCCATGGCGTACGCGCTGTTTGGCGCCGCGATTGGCGGTTTGAGCCTGCTGGTGTTCCCCGATTACCTGATGGCCAACAAGAGCCTGCGCGTGGCGAACACGGCACTGTCCCCCATTGTTGCGGGCCTGAGCATGGCCGCCATCGGCAAGTGGCGCGCACAGCGCGGGCAAGCGGTGTTGCGCATCGACAAGTTCGCCTATGGCTATCTGTTCGCGCTGGGTTTTGCGCTGGTGCGGTTCTGGTTTGCGAGTCCGGGTTAGCAGGGTCTACTCGCCGCCGCCCGACACCCGGCCCCTGAGCTTCTTCACATCCCCCCGCACGGCCTTGCCCTCCAGTCGCTTGCGTTGCGAGCTCTTGGTGGGCTTGGTGGCCTTGCGGCGCTTGGGCAGCACGGCCACGCTGTCCACCAGGGCCTGCAGGCGTTCAATGGCGTCGGCCTTGTTCTGCTCCTGGCTGCGCGTGGTTTGCGCCTTGATGACCACCACCCCGTCGGCCGTGATGCGCTGGTCGCTCAGCGCCATCAGCCGCTCCTTGATCTCCTCGGGCAACGACGAATCGGGGATCGAGTAGCGCAGGTGGATGGCGCTGGAGACCTTGTTGACGTTCTGCCCCCCGGCACCCTGTGCACGGATGGCGGTGCACTCGATTTCGTCTTCCAGTAGGGGGATCAGCGGTTCAGGCATGCGGGTTTGGGTTGATATTGCTCAACCATTTTCGTCTAAACGTGCGCATACTGATCCCATGGAATTCAAGGACTACTACCAAACGCTCGGTGTTGCACGCACCGCCTCGGAAGAAGATGTGCGCAAGGCCTACCGCAAACTGGCGCGCAAGTACCACCCCGACGTCAGCAAGGAGGCCGACGCCCAGGCCCGCATGCGCGACATCAACGAGGCCAACGACGTGCTGCGCGACAAGGAAAAGCGCGCCGCCTACGACGCACTGGCCGAGCGCGTGGCGCGTGGCGGCCATCCGGGCGAGGGCAACTTCCAGCCGCCGCCGGGTTGGGACGAGGGATATGAGTTCCACCGGGGGCCGGGCCAGGGCCCTGCCGACCATGCCGACTTCAGCGAATTTTTCTCGTCGCTGTTTGGCCGGGGTGAACAACGGGCGGCCCAAAGCCGCCACGCCAGGGCCCGCGGTGAAGACCACCATGCCGCCATCGAGATCTCGGTGGAGGACGCCATCCATGGCGCCCAGCGCGAGATCACGCTGCGCGCCCTGGAAATGGATGCCCAGGGCCAGCCCGTTTTCGTCAACCGCACGCTGAGCGTGAAGATTCCGGCCGGCGTGCACCCCGGTCAGTTCATCCGCCTCGCGGGCCATGGCATGCCGGGCCACGGCGGCGAGCCCGCCGGTGATCTGTACTTGGAGGTGCGCATTGCACTGCATTCGCTGTACCGCGTGGAGGGGCGTGACCTGTACCTGACACTGCCCGTCACGCCGACCGAGGCGGCGCTGGGCGCACAGGTACAGGTGCCCACGCCCAGCGGCGGTGTGGTGGAGGTGACGGTGCCGCCCAATGCGCGCGCGGGCCTTAAGCTGCGGGTCAGGGACCGTGGCCTGCCCGGCAAGCCGCCGGGGCATTTGTACCTGTTGCTGGAGATTGCGCTGCCACCGGCCGACACGGAAGCCGCCCGCAAGGCCTACGAGCAACTGGCCCAGGCCGCGCCGTTCAATCCAAGACGCTTTTTTGGCGCTGGGGGAGCATCATGACCACGTCCAGCCATACCACCGTCACCGTCGAAACCGTGGTCGCCATCGACAGCGACAACCCGATTGCCGCCCTGGAGCTGGCCCACGCCTGTGGCGCCGATCTGGCCTGGGTGGTGCAACTGGTGGAGGTGGGTATTGTCAGCGCCGCGCCTGTTGACACCCCGCCTGACGACTGGCGCTTCTTCAGCGCCGATCTGCAGAGCGCTTTGGAGGCGCGCCGCCTGGAACGCGACTTTGGCGTGGGGCTGGAGGCCGCCGCGCTGATCCTGGATCTGCAGCACGAGGTGCGGCGGCTCAAGGCGGCGCTGCAGGTGCAGCGGCGCTGAGCCTGACTGCATCTCTGCGATGCTGCGGTAGACTGCGCCGCTCCATTCGACGCACATGAATGGGCGGCTTGCGGCATCTGGGAGGACATAAATGAGATTTCTGAATATCAACTTGGGCACGGTGGTTGTCTGCATGGCAGCGACTGTGCTGGCGGCTTGCGGGGGTGGTTCATCGTCTGTTCCCGTGGTTACTCCACCAAGCCCGGTCCTGCAACCCGGATGGACCCTGACCGGTAGCCTCCAGACGGCGCGCAACGGCCACACCGCCACACTTCTTGCTGACGGGAGGGTGCTGGCTGTGGGCGGGGAGTACGACACCGTTGGCACCCCGCAATACGTCTATCCGGCCAACGCCGAGCTGTACGACCCGGCCACCAAGTTCTGGACGCCCGCGGGCAATCTGGCCCAGGCCCGTTCTGGGCACACGGCAACCCTGTTGCCGAACGGCAAGGTTCTGGTAGTGGGTGGTATTTACCGAGTGGGAGATCAAATCGGAGTCGTCGCCACGGCTGAGCTGTACGACCCCGCAACCAACACGTGGACAGTGGCTTCCAGCCCGGTCACCGCGCGTTCTTCGCACACGGCGACGCTGTTGCCCAATGGCAAGGTGCTGGTTTCCGGGGGTAACGACAGCAGCTTTACCAGTCTCAATGGGGTCGAGCTGTACGACACCGCCACCAATGCATGGACGTCTGTTGGCACTTTGCTAACGGCACGACAGGGCCACCTGGCAACGCTGCTGCCCAACGGCAAAGTGCTGGTCAATGGCGGCCTGATCGCCGAGGCGAATCAACAGAGCTTCGCTGCCACTGCGGAGTTATACGACCCCGCAACGCAGACCAGCACGATGGCGGCCACTCCCGCCATTCGAGCCTACGGGGGATCGGCCACCTTGCTATCGAGCGGAAACGTGCTGTTTGTGGCGGATGATTTGATAGCGGGTGACTACGCGGTCTCAGCGCTGTACAACCCCAACACCAACACCTGGACACCTGCTGGAAAGCTCTCCACATGGCATTACTGGCACGCTGCAACTCGCTTGTCCAACGGCAAGGTTCTGGTCGTGGGTGGTACCCATGTGGGCGTGCGCCCGGTTTACAGCCCAACGGACATCGCCGAGTTGTATGACCCGCAAACCAACACCTGGTCAGTGACCCAAGCGCTGGTCCAGGGGCCCAGGATGCGTCATACGGCCACGCTGCTATCCAATGGCGCAGTGCTTGTCGCGGGCGGCAGCGAGGGTGTTAGTGCGCCCTACACGAGTGCCGGTGCGGCGTTGTACACCCCTTCGCCGTGAAGCGGCCTCGCGACCAACCGATGTGTTCCGAGGAAGCGAAGGGCCACTTCCAGAACGATTCGATGGCCAGCTTGTAGACCGTTTTGCATTGGACACTGTGACCCGCCAGTTTCTTGCCGGTATCGAATCAGAGTGCAACGGGATTACCATTCCACCTCACTCTTTGATTCTTCCAAAGGCATCCATTGAGCAGACTTCCCGTGATTCAACTGCGCCCTTGCTTCAATTTTCATGTTGTTTTGTTCATCTGCGTGCCGCTCGTCTTCGCAGGATGCGGAGGTGGCGGCTCGGCATCTCCCACCGGAACTTCAACAGTTGTCCCATCTGTGCCTGCAACCGATTCCGAACCCATCTCGCTGAGACTCTCGGCCGGAAATGGCTACTCTCTTTTTTTGAGCGGCGATGGGTTTGTTTGGGGTTGGGGTAGGAACTCGGTAGGCCAAGTCGGCAATGGTTCTAACGCAGACGTACCAAAGCCTGCTCAGCTTCCCGGTGTCGGCGGGATTACTGAGATAGCAGCGGGAAGCCTCAGCTCAGCGGCGCTTCGCTCAGACGGCAGCATGTGGGTGTGGGGGCGCAACGCCACAGGTAACCTTGGAACCGCAAGCAGTGATGTGTGCGTTAGTGCGGGCGGGGCATCGGCAGACGCATGCGCCAAAGCGCCTATTCGGATAAACGAATTGAGTGCGGTCGTAGCGATTTCAAGCGGTGTTGAATACATGACCGCCGTTCGAGCGGACGGCACGGTGTGGGGTTGGGGTGGTCTATATGCCGGGGGGACCATTGGAAATGGGATCCCCGTTGCACCGAATACAACTCCTCGACAAGTGGCTGGTCTTGCCGATATCAAGTCGGTTGCCATCGGGTCTGGACATGCCCTCGCATTGCGGAAAGACTCCGCGGTTTTTGGATGGGGTTACAACATTTATGGCCAACTGGGAACCCCCGTGGTGGGCGCACTCTTGCCCCAACAGGTTGTGGGTCTTGCTGACGTGTCTTCGATTGCCGCAGGTGGTTACCAATCATTGGCATTGAAGAAAGATGGCCGCGTTTTCGCCTGGGGATCGAGTGTTTTGGAAGTCGCAAGGTCGGTACCCAGAGACATGAATGTTTCCGGCGGAGTGGCCATTGCTGCTGGAGGCAGTCACGCTATGGTTCTGAAGTCCGACGGTACGGTCTGGGCATGGGGCAGAAATGACTTCGGACAGGTCGGTGATGGCACCAGAGTTGATGCCGTCGCTCCCGTGCAAGTTACCGGACTTGCCGGCGTTATCGCGATATCGGCTGGCGGAACACACTCGTTGGCATTGACGCGCGACGGCAGCATCTGGGCGTGGGGACAGATTGATCCACTGAGCGTGAGCGAGATTGATAAGTGCACTTTCACTTACCGCGATACACACGGAACCAGCCCGACTGGAAATACCGTCGTGTATGACGTTCCTTGTGCAAAGCGCCCGATGAAGGTGCTCTTCACTGGCGTGTAGTTGTCAGGTTTCGTTGACGTCGCGACAGTTTGCTCATCATCGGAGTTGTGTGTCGCATACCGAGCGAGACATCGACTCCGTCGACGTCATCAGGCCTTCGCCAAGCGCGCGTTGTGCACGATCAGCATCTGCGCGCAGTAGTAGGTCGCCAGAATCCACAGCGATGACAGCGCCACGGGCGTCACAAACTTGTTGATCGCGATCAGCGAGTCGCTGACCATGAAGATGCAGGCACCCAAGGCGACCCAGCGGGCAGCGGCGTTGCCCTGGACCATTGCGCGACCAATGGCCTGTGCCGCCATCAGCGAAATCACGGATACGTAGGCCGCCACGGCGACCTTCAGCACCGGGTCACCCAGACCGCCCCAGACGATGCTGTACATGGTTGCGCCCACCGCCAGCACGGCCACCAAGGCCCGCCTGCTGGGGAACCAGCCCTGGCCCTGGCGGAACAGCGCGATGTAGAACACATGTGCCACCAGGAAGGACGCCAGGCCTGGGATGAAATAGTTGCCGGGCAGCATCAGGAACACATCGCCCGCCAGCGAAAACACCAGCGCGGCGATGAGCAATGCATTAAATCGGCCTGCAGCCCTCGTGGAATATCCGCGTGTAGCTACAAAAACAATAGCAATTCCCATGGTCAGGGGTTTGAAGAGGAAGTAGCCGTCCAGCATGCCCAATGCGCTGACGGTGGCCAGGGCGGCGCATTCCACGGTCAGTACCTCCAGCATGCCTAAGGCGCCCTGCAGGTAGCGTCCGGTGGCCCACAGGCCGGCCACAATCGCCGTGCACCAGATCGCGGCATCGGCAAATCGCATGCCGTCCGCATGCCACAAAAAGACCAGCACTGCGCCCATGGCCAGCACAAACTGCAGCGCTGCAAACCACTGCTGTGCAGGCTGCAATGGCGGGTTGAACGGGGTGACCGATGCCAGTGTGAAGGCCGGTTTGGGTTGGGCCCGGGCCATGGCGGGGCTTTGCCAGCCCGGTGGTTTGAACCAGATGCGCAGTTTGTCACCCCAGTCGGGCGTG
This sequence comes from Rhodoferax sp., assembly GCA_030645355.1. Classification (GTDB taxonomy): domain Bacteria; phylum Pseudomonadota; class Gammaproteobacteria; order Burkholderiales; family Burkholderiaceae_C; genus Allorhodoferax. The sequence continues at coordinate 66,235 of JAUSNJ010000133.1, read as the reverse complement.
CGCCAGGACTCGCGGGCCAGCGTCGCATACACCTCCAGGTTGGCCCACAGCGGGTCCCAGCTGTTGAGCGGGGCGCGCGTGCCGTAGACGCAGGGTACATCGTCTTTCTCTTCCTGGAAGCTGCCAAACAGCCGGTCCCACAGCACCAGGATGCCACCATAGTTTTTGTCCAGGTAGCCGTCGTTGACGGCGTGGTGCACGCGGTGGTTGCTGGGCGAACAGAACACGCGGTCAAACCAGCCCAGCTTGCCGACCTGCTCGGTGTGCACCCAGAACTGGTAGAGCAGGTCGATCAGTAGCACGATGCCAAACACCGTGGGCGGCACGCCGGCCACGGCCATGGGCAGGTAGAACATCCAGCTGAGCAGCATGCCGCTGGAGGTTTGGCGCAAGGCGGTGGACAGGTTGTAGTGCTGGCTCTGGTGGTGCACCACGTGCGCCGCCCAGAACAGCGCCACCACATGGCCGGCGCGGTGGTACCAGTAGTAGCACAGGTCATAAAAAATCAGCGCCAGCAGCACGCCGTACCACGTGCCCCAGAATTCCGGCCGCGGATACAACGCCACAGCATCAAACACCGCGGCGTAAATGCCAACGATCAGCAGTTTGCCCAGCACGCCCAGCAGCTGGCTGAGCATGCCCAGACTGATGCTGTTGATGCTGTCACTCAAACGGTAGGGCGTTTGCCCGATGGTGCGGCTGGTGCTCAGGCGACTCCACGCGAATTCGAGTGCGATCAACAGGAAGAACACGGGTGCTGCGAAAACGATGACTTTGCTCATGCGGGTATTTTCGCCGAGCAGTTGCTTTGTGAAATGCGGGGCAACCCTATGGACGTTTGCACGTCTCAGGTCCATACTTTCACTGGCGATTCAACAAATCCTTGCGAGGTGATGCCATGTGTAGCCGGTACCTGTGGAGCGTTCTCATTGTGGTTCTTGGATTGGGGGGCTGCGCGGCGCCCCGTCTGGTCAGCGCGCCGCCCGACACGTTGTGGCAGGACCAGGCCTTCAACTACCAAAGCACGCTGGTCACCGAGACCCGCGACACGTTGTTTGCCCTTGATCCGGCGCTGGCGCATATCCTGCTCACGGATGTGGGGGCGGGCCGCTCGACCGACCGGCGCCTGGAACTGCTGGTCGCGCGCCTGTATGGCCCAACGGGCATTCGCCTGTCCTACACCAGTGGCCACACCACCGGAGCATCCGAGACTTGGCGCAACCAGCGGGGCGACTGCCTGTCGCTGACCATTCTGGCCTATGCCTCGGCCCGCTTTCTGGGCGTCAATGCACACATGCAGGAGGTGCAGGTCCCGGTGGCGTTTGACCGCCGCGGCGGGTTTGACTTTATCAGCGGGCATGTCAACGTGACGGTTCGGAGTAACTCGGAGATCATGCTCAATGGCCAGTCCTTTGGCATGGGGAACTTCATCATTGACTTTGAACCCCAAGTGGGCTCGCGCCGATCGGGCCAGTGGCTGACTGAAGCTGCCATCCTGGCGCGCTTCTACAACAACCGTGCCGCCGAGTACCTGGTAGAAAAGGACTATGAGCGTGCCTATGCCTACTACCGCGCGGCGATTGCGGCCGAGCCGGACTATGCGCCTGCCTTTGCCAACCTGGCACAGTTGTACATCCGACGCGGACTGTTGGCCGGCGCTGAACAGCTACTGGCGCATGCCATTGCACTGGATGGTCCGTCGTATGGGCCGCTGCGCAGCATGCACCAGTTGCTGGTTGCTCAGGGACGCCACGCAGAAGCGCAAACCTATGCTGCGTTGCTGGCAAAACGGGAGGATGATGACCCTTACCACTGGCTGGGTCTGGGCATGGCCGCCATGCAGGAGGGCCAATACAGGCCCGCCATTCGTGCGCTGGAGCGGGCAGCTGCCCTGACCACCGGCTTTGAGGAAATCCACTACCACCTGGGGATAGCCTACTGGCGCGATGGCCAGCGTGAGGCGGCCCGTAAACAGCTTGCCACGCTCAGCGCCATCAACAACCTGGACCCGGGGGTGGCCACGCTGAGCAAGAAGTTCAGCGCCCTGGCGCCGGCGAAGTCTGCGGTGTATTGATCACGGCTGCGATGTGCTGATATCGGGCAGCCCACGGCAGTACGTCCGCGGCGGGCATGGGCCGGGCGATGCCGAATCCCTGACCCAGCTCGCAGCCCAGCTGTAGCAGCCGCTCGCCCTGGGCCATGGTTTCAACGCCTTCGGCAATCACCTTGCGCTGAAAGGCGTTGGCCAGGCCGACGATGGCGACGACCAGGGTCAGGTCGTCGTGGTCGTCGAGCAGGCCCCGGATAAAGATCTGGTCAATCTTGATGGTCTCGGCGGGCAGGCGTTTGAGGTAGGACAGCGACGAAAAGCCGGTGCCAAAGTCATCCAGCGCGAAGCACACCCCCAGCGCCTGGCAGGCCCGCATGACCTGGCACATGTGTTCCACGTCCTCCAGCGCGGCGGACTCCAGGATTTCCAGCTCCAACAGGCTGGGGGCTACGCTGGGGTAGACCGCCAGAATGGCCTTCAGGCGTGACACAAAGTCCTCACGGTGAAAGTGTCGGGCCGCGATATTGACGCTGACCGTCCAGGGTTGTCCTTGCGCCACCCACTGCGCAATCTGCGCCAGTGCCTGGTGGAGCACCCACTCGCCAAGGTCCACGATCACATCGGTGTTTTCAACCAGCGGCAAAAAGTGACCCGGCCCCAATAGTCCCTGCTCGGGGTGTTGCCAGCGAATCAGCGCCTCCATGCCCACCACCTGGCGCTGGCGCATATTGACCTTGGGCTGGTAATAGACCCGCAACTCGCCATGGCGCAAAGCCTTCACGATCTGGGTGCGGCGTGAGTGGTTGGTTTGCACCTCCTGATCGAGCTGGGGGTCAAAAAAATGCATGCGGTTGCGACCGGTCTGCTTGGCCTGGCACATGGCCTGGTCCGCGTGGCGCAGCAGGGTATCGGGGCTGGCATCGTCCTGCGGAAAGACTGCCACGCCGACGCTGGCGGTGATGTGGATCTCCGTGTCGTCGATCGCGTAGGCCGCTTCCAGCTGTTGCAGCAACTGGCGCACGCGGGACTGAATGGCTGCGCCATCGGCTTGGCCCCCCAGCAGCACCACGAATTCATCGCCCCCCAAGCGGGCCGCCACATCGGTTTCCAGCGCAAAGCCGTGCAGGCGCATGGCCACTTCCTTGAGCAGCCGGTCTCCCATGGCGCTGCCATGGCGCTCGTTGATGGCCTGAAAGTTGTCCAGATCCAGCAGGCACACGGCCAGAAATTTCTTGGCCTGGCGGCTCTGGAACAAGGCATGGGTCAGGCATTCCGCCAATGCCGAGCGGTTGCTCAGGCCGGTCAGCGGGTCGTGCAGGGCCTGCCAGGAGATCTTTTGCAGGAGGTCACGGGTTTCGGTGACGTCGCGAAACACCAGCACGCACCCGGTCACCACGCCGTTGCTGCGCCGGATGGGGGCGGCCGTGTACTCAATGGCGTAGCGTTCGCCCGAACGGTGTACCAGCAATTGGTCGGTCACATGGGTTGCCACGCCCACGGTGTGGGTCTTGTTGACGTCGAGTGCATTGGCTTGCGCGCCGGAGCCCTGTACCAAGCGGAAAACCACCGCCAACGCCAAGCCTTGCGCTTGTGCCAGGGTATAGCCCGTGAGGAATTGCGCCACTTCATTCAGGGATTCAATGTGGCCGTCCAAGTCCGTGGTGATGACGCCGTCACCGATGGACGCCAGCGTCACCTCGGCGCGCTCCTTTTCGGCCCGCAGCGCGGCCTGCGCCAGCTTGCGATCGGTGACATCGACCAGGGTGCTGATGGTTCCGGCCTCCAGTCCGCCCACGCTGGTGAAGGGGGCCTTGAAGTAGCACATCTCACGCAGTTCGTTGCCCGCCGCCTTGACCACGATTTCGTTGTCCGCGGGGGGTGAGGCGGGGCGTGTGCCGCCCGGGCGTTCGTGCGACAAGGCGATGAAGTCACTCATCAGCGCGTGCCCCACCACATCGGCGGCCGGGGCATCGAATAACTGCTCCCATGCGCGGTTCACGCCCATGCACACGCCCTGGGTGTCGCGCACAAAGACCGGCAAGGGCAGGGCATCCACCAGCTGCCGTGTGAAGTGAAGCTGTTCGTCCTTCTGGCGCTGCGTGGCGTGCAGCGAATCCACCAGCGACTGAATTTGCTCGGCCATGCTGTTGAAGGTCTTGGCCATCTGCCTGGCTTCCAGCGTACCCGTGACCTGCATGCGTGCCTCCAGGCGGCCGGCTTTGAAGTCTTCGGTCGCCCGGTGCAGGCGATCGAGCATGCGTCCATTGGCCCGCAGCAACAGCGTCAACAGGAACAGAATCGTGAAGATGTTCAGCGCCGAGATCCGTGCCTGTGTGGAGACGGTGTGCCAAACCTGCCGCAACCCAGCTCCCGGCGCAGTGGCCACAGTCAGGCGCCCCACGGACCCGTCCTCCAGCGCATGGGTAACCTGCAATTGCTGGCGCTGAAGGTGGACCAGGCCCGCAAACCATTGGGGTACATCGGGGGCGTCGACCGGAGTCGCCCGCACTGCCTCCACGGCTGTGCCGCCAGCGGCTTCCCAACGCAGGGATTCCACAACGGGATTGGCCTGCAACTCGGCGTCCAGCATCGCCCGGACCCTATCCGCTGGCCCCGGGGGTGCCACGTGGGCCAACTGGTCCAGCACATTGCGCCGGCTCTGCTGCAACTGCGCCTGCACCATGTTGCTGGCCTCCGCCGTTTCGGCCTCCAGCAGATAGTGGTAGCGCACCACGGTGACCAGGCCAATCAACAACAGGATGGGGAGAAAGAGGCGCGGGTAGGTCCCTTGGGTAATCCATGTCTTGAAGTCCGCACGTTTCATTGTTTTCCACCCTATCCAGGCAAGTTCAGTGTTCTCTCGCGCGCCAGCACGTCTCCCATGCACTCAGGCGCTGGTTTCGTCCAGCGTGGCGTCGTCCAGGTGCCGTGTGTCGGACCAGCCCACCAGGGTCAACCCATCAGGTGTCCACAGCAGGCGGTTAATGGCCGCGTTGCCCAGGTCCCAGGACCGGGGTGCGTCAATGGCCACATGGGTGGCCAGCCGGTACAGCGCGTCCATGACGCCTCCATGGGCCACCAGCACGATTTGCTCACCCACGTGCTGGCTGGCCAGGGCGTTGACCGTGGCGGTGACGCGTTCCCGCAGCTGGGTCAGGGTCTCGCCGCCCTGGGGTGCAAAGTGGGGATCGCGCTGGCGCCAGCGGCGCGACTCTTCGGGCCAGTCCAGGTTGATCTGGGCATAGGTTTGCCCTTCAAAAATTCCGAATCCCCGCTCGCGCAGGCCGGTGTGCGGATGCACCTGACGCGCGGCCAGGTTGGTGTTGTGGTCGGCTATCGCCTGGGCCGTGGCGCGGGCGCGCGACAGGTCGCTGGTGTAGATGGCCGCAATGTCTTCGTCGGCCAGGGCCTGCGCGGCACGCCGGGCCTGCCACTGGCCGCGTTCGTTCAGGCCTATGTCCAGGTGGCCCTGCAGGCGCGTGTCTACGTTCCAGGCGGTCTCGCCGTGGCGGATGGCAATGATGCGGGTGGCGCCCATGGCCGCGGCTACGCCATCACCACCTGCAGGCCGGGTAGCCCGGTCAACGCGGGCGGTGTGATTTCTTCCGCGTCAAACGCCGTGTCGCCTTCCGCATCGGGTATGCCGGTGGCCTTGATGGCCCGGAAATCGTGGCGCTTGTGGTCCATCAGGTGCGACGGCACCACGTTTTGCAAGGCGGTGAACATGGTCTCGGCGCGCCCGGGGTATTGCTTCTCCCAGTCGCGCAGCATGTTGCCGATCTGCACGCGCTGCAGATTGGTTTGGCTGCCGCACAGCGAGCACGGGATGATGGGGTAGGCGCGGTGCGCGGCCCAGCGGATCAGGTCCTTCTCGGCCACATAGGCCAGAGGCCGGATGACGATGAACTCGCCGTTGTCGCTGGTCAGCTTGGGTGGCATGCCTTTGAGCTTGCCACCGAAGAACATGTTCAGGAAAAAGGTCTGCAGCATGTCGTCGCGGTGGTGGCCCAGCGCCAGCTTGTTGCACTTCAGGCGGCGCGCGACGCTGTACAGAATGCCACGGCGCAGCCGGCTGCACAGGCTGCACATGGTCTTGCCTTCGGGGATGTTGCGCTTGACGATGGAGTAGGTGTCCTGCGTCTCGATGTGGTATTCCACGCCCAGGCTTTTCAGGTACTCGGGCAGGATGTGGTCGGGAAAGCCGGGCTGCTTCTGGTCCAGATTCACGGCCACGATCTCGAACTTGATGGGTGCGCGCTGCTGCATCTTCAGCAAAATGTCCAACATGCCGTAGCTGTCCTTGCCACCCGACATGCAGACCATGACGCGGTCACCTTCTTCAATCATGTTGAAGTCGATGATGGCCTGGCCCACCTGGCGGCACAGGCGCTTTTCGAGCTTGTGGGTTTCACGCTCGATTTTTGCAGCCTTGTCGGCGGGAACCACTTCGTTGTCTATCCAAACGGCATTCATAATTTCAATTCTCTCCGGATACGGTGGAAACTGGGGTCAGAGTCCCATTCCGTTCAAGGCTTCATTTTCCGACAAAGTGACTGTTCAGAATGGGGATCCGACCCCAATTCCCCGCGTCACCATTGGCCTGCTTCGACCCGAATCGCCACTTCGCAGTCGTCAAAAATCTCCAGCTTGGCAATCTTCACCCGCACGCCCAGCACGCCGGGCAGTTGCATCAGGCGGTGCGCCAGCTTGCCGATCAGGCTTTCCAGCAGGTTCACATGTTCGGCGGTGCACTCGTCAATGATGATTCTGCGCACCTTGCGGTAGTCCAGCACGTGGTGGATATCGTCGTCGTGCGGCAGCAGGGGCTGGGCGCCCAGGCTCAGCTCGGCATCGACCTGAATAGGCTGTGGCGCAGTCTTCTCAGATTCCAGAATGCCCAGGTTGGCGTCAAAGCGCAGCCCGTTGAGGGTGAGGATCTGGTTTCCCGTGGTGTGTTGCATAGAATTTTTGGACTCACATCAGGGAGAAATCGCGCTCAAAGCGCATCAGGTGCTGGCCACCGTCCACCAGCAGCGTGGTGCCGGTGATGGACTGGTTTTGCAGCGCAAACAGCACAGTGGAGGCCACGTCTTGTGCTGTGGACGAACGGCCCAACGGTGACAACTTATGCAGGGCCTCGAATTTGGCGTCGCTCAGCAAATGGCTGGTCAGTGTGAGCCCCGGCGCCACGCCCACCACCCGCACCAGCGGGCTCAGGGCCAGCGCCAGCATGGTGTTGGCGGCTTCCAGCGCGGCCTTGGACAACGTATAGCTGAAAAAATCGGGGTTCTGGTTCCACAGCTTCTGGTCCAGCAGGTTGACCACAACTCCACGCCCCCACGCTCCGCCGCTGCGCGGGTCGCTGCGCCCCGAGGGGGCTAATTGCCCTTGGGGCGGCCCGGCGGGCAATTCGCCGCGCGCCGTGATATGCGTGTGTAGCGCCTGCGCCAGCACGATGGCCGCCCCGGCATTGCTGCGCATGTGCTTTTCCATCGCCGCGAAGCTGAAGCTGGCGTTGGTGTCGTGCTCAAAGGTGGAGGCGCTGTTGACCACGGCGTCCACATGGCCCATGGCCTGTACCACCGTGGGCAACAAGCCCCGGACCGCCATCTCGTCGTCGAGGTTTGCATAAAATGCGGCTGCACCCCTCGTCAATTGGTCACAATCCGCTACTGTTTTTGTAGCGTCGTCAAGCGAGCTCCGGTAATGCACCGCCACCCGCCAGCCTGCTTGCGCCAGTGCCAGGGCAATTTCGCGGCCCAGACGCCGGGCTGCACCCGTCACCAGAACGGTGGGCACGGCGACGCCAGGAGGGGGGGTAAGGGGCATGGAGCAGAAATCCGGTGTGGGGTGTTAAGCCGGTGATTTTACCGACCCGCCCATCCTCGGCCACAATACGCGCGCCGCCTTGGCATGCCAGCCCCCAACCTATTCGCTTTGAACGTCCCAGTGCAAGCCCACTCCTTTTTTGCCAATCGCCCGTCTGTTGTGAAATGGATTTCAGGGCTGGCCGCCGTGCTGTCCCTGGCGGGCGTACTGCTGGCCTCCTATGTGGTGCTGGTGCTGATCCCCAGCCTGCCCACGCTGGATGCGGTGACCGACTACCGGCCCAAGCTTCCACTGCGCGTCTACACGGCCGACAACGTGCTGATTGGCGAATTTGGCCAGGAGCACCGCGACTTTGTGGCCATTGCGGACATCCCCGACCTGATGAAGAACGCCCTGCTGTCCATCGAAGACGCGCGTTTTTACACGCACAGCGGGGTGGACTTCATTGGTCTGGCACGCGCTCTGAGTGGCGGCCTGCAGGAGGGGGCTTCCACCATCACCATGCAGGTGGCACGCAACTTCTACCTGACGCAGGAGCGCACGCTGACGCGCAAGCTCAAGGAGGCCATCCTCACTTACCGCATTGAAAGCGCGCTGACCAAAGACCAGATTCTGGAGCTGTATATGAACCAGATCTACCTGGGCCAGCGCAGCTACGGCTTTTCCAGTGCAGCGCGCACCTACTTCGGAAAGTCGTTGTCTGAATTGAGCATCGCCCAGGCGGCCATGCTCGCCGGCGTGCCGAAGAACCCGGTCCGGCACAACCCGGCGGTGAATCTGGAGCGCGCCAAACAGCGCCAGCTGCAGGTGCTCAGGAGCATGCTGCGCAACGGCCACATCACGCAGGTGCAGTTCGACCAGGCCAGCACCGAGCCGATTCGCGTCAACACCAGCCCCAACGTCGAATCCCACGGCGCCTATGTGGCCGAGATGGTGCGCCAGAGCATGGTCACGCAGTACCAGGACGCGGCCTACACCATGGGCCTCAAGGTGGTGACCACCATCAGCCAGGCCGAGCAACTGGCGGCGTATGAGTCGGTGCGGCGCAATGTGCTGGCCTACGACCAGCGCCATGGCTACCGCGGCCCGGAAGCCATTATCGAACTGCCAGCCGACGAGGATGCCCGCGACGACGCCATCGACGCGTTGCTGCAAAAACACCCGGCCAGCGACGGCCTGTTGCCCGCCGTGGTGACCGTGGTGGCGGGCAAGACCCTCAAAGCCGACCTGGCCTCGGGGGAATCCATCCAGGTCACGGCCGAGGGCCTGGGCTTTGCCGCTGCAGCGTTGCAACCCAATGCCGCCAAGGCGGTGCGCATCCGTCCCGGCGCGCTGATCCGCGTCGTGCAGACCCGCAACATGAAGTGGGCCATCTCCCAATTGCCCGAGGTGGACGCCGCCTATGTCTCGCTCAATGCCCAGAGTGGCGCCTACCGCGCGCTCGTAGGTGGCTTTGATTTCCGCCGCAAGAACTTCAACCATGCCACCAGTGCCTGGCGCCAACCGGGGTCAAGCATCAAGCCCTTCGTCTACTCGGCGGCGCTGGAACGGGGCTTCGCTCCGGCCACGCTGATCAACGATGTGCAACTGTCGGCCACCACCACCGAGAGCCTGAAGTGGGACCCGCGCAACGACGACAACAAATATGACGGCCCCATCCGCATGCAGGACGCGTTGGCGCAGTCCAAAAACGTGGTGTCGGTGCGCATCCTCAAGGCCATTGGCGTGGAGTATGCGCGCGACTATCTGTCCCGTTTTGGGTTTGACGCCGACAAGCATCCCTCCAACCTGACCATGGCGCTGGGCACCGGCTCGGTCACGCCGGTGCAGCTGGCCAGCGCCTATGGGGTGTTCGCCAACGGCGGCTACCGCGTGAGCCCCTGGCTGATCCAGCGCGTCGTTGATGCCAAGGGCAAGGTTCTGTTTGAATCCGACAAGCCAGACACGCCGCCCGAAGACGCGCGCGCCATTGATGCGCGCAACGCCTTTGTCACCGACAGCATGCTGCGCGAAGTCACCCGGTCGGGCACTGGCGCCCAGGCCAGCGTGAAGCTGGAGCGCCATGACCTGGCCGGCAAAACCGGCACCACCAGTGACGCCGTGGACGGCTGGTTTGCCGGCTACGCCAACAACATCGTGTCGGTCGCGTGGATGGGCTACGACGAACCGCGCTCGTTGGGCACGCGCGAATTTGGCGCCACGCTGGCCTTGCCCATCTGGATCGACGCCATGCGCCAGGCGCTGGTGGGCACCGTGGCGGCGGAGCGCGTCGTGCCGGACCAGATTTATTTTGTCGACGGCCGCTGGAACTTCAGCGAATTTGACAGCGATGCCGGCGTGAAGACCCTGGGGCTGGATGACGCGACGGCGGACTAAGTGGCGAGGTGCGCGCGAAGCCCCGTTTTGCGCACATACGCGTTCAGCAGTGCCTGGCTTTCTTCGGCCATGAATCCAGACACCAACTGGAGCGCGTTCCCCTTGTGTCGGTAGTAGTCACTGAAAGCAAGCAAGTCGATCGCACCCACAAGAGGGTCTGCCGCACCGGTAACGATGGATTGGATGCCCACGTTGATGATCGCCCCAAGGCACATCATGCAGGGTTCAAGGGTTGTGTAAATCGTGCACTGTCGCTTGTGCGTGGCCAAAAACGACGCCACGCTTTGGATGGCCGACAGCTCTGCGTGGTGTGTATCGTTGGCGGGGTAGTCAATGGCATTGCGCCCCACCGCGATGATGGTGCCGTTGTGAACAATGACTGCGCCAATCGGCATGTTTCCGGCGTCGAGTGCCAACCTGGCTTGTGACAGCGCGGCGAGCATGTGTTCGCGGTGTGGGTGTGAAGGTGTTGTGTCCATAGGCGGCCTATCAGCAGAAATCCTTTGCACGCAGCCCGACGTGGAAGTCAGGATGCATTTGGCTCGCGCGTCAAGAAAAAATGTATGTCGTTTTGCGACACGACCCCGAACCCGTTGCGCAGATACAGAGTGGCGACGGGGTTCCACTTCAAGTACTCCAGTCTCACCGGCAAGCGCAGAGTATCTGCTTTGTCGAGCACTAACCGCAGAACCCTTGAGCCGATGCCTTGGCGTTGGTGCTCAGGAAAGAGGTAGAACTCACCAAAGCGAATGTGATCTTCTTTTTCCTCCACGGACAGCGTGCCGATTGATTGCTCTTCATTTTGAATGATTGACCAGGGCCGCTCGCTCCATCTCTTGCGGTGCATTTCGTCTTGGAAGTCTTCATTCCAATCCCATCGAACGGCGATGTGCGGACCCAGAGCCTGACGCTTTGCCTCAAAGGAAAATTCATAGTCTTCAGGCACGGCGGTGCGGAGTGTTATTTGCATGCGCGTCAACTCACTGTCTATAGCCAGAAAGAATACCAGTAACAGCTGGGCACCGCCGTATCAGTTGGTCGACGATTTCGTCTGGATGACGCGACGGCGGACTAGCGTCAACGTCCTTCCCGCTTCATTTCGAGCCGCTGCCGGCCCGCCTTGGTGCGCGACTTCCACTGCGCCAACTGGCTTTGCCGCTCCAGCGCCCCCATGCTGTCGCGGCGGGTTTCGCGCAGCAGCTTGTGGTAGTTCTTCAGGCGCAGCGGGTCGACGTTCTCGCGCACGGCGCAGCCGGGTTCGTCCTGGTGGCTGCAGTTACGAAACCGGCATTGATTGGCCAGGCTGCTGATGTCCTCAAACAACTGTCCAAGGGTGTGGGCGTCCACGTCCGGACGCAGCGTGCGCACGCCCGGCGTGTCGATGACACAGGCGCCCTGCGGTAGCAGGTGCAGCGAGCGTGCGGTGGTGGTGTGCTTGCCACGGCTGTCGTGTTCGCGTACCGAGCCGGTGTCCTGCGTGCTGCTGCCCAGCAGGCTGTTGGTCAGTGTGCTTTTGCCGGCTCCTGATGAGCCCAGCAGCACCAGGGTTTGGCCCATGCCGAGATACGGGCGCAACGCCTGCGCGGCCGCGTCGCTGCGGGCGTCCACGGCCACCACATCCACGTGCTGGCCCACCCGCGCACGCACCTGCTGCAGGCGCTGCTCCACGGCATTGGGCGCGGTGTGCTGCGCGACGTCCGCTTTGGTCAGCACGACGACCGGCAGCACGCCACTGCTGCCCACCAGGGCCAGGTAGCGCTCCAGCCGTTGCAGGTTGAAGTCCAGGTCCAGCCCCATGACCAGCAGCGCGGTGTCCACGTTGCTGACGATGGTGTGGCGGCTGCCGTCGGCATCGCGGCGCACGATCTGGCTCAGTGGTGGTGCGCGCTCCGTCACCCAGCGCTGCTGGTGTTCGTCCACGCAGCACAGCACCCAGTCGCCGACGGCCAGTGCGCTGCCCTGGTCCGCCAGCGCTCGGGTCAGGCGGGTCGTGCAGCGGGCGCCGTTCTGGTCGGTGCCGTCGTGCACGTCCACCGTTTCGCGGTGCACGGCCGTGGCGCGCATCCAATGGTGCGATATGCCATCAGTTGGCGTAGTGGTGGCCACCTCAACGGTGGCCAGGGTTTGCGCCATGGCGGGGGTCAGTCCCAGGCGGCGCAGTGTCTCAAAAGAAAAATCGATCATGGTGTCTGTCAATGTCTTGCTAGGACTCTTGGCCAGGGCGTGCACAGACGGCACGCCACCAGGCGCAAGAGCCACAAAATGGAATGGGCGGGGCCAGCGGGCGGCCCGACAAAGACAGAGAAGACACGAGCCCTGTGCAACAGGGCGAAGACCCGGCTTAATTCAACGTGCGCGGGTTGGCAAACTCAGCTCTCAGGCGGCCAGCGACAAGGGAGTGGGTGTATGAACAATCATGGAAGCACTCCTTCGCGGTGGGTTGAGAACGTTTGCAGCGAGGCTGGGTGCGTCGCGAGGGGTGATTGTGCGGAACTGCCCCGCCGCTGTCAATGCATGCCAAGGGGCGATGTGTTCCGCATGCAACACGGAATACGCGACTGGTTGGTGACCCTGCGTTGAAGAACCACACCGTGCTGATCAGACCGTCGCGGATCTCATAGACTGCGGCGGCCTCCATCGTGCCCTCTCCAACTCCGACAATGCGCTCATGGTCGATGACCTTGTTGCCCAGGACTATGCGGTTCACCAGTTCTGCATGCAGGCCCGGGAGGTTGAATCGGTGGGTCGCATAGTGTTCCGCCAATGCTGCCTTGCCGGACAGGGCCGGCTGCGTGGCGGGTGGACGAAACACCTGTAGGTCACGGGCGTTGTAGGCGTCCAACTGGTGTTGCACGGGGCGTTCAGAGGTCATGGTGTTCATCATAGGACCGGGTGAAGTGATGCTTGGGAGACAATCCTGCCTGACATGACGATACCCACCTACACCAACCCCGTGCCCGGTGCGTCTGAGCCCACGCCAGATGCCATGCTCACGCATTTGCAACACACCATAACCACCCATGGCGGCTGGATCGGTTTTGACACCTTCATGGCACAGGCCCTGTATGCCCCCGGTCTGGGCTATTACAGCCGGGGCTCCACCGTGTTTGGCGCGATGCCGCAAGGCTTGCGCGAGGCCGGTGGTGGGCTCAAAGGTGCGGGCAGCGATTTCGTGACCGCGCCCGAGATGACGCCACTGTTTGGCCAGGCGCTGGCCCGCCAGATCGCGCAAGCCCTGCAGGCCACGGGCACGGACGAGATCTGGGAGTTCGGCGCCGGCACCGGTGCCCTGGCGCTGCAGATTCTGGACGCACTCGATGCCCTGGATGTGACCGTGCGCCGCTACACCATTGTCGATTTGTCCCAACCCCTGAAAGCACGCCAGCAGGCCACGCTGCACGCCCATGCCGACCGGGTGCAGTGGGCAGAGGCGCTGCCCGACGCGATGCGGGGCGTGGTGGTTGGCAACGAGGTGCTGGACGCCATGCCGGTCAAGCTGCTGGCCCGTGTGGATGGCGTGTGGCATGAACGGGGCGTGGTGTGGAGCGGCGACACCGCCGCGCCGCTGGCCTGGCTAGACCGGCCCACCGATCTGCTGCCACCGGAAGACGTGCCGGGTGCGCACGACTACGTGACCGAAATTCACCTGCAGGGCGAGGCTTTTGTGCGCACGCTGGCCGACCGTTTGCAGGCCGGGGCCGTGTTCCTGCTGGACTATGGTTTTCCGGAGAGCGAGTACTACCACGCGCAGCGCCACATGGGCACCGTGATGTGCCACCATGCCCACCAGGCCGACGGCAATCCCCTGGTGCTGGTGGGCAGCAAGGACATCACGGCCCACGTGAATTTCACCGGCATTGCGGTGGCCGCGCAGCAGGCCGGGCTGGAGGTTCTGGGCTATACCAGCCAGGCGCATTTCCTGATGAACTGTGGGCTGGTCGATGCCATGCAGGCCGCCTCCATGGCGGACCGCGTGGCGGCGCAAAAGCTCATCCTGGAGCACGAGATGGGCGAGTTCTTCAAGGTCATAGGCCTGACCACTGGCGCCTACTGGGAGGCCATGGGCTTTGCCCGCGGCGACCGCACGCACCGCCTGTAGCGGCAGGCGTGGTCCGTGCCGTCAGGGTCTGGCCAGGTGCCGCACTCCACGGAACCCATCGCCTTGACGGTCACCGGGCTTCTTGTCGTCAAACCACAGGTACAGCGGTTTTCCCTTGTAGGTCCACTGTCTCTTGCCGTCTTCGCGAACGATGACGGCGTAGTCGCCCGTCGGCTTGACATCTTCTTTGGCGGCGTAGGGTGGCCAACTGAGGCTGCACCCTCCTACGCACAGGCTTTGGCCAGAATTCGCCACGTCGTTGTCCCAGATATAGAGGCTCATGCCCGCCTCGTCCGTGAGCACGCCGTCGCGCACCTGGGGCTGCGCTACCAGCGCCCCAGAGTAACCGAGCAGACACAACGCTGCACCGACGTAGAGCAATATTCTGGAGGTTTTCATGATGGGCCTTCTGTAGTGGATGGCCTATCAACAATGGACAAAGAGGGCGCTCTTTTCTTTGATGACGATCAAGCGCGGCCTCTCCAGTTTCAGAAAACCAGCTGTAGCCCCAGCTTCAGGCTGCGACCGGGCAGCGGTGCCTTGCCCGGCGCGCTCTGGGTGAGGATGGACGTGGCCGGGTAGGCCAGCACGTCACCCGCATTGTCCAGCCGTGCAAACCACAGCGCCGTGGTGGAGCCCATGGGCTGGCGGTAGCTCAGCGCGGCGTTGACCAGCGTGTAGGGCTGGCTGGCCAGTTGCCCGGCCGGTCCGTCGGTCTGGGCGCGGCTGTGGTTGGCATCCAGTCGCGCGCTCCACGCGCCTTGCGCCCAGACCAGGGACGCGCCCACGCGCACCGGAGCAATGCGGGGCAGCCACTCGCCGGTTGTGCTGTTGACGGCACGCACCCAGTCACCACGCAGTTCCAGGTCCAGTGTCTGACCCGCGTCCAGCAGGCGCAGTTTGCCGTTGGCCTCGATTCCGGTGAAACGTGCCGGAACCTGCGTGTAGACATACTCCGGCAGGATGTCCGCCGTGCCACCGGACTCCAGCGACTGGCCGTTGCCATTGTCGGTGACCCCCACCCCGGCCGCGCCATTGCCCTCGGTATCGCGCAGCACGCCGGTCGCCTGTTGCGCCAGGTAACGGTTGAACTGGTTGACAAAGGCGCTGAGCTTGAAGGCGTGAGCGCCGCGTTTCCACTGCGCGGCGATGTCCAAGTTGCTGGACTGCTCCAGCGTTGCCTGGTTGTTTCCCACCTCATAGGCGTGGGTGGCGATATGCGGGCCGTCGGCAAACAACTCATAGTCCTTGGGTGCGCGTTCGCTGTAGGCCAGGTTGGAGCTCAGCTGCCAGCCGGGCGCCGCGTTCCACAGCGCACCCATTGCCAGACTGCGCGGCTGGAAGCTGCGGCTGGCCGGAAAGAAGCGGGCGACCAAGGGGTTGCCGCTGGATTCCACGTGCACCGATTCCAGGCGCGCGCCCAGGCTGAAGCGGCCCCAGTCCAGCGGCAGCTCTTCAAACGCAAACACCGCGTGTTGCACCGTGCGGCTGTAGGGAGCAAAGGCCTCGGTGCCGTCGGCGGAAAAGCGCCCGGCTTCGCTGTGCAAACCCAGTACGCCCTCCCACGCGCCCAACTTGGCGTGCCGTGCCGTCACACGCAAATCGTTACCGGTGTTCTTGAACACGGTGCCAGCCTCGCCACCCTCGTACTCGGTGTGCTGGTAGTCGGTCTGGCTGGCGCGCACTTTGACGCTGTGGATCCACCCGGGCAACTGCTCTACGTCCCACTCCAGCGCCAAGCGGTTCGAGTGCATGCCAATGGTCACCGCGTCTTCGGCCACGGTGCCGTAGTCCGACGCGTAGCGGCTGAACGAGGCGCCGAGCCGGTTGTTGCCGAAGAACAGGCTGCCGCCCAATGCACCGCCTTGTGTTTGTGCGCTGGAGTTGCAGATGGCGTTGGCGACCGCAGGTGTGCCGGGCTTTTCGCAGGCCAGGGCAATGGGCACTCCCACGTCGCCGGATCGGCGGCTGAAGGCGTCGGCATGCAAGGTAAAGCGGTCGGTACCGGTCTCCAGCAGCGCGGCGGTGGAACGCTCGGCGTTGCCGCTGGCAGCTTCCAGGTTCAGCTTGCCCGAGACCCCGCCCCTGGCGTCAAACTGGCGCTCCTGCGGGATGCGGTTGTCGATCACGTTGACCACGCCACCCACGGCACTGCCGCCGTACATCAGCGCGCCGGGGCCGCGCAGCACTTCGATGCGTTCCATGGAAATGGGGTCCGTGGGCACGGCATGGTCGTTGCTCGAACCCGAGGCATCGACGCTGGCGCCGCTGTTTTGCAGGATGCGCACACGGTCGCCGTCCAGCCCGCGGATGATGGGGCGGCTGGCGTTGGGGCCAAAGTAGCTGCTGCTGACGCCGGCTGTGCCGTCCAGTGTCTCGCCCAGCGTACTCTTGGAGCGCAGTAGCAGGCTAGCCCCCGAGTAGCTGTCGGTTGGCGCTATTAAATCAGTAGCGCCCAGCGGATTGCCGGTGATGGTGACTGGTGGCAGTGCGGCGTCTGCTTTGGGAGTGGATTGCGCCAAGCCGTTGGCGCCGCCCAGGCTTGCCAGGGTGACGATGGCCAGGGCCAGCGGGTGGTGTGGAAAGGCGCGGGCGCGCGCGGCGGCTGTGCAAAAAATGGTTGTCATGAGAAGTCCGTTGAATCAGAAAAAGCAAAAACGCTCCCGCGGGCCATTCAGGCAGCGGGAGGTCAGGAAGGCGGGGATTCAGCGGACGGAAGGAGGGCCGCGCGCCTGGAAGAGCGCGTGCCAGCGGGCAACAGCCAGCGCGTGGCTGGACCGCAGGACGTGAGGTTGCAAGGCCTGCGCCAAAGCCACGACAGCCTTGGCGGCGACCCCGTCGGCGTGGCTCAGCTGGTCAAAGAGCTGGCAGTCGGTGTCGGCGAGGTGGTTGGAGAAAGGCCGGCCGGAACCGGTTGGCGTCTGGCCGGCGTCGCCCGCACTGGCCTGCACGATCCACTGCAGGGCGGGGTGGGTCGTGCTGCTGTGCACCAGGCGGTGCCACAAGCCCATGCTCTGCGTCCACAGCAGCGCCAGCACCAGCAGGCTGGCCCATACCACCCGGGTTCCGGGGGGGCGCTGCAAATCGACGGTGGGGCGGGTTGGTTGCACGGGCTGGAGTTTGCCACACCCTTGAATCCGCACGCCTTCGCCCCAAGGTGATCTGACACAGAGGCCACTTAAAGACTGAATATGACTGAATCACTGCATATCGTTTGTCCGCACTGCCACACCACCAACCGCGTCAAAACCGTTGACCAGGTCAAGGCGCCCGACTGTGGCAGTTGCCACCGGCCGCTTTTCACAGCCCACACCACGGCGCTGGACGAGGCTGCGTTTGACAAGCACGTCGCGCGCAACCAGATCCCGGTGCTGGTGGACTTCTGGGCACCCTGGTGCGGTCCGTGCCGCCAGATGGCGCCCGGTCTGGAGCAGGCCACGGCCCAGTTGGAGCCCCACATCCGCGTGGCCAAGGTCGACACCGAAGCCGTGCAGGCACTGGGTGCGCGCTTCAACATCCGCAGCATCCCCACGCTGGCGTTGTTTGTTGGCGGGCGTGAGGTGGCACGCCAGGCCGGCGCCATGGGTGCGGCCGACATCGTGCGCTGGACACGTTCGCATCTGCCGGCGTAGGCGCTAAACTGCTCCATGTCCATTGGAGTCTTGCGCCACACCGTTTGTGTCTGCGTTGCAGTTGCGGGTTTCGCGTCAACGGTTATGGCGGGGGAAAAAATCACCCTGTATGGCGACGAAAACTACGCGCCGTATAGCTACGTCGAGGGCGGCCGTTTCAAGGGCATGTACGTCGACATTCTGAATGCGGCCGCGCAGCGCCTCAAGCCGGCCTATGACATCACGCTGCTGCCGGTGCCCTGGAAGCGGGGTCTGGCCGACCTGGAATTTGGCAGCGCCTTTGCGCTGTTCCCGCCCGGGCTCAAACGCGAGCGCACCTACATCGACCGCTACTCGGTGGCCATCTACCGCGAAACCGTGGTGGTGTTCTGCAACGATGCGGTGATGGCCGTGCCGCGCAAAACCTTTCCCGACGACTTTGCCGGTTTGACGGTGGGCGTCAACCTGGGCTTTCTGCTGTCCGACCGGTTGATGCAAGCGGCCAAGCTCGGTACTGTCAAGCTGGAGTCGGCCAAGAATAACGACGCCAATCTGAAAAAGCTGGCGGGCCGCCGCATCGACTGTTTTGCCAGTGACCGGGCCGCCGCCCGCTATGCCGCGCGGCAGCTGGAGTCCTACTTTGCCAGCAGTGGTTTCAAGTTGCAGGAAGCGGTGGAGCTGTCGGGGGAAGACACCTTCATCGGCTACAGCGCCAAGAATCGACCGGCGTACCGGGCCGATTTCATCGCCAGGATGGACGCTGCGCTGGAGGCCATGAAGCGCAACGGGCAGCTGGCAAAAATTGTGGCGGAGTATTTGCGCTAGCGTGCCGCGCCGTCCAGGCCAGATGCCACCGCCTGGACCCGCGCCCTGTGAATCCACTCACCGATTTTTGGACCACTAGCCCCCGCCAACTGGGCGTTTGTTGCTACCACATCCGTAGCAACCGACTGCGCATGGGTGAGCGCCGCCGCCAGCCGCGCGGCTTGCGGGTAGGGCGTGTCGTGCAGGCCCAGGCGTCCGCGTGCATCGCACTCACAGGCCAGCAGAATATCGGCAAAGCGCGCCGGTTTGCGGATGGCATCGCAGCGCTCCAGCAGACGCACGATGGCCGCGGCGTTCAGTGCCGCGCTGCGGTGGATGTTGCCGTGTTCCCGCGCCACCACCTCGGCCAGTTCCTTGCACTCCACCGGAATGCGCAGGCGCGCGCACACTGCCTTGAGCAGCTTCACGCTGCGTTCCTCGTGGGCAATGTGGCGGGGAAGCACATCGGCAGGTGTGGTGCCCTTGCCCAGGTCGTGGGTCAGGCAGGCAAAGCGCACCGGCAGGCTGACCTGCAGGCGGGCTGCCAGGTCCAGCACCAGCATCACGTGCACGCCGGTGTCCACCTCGGGGTGGTGCTCCACGCTTTGCGGCACGCCCCACAGGCAGTCCAGTTCGGGCAGCAGGTGCGCCAGGGCACCGCAGTCGCGCAGCACGGCGAACATCCGCGAGGGCTGTGCCTCCATCAGCCCGCGGGCGAGTTCCTGCCACACACGCTCGGCCACCAGGTGGTCGACCTCGCCGTCGTCCACCATCTGGCGCATCAGAGCCTGGGTCTCGGGGGCGACGGTGAAGTCGGTGAAGCGCGCGGCAAAACGGGCCAGGCGCAGGATGCGCACCGGGTCTTCGCGAAAGGCGGGCGTCACGTGGCGCAGCACCTTGTCGACAATATCCTGGCGGCCTTTGTACGGGTCCACCAGATCGTTTAAGGAAAACTGGCCTGTAGCCCTCGTGGAATCTACATGTATCGCTATTGAATTGATAGTAAGATCGCGCCGGGCCAGATCTTCTTCCAGTGTCACGTCGGGCGCCGCGTGGACGGAAAAGCCCCGGTAGCCCGGCGCCGTGTTGCGCTCGGTGCGGGCCAGCGCATATTCCTCTTTGGACACCGGGTGCAGAAATACCGGGAAGTCACGCCCCACGGGCAGGTAGCCCTGGTCCAGCAGTTCCTGTGGCGTGGCGCCCACAACCACCCAGTCGTGGTCCTGCACCGGCAAGCCCATCAGGGCATCGCGCACGGCACCGCCGACCAGGTAGGTTTCCATGGGGTCAGGCTGGCTTGATGCGGTAAGGCTCTTCAAAGTCCAGGAAGTCGCGTTCTGCCTTCGCCTCGTCAATCCAGGCTCGCACGCCGGGCAGGGCGCAGACGCGCTCCACATAGGCGGCTATTGCCGGTGGCACGGGCAGGGCGTACGTCCTGAGGCGCATGCACACCGGGGCAAAGTAGGCGTCTGCCACCGTGAAGCTGCCAAACAGCAGCGGTCCACCGTGCTGTTGCAACAGCGCGCCCCACATGTCCACCAGGCGCTGCACGTCGGCGCGCACGGCGGGTTTGTCGCGCCAGATCAGGGCGCCGGCGTCCGCCAGGTTGGCCTCAATGTTCATCGGGCAATTGCTGCGCAGCGCGGCAAAGCCGCTGTGCATCTCCGCGCAGATGCTGCGGGCGCGGGCCCGCGCGGCGGTGTCGGTCGGCCACAGCTGGCGTTCGGGGAACTGCTCGGCCACGTATTCTGCCATCGCCAGCGTGTCCCACACGGCCAGTTCGCCGTCCACCAGCAGCGGCACCTTGCCGGTGGGTGTGGCATCCTGCAGGGTCTTTTTGAAGGTGGAGTCGGCGTCGAAGGAGTCAAACCGCACCATCACTTCCTCAAATGCAATGCCCGCCTGCTTGAGCAGTACCCAGGGCCGCATCGACCAGGACGAGTAGTTTTTGTTACCGATGTAGAGTTTCAGCATGGGATCACCTTGATGTTGAGACTGTGATGGTAGGGCGCAATGTTCGACCGATTGATGATGGATGCTCGCCGAATTGATGCTCAGGGCAGGTCCAGCCCGGTCTCCGGCGTGGTGGCGTCCTTGGGGCCAATGCTGCCCAGTCGGGCCTTCAGGGATTGCGGCTGGCCGGTGATGAGGGCGGCGTAGTTGGTGGTGTTGGCCAGCACCTTTTTGACGTAGTCGCGGGTCTCGTTGAACGGTACATTCTCGGCCCAGATGGCGGCCTCCAACACCGGGCCACCCGACTGGCCCCGCCAGTTGCGCGGACGCCCAGGTCCGGCGTTGTAGGCGGCCGCGGCCAGCGGCATGGAGCCGTCAAAGCTGTCGAGCACCAGTTTGAGGTAGCCGGTGCCGATGGCGATGTTGGTGTCGCGGTCGGTGATCTGGTGCGGCTGGAAGTTGGTCAGGCCTATCTTCTTGGCCGTCCATTTGGCTGTGGCAGGCATGACCTGCATCAGGCCCGATGCGCCCACGCCCGATTTGGCGTCCATGATGAAGCGGCTCTCCTGGCGGATCAGGCCGTACACATAGGCCGGGTCCAGGCCAATCTGGCTGGCGCGCACCACCACTGCGGCCTTGAACGGCATGGGGAAGCGCTGCTCGGCATCCACCACAGCCTTGGTGCGTTCGCTGGTGTTGATGCAACGGTCCCAGACCTCGTGGCGGCAGGCCATGTCGGCGGCAGCCAGCAGCGCGCGGTCGTCCATGCCGCCGCGCACATGCAGGTTGGTGGTGTAGTTCCACTCGCGCACGCCCTCGGCACGCAGCCCCAGGTTGATGGCGTACAGCGCGCGGTTCAGGCCGGGGTTCAGGCGGGCGGCTTCCTTTTCTTCCGGTGTCAGGGGCGCCGGTTTTTCCGCTGCCGTGATGCGTTGGCCCAGCTCTTCCAGTGCCAGCTGTTCATAAAAGCCGCGCCCGCTGGCGATGCCCTCCAGCAGCTGCAGTGCCTGTGCGCGCGTGCTCTCGTTGGTCCCTTGGGCCAGCAGGGCGCGGGCGCGCCAGTAGGTCCAGGCCGGGTCGCTGCGCTGGGGTTCGGCCATGGCACCGGTGGCGCTCAGCACCTGGGACCAGCGCCCGGCGCGCAGGGCCGCGCGGACCTGCCAGGCCAGGTGGTCTTCGTGCATGGCTGGGGCCTGGCCGCGGGCAAAATAGTCCGGCGCGTCACTGGAGAGCTTTTGCGCGGCACGCTTGCCGATCACACCCCAGATCCAGCTGCGTTCCTCCTGGGTCAGCTGGGCGCGCCAGCGCAGCTTGTCGATCTCCTGCGCCGCCTCGGCCGGGTCCAGGTAGGCCTGGCGGATCAGCGCCAGCGACACCAGTTCGCGCGTCCGGGGCTGGATGGCGGTGAGCTTGTCGTTGAGGTACTTGCCGGGATTCAGGTAGATGTTGTTGACCGTCTGCACCGAGCGCGGGCTAACAATGCCCACCGCCTGGGTCACCACGCGCAGCCGGTCGTTCTCCATCCCCAGGCGGGCCCGCTGCCAGACCATGGCGCTGGACGTAGTGTGGTCCTTGAGCAGCTGTTCGGCGGCGCTGGCGCAGCCTTCGTCGGCTTCCTTCACGCCCAGCCAGACGTCCTTGACCTGGGCGGTGTTGTCGATGCCGCTGGCCAGATGCTCGGCCAGCAGGGCGTAGCAGCGCACCGACTTGTCGTCATTCATGCGGTACAGCGGGTATTCGCGGTTGAAGCCGACCCAGTCCCGGTCACGCCCCATTTTTAGTAGCAGCTCTGCGCGCAGGCGGTCTTCCTGGTAGCTGCCGTTGAAGCGGGTGAAAAACTCCTGGATTTCCGTCGGACCGGCCTCATCCAGCCGGGCCGACAGGTCCCAGTAGGCTGCCCAGGGCTCCAGCGCGTGGCCGCGGACCTGGGGCAACAGGGCGCTCAGGCGTCGGCGGTCACGCTGTTTGTAGAGCTGGGCCATCTCCAGAATGGTGCTGTCGGCGCGCGACGACTCGCGGGTTTGGGCGTTGGCGGGGGCTGGAATGGACACGATGTAAGCGCCAATAAGCGCTATCGATGTCAGAATGGCTGAAAACTGCATGTGGAGATTATGGACAACTCAGAAGATTCAAAAGCAGCGGCCAAGAAAGCCCTGCGCAAGAGGCTGCTGGAACAACGCCTGAACCTGCCCGATCGGCTACAGCAGGCCGACCTGCTGCAGCAGGTCATGCGCATTTGGCTGGTGGGCCGGCCCGACACCATCATCGGCGCCCACTGGCCCATCAAGGGCGAGTTTGACCCCTTGCCGGCCCTGCACCGCTGGAAGGAAGACGGCGAACTGCTGGACCAGCCGCAGTTGCGCCGCATTGGCCTGCCGGTGGTCAACAAAGAGCACAAGACCATGACCTTCCACGCCTGGTACCCGGGCTGCCCGATGGAAGAGGATGCCTACGGCATTCCCAAACCCAAGGACACCGAGGTGATCGTGCCGACCCTGCTGTTTGCACCCTGCGTGGGCTATGGTCCCGGCGGCTACCGGCTGGGTTACGGCGGCGGTTTTTATGACCGCATGATGGCATCACTGCAACCCAAGCCCTTCACCGTAGGGCTGGGCTTTGGCGTGGGCTTTGTCGAGGACTTTGAGCCCGAGCCGCATGACTTGCCGCTGGATGCCATCCTCAACAACCATGGAGTCGTCTGGCCCGTGTAATGGTGGCGATGGCGACACGACTTTACACAGGAGAAATGCACGATGGCAGAGAAGCCTTTGGCGACAACCACCACAACGCCCAAAACCGTAGCGGCAAAAAAAAAGACGAGTCCCGCGCGCGCACGTAAGGCCGTTCAAGGCGACATTGCCCCATCGACCAAGGCGCGGGCAATAGGCAAGTTTGTCGCGGCGCAAGCTGCTGATGCCGCGCAGGGCAAGGCGATAGCCGCCGCGCTGGAGTTGGTGCGGCCAGATGCCAGTGGCACGGCCAGCGAGCGGGCTAAAGGCCTGCGCGCCATGCTCGAAGGGGCCTCCACCGACGATGCCCGGGTCCTGCGCGAAGCACTGATGGGCCGGATCAAGGGCGAGACCGGCAAAAAGGGCGTTAACCCGGACGACGAACTGGCACCGGACTGGCGCGATGGCGGCTACCCGTATCGCAACCTGATGCGCCGCTCCAGCTACGAGCAGCAAAAATTTCAATTGCAGGTGGAGTTGCTCAAACTGCAGGCCTGGGTCAAGGAGACCGGCCAGCGGGTGGTGATCCTGTTTGAAGGGCGCGATGCGGCCGGCAAGGGCGGCACCATCAAGCGCTTCATGGAGCACCTCAACCCCCGCGGCGCCCGCGTGGTGGCGCTGGAAAAGCCCAGCGAGATCGAACGCGGTCAGTGGTACTTTCAGCGCTATGTGCAGCACCTGCCCACGCGTGGCGAAATCGTGCTGCTGGACCGCAGCTGGTACAACCGCGCTGGCGTGGAGCGGGTCATGGGCTTTTGCTCCAACGACGAGTACAACGAGTTCATGCGCCAGACGCCCGAGTTTGAGCGCCATCTGGTGCGCAGCGGCGTACATCTGATCAAGTTCTGGTTCAGTGTCAGCCGCAAAGAGCAGCGCCGGCGCTTCAAGGAGCGCGAGAACCACCCGCTCAAGCAGTGGAAGCTCAGCCCGGTGGACTTGGCATCGCTGGACAAGTGGGAGGACTACACGCGCGCCAAGGAGGGCATGTTCTTTGAAACCGACACGGCCGATTCACCCTGGACGGTGATCAAAAGCGACTGCAAAAAGCGCGCGCGGCTCAACGCCATGCGCTACGTGCTGCACAAGCTGCCGTATGCCAACAAGGACCTGGCCCACATCGGCAAGCTCGACCCGTTGATCGTGGGGCGCGCCCACGTGGTGTACGAGCGCGGCGAGAACCCGAACGCGCTGCTGTAGTCTCTTGCAGGCTATTGCGCCGGCCGGTCCGGGCCCTGCAGCCCTTGCGCGCGCGCCGACAGATAGGCGTAGAGATCGGCGATATGGGCATTCACCTGGGGTTCGCCCTGCCAGGCTGGCATGCTCAGCATATAGGCCTTGCGCTGCACCACGTCGTCGACCAGGGCATCCCATGCGGCCGTGTTCTTGCCGGGTTGCGCGGGCCCCAAATTCCAGTCATAGCGTTTGAGGACCAGGTCCACAAACTGGCGGGAACCCATCTCCCGCACGCGGGGCAGCAGGTCGGGGCCGCCCGTCGTGCCAACCGCCGCGGGTCCGTGGCAACTGGCGCATTTGTCCTGAAACACACGCCAACCGGTGTAGACCGAACCGGCCGGTTGTGCCTGGTGTTTGAGTTCCTGGGCAGGTTGTAGGTTTTGCACCTCCACGCTGCAGCCGGGCAGCAGCAGGGCCGATACCAGCGCACTGCCGCACAGCACGCTCCACCGATGCAGTGCATGGGTTTTGAGATTCTTCATGGTTTTGCCTCTCTGCGTTTTGTCGGACGATTCCACCTTGTACAGCCCATTGTGGACATTGGCAAGGGCAGCGGTCTTGACGCAAATCAGTTTTTTGGGTGGTTTGTCGCCCAACCCGGCAATAGAACGCATCTGCTGCAATCACAGGTCCGAATGTGGCCAGACTTTCCGGTGAGCCTCTCGTACGCTCCAGTGCATACCGCTTTGGTACAGCATTTGAACAAACGTGAGGCGCATTCCCATGAACATCATTCTTCTCCACGGTAGCTGGCACGGCGCCTGGTGCTGGCACAAGGTGGCGCCGCATCTGCTGGCATCGGGCCACCGCGTCCACGTTCCCGATCTTCCGGCTCACGGACGCAACTGGCGCGTTGCGCGGGGCCGCACCCGGCTGAGCACCATGGCCTCGCATGTGTGCGCGATTCTGGACGGGTTGGAGGATCCCGCGCTGATGGTCGCGCACAGCCGCGGCGGCATCGTTGCATCCACCTTTGCGGAGATGCGTCCGCACGCACTGTACGGTACGGCTTACCTTGCCGCCTATATGCTGCGCAATAACGAGCGGGTTGCCGACTACTTCAAGAAAGATACAGACTCTCTGGTGCGGCCGAACATCCGCGTCAACAAGATGGCGCTGACGGACAGCCTGGCAGAAGAGGCCTACCGGTCGGCCCTGTACGCGGACTGTAGCCATGCCGATGTAGAGCTTGCACGCAGCCTTCTGACACCGGAGCCCTCGTTGCCCGCAATGACGCGTTTGCGGCTCACGGATGCCCGGTATGGCAGCGTGCCGCGCCACTACATCGAGCTCACGCAAGACCGGGCGGTGTCCATAGCACTCCAGCGCGCCATGGTTGCAAACTCTCCGTGTCAGACGGTTTCCACCATCGATGCGAGCCACTCGGCCTATTTCTCACGGTCGCAGGAGCTCGCAGATGCCATCCTGGGCATTGCGTCGCACAGCGCAAATGTAACGACCTTGCCAGAGTCAAGGCACCACGTCAGCTAGGTCGGGTCATCGCCCAGCTGCAACGCGGCTTCGAAGCGCTCCAGCTCTTCGTCCAAGCTGCCACGGCTGCGGAAGTGCCGGTTGGCCTTGTCGTACCAGTACTCGGCATCTTCCAGATCGCCCTCCTGGATGTGCACGATGCCGTGCAACCATGCGCCCAAGAGCGAGTCGTCGCTCTGCACCAGGTTGTGCGCCTGGGTCCAGCGCCCCGCGCGCAGATGCACCAGGACTTGGCGAAGCATGGTCATGGCAAGCTCCTTCTGTTCGTGTGCTACAGGTTCCACAGCGATGTTCAGGCCGCAACAGCAATCAGACCGAGCAGGTTGTCGAAGTTGCCATACAGTGCATTGCCGCTCAACAGCCGACTGCCCTTGCCGTCGCTGACCACCAGGGCGGGTACACCTTGCGCACCAAAGGTCTGCATCAGGCCCCGCGCATTTTGGATGCGCGCCGCGTTGGTAGCCATTAGTACTGCATCGGCAGTTGCCAGGCGGTCGGCAGCAGCGGCCAGACCCAGGTCGCGCAGCAGCGTTTCGACCACCGAACCGCTGCAGGTGTCCAGCCCCTGCACGTAGCGCGCCTCCTGCAATGTCTTCAGCGTTTCCAGCTCGCGCTGCGGGTCTGACAAGGACACGGCGGTGAGCGCCAGCGTCATGGCGGCCGAGTCAAAGCGGTTGTCGAGGCGGCCCAGCACGTTGCTGCGGTAGGCCTCGGTGAAGCGCTGGCCAGTCAGCTTGGCAATGCGCACGTCGTTGGACCAGGCATAGTCCGCAAACGCGGCATCCATGGTGCGCCCACCGCCCGCAAACAAACCGGAGGGGGCCAGTTCCAATTGAATGTTGGCTTGCTGCCCCAGTTGCTGGATCACGGGTGACGCACCGTAGCACCAGCCGCACAAGGGGTCGAAGAGATACGTAACGGTGCTGCGCATGGTGCTGCCTTCTTCCCGATTCATCCTTACCACTTCATTTCGCCCGTATTGACCTTGGCACCGATATCCAGCGACATCGCGCCATCGGTCACCTGGGGGTAGGACTGCTTCATGGCGCCGATCAACGTGGCGCTGGTTTTGTTGGCGGCCAGGTTCTTCTCGAAGGATTGCAGATAGTCCTTGGTGAAGCGGATCGCGCTGGCATCCAGTGCCGTGCCTGCCGACATATGGCTGGGCACCACCAGGGCGGGCTGGAGTGCAGCCATCTCGTCCAGCTGCGCCACCCAGGCGGCGCGCAGGGCCGGGGTTTGCGTGTCCGCCGTCCACACGTGCATGTTGCCAAACACGCCGATGTTGCCGGCGATGGTCCTAATGGACGGAATCCAGGCATAGGGGCGGTGTGCCAGTGGGCCTTGGGTGCCACGGATCTCAATCGTCTGGCCTTCGAGCGTCAGGGTGTTGCCTTCCAGCGCACGGGGCACCACCGGTTTGCGCGGTGCGTTGGCACCCATCTTGGGGCCCCAGAACGCCACCTTGCCTGCCAGCTTGGTCTGAAGTTTTTCCAGCACGGCGGGCGTGGTGACCACGTCGGCCTGGGGGAAGACCTCTTTCAGAGTCTCGACGCCAAAGTAGTAGTCGGGGTCGGCCTGGCTCACGTAGATGGTGGTGAGCTGCTTTCCACTGTCGAGCACATTGGCGGCAATGCGCAGGGCATCGGCACGGGTAAAGCCCGCATCGATCACCATGGCTTCTTTCTCGCCGTAGACCAGCGTGGAGTTGACGTTGAAGCTGGCGGCACCCGCGTTGTAGACCTTGACGGTCAGCGGCTGGGCGGCTTGGGCGGTGAAGGCAATGGCCAGGGAGGCGGCGATAACGGTGGTGCGGATCATGGGAAAGCTCCTGTGGGTTTGTTTAAGAGGACGCTCGTTAGCGATGTGGTGAACTTTAGTTTCAATATCCGAACAGATAAACCCGATAATTCGCGCATTACTGTTTCATAAAATGAGCAAATCATGGACAGATTGACCGCGATGCAGGTGTTTGTGGAGGTGGCCCACAGCGCCAGCTTCAGCGCCACGGCTGACAAGCTGGACATGTCGCGTGCCATGGTGACGCGCTACGTGGGTGAACTGGAGCAGTGGCTGGGCGCACGCCTGTTGCAGCGCACCACCCGCAGCGTGACGCTGACCGACGCGGGTGAGAGCTGCTTGCGCCGCAGCCAGCAGATGCTGGCGCTGATGGAGAACGTCGAGGAAGAAACCGCCAGCCGCAGCGATGCGTTACGCGGGCAGTTGCGCATCACCTGCAGCATGTCCCTGGCCTATGCGCAGATGGCGGCGGCGGTGGTTGACTTTTTAAAGTTGCACCCGCAACTCAAGGTCGATCTGAACGCCAGCGAAGGCGCGTTGAATCTGGTGGAGGCACGCATTGACCTGGCGATTCGCATCAGCGCCGAGCCGGACCCCATGCTGATCGGGCGGGTACTGGCACCCTGCGCCTCGGTGCTGGTAGCCTCACCGGCTTACCTGGCCGATCACGGGGCGCCGCAGGTCCCGGCAGACCTGACCACGCACCGCTGTTTGAGCTATGCCAACTTTGGCAAGAGTGTGTGGAAGCTGAATCGGGGTGATGAGCAAACCCAGGTCAGCGTGGCCAGCCACTTCAGCGCCAACGAGGCCACTGCCTTGCTGCGCGCCGCACTGGCGGGCGGCGGCATCGCGCTGCAGCCCACCTACCTGGCAAACCCGTATCTGCTGGATGGCAGTTTGCAAATGGTGCTGCCCGAGTGGAAGCCGCCTGATATGGCGATCTATGCGCTGTATCCCTCACGCAAGCATTTGTCGCCCGCGGTGCGGGCCTTGCTGGACTTTCTGGTGGAGCGGTTCGCCAAGCTGCCCTGGTAAATCACCCCATCTGCACTGGCCATCGATAGCCCAGCAGGTTCGCCCGGGGATAGAAGTGCGCGCGCACCTGTTCCAGCTGGTTGCCCCCCAGCAGATGAAGGTTCTCTTCGTCCGCGCGGAGAAAGAATCCCACGTGGCCTTTCCAGCCCATTGGGTCGTCGCGTGACAGGACCACAATGCAGCCCACCCGCGGTGCGTCGAGGACGTCGCCCCAGTCCAGCCACGACCGCGCCAGCGCGGAGCCGGTGCCAACAATGCCCGCCTGGGCCAGCGACCAGTTGACAAATGACGAACACCACGACGCCTTGTCGTCGTATCCGGCGATGTTGGTGTGGGCGTGGTATTGCGTGATCCGCGGGTTGCTGTTGCCCGGCGGGTAGGTGCTGACGCCGATCTCGGCAAAGGCGGCGTCCATCCAGGGGGCGGGATGCGCGGGACTGGGCATGGCGCTACCGGGGCTTCAACTTTCCGGTTTTGAGGGACCGGGGTTTGGCTTCGGCTTTGCGGGGCTTCGTGGAACGAACCGGCTTGGCCGCCTTGGCGCTCAGGGCCGCTTGCAGAGCCAGGCGCGCCCATGGCGCCATGGCATGTGCGGAGTCCATGGCTTCTTCCGGGGCGCTGTAGTAGTTCATGCCGCGCGACACGGTCTCGCCGTCCTTGGTGGACGCGTAGGAAAAACGCTCACAGCCGGCGGCCTCCCATTGGGCTCGGCTGTCGTCACTGGCCTTGAGCCACAGCTTTTCGCCACGACCCAAGTCGGCAATGATGGCGATAGTCAGCCCGTCGGTGCTGATGCCCCAGCCGCCAAACATGCGTTTGGCGGTGCAGGGACCGGTGCTGGCCAACAGTTCGCAGCAGTAGTGGGCAAATTCAGAGTGTGCAGGTGCCATGGTGGATCAAAACGGGGTGGGGGATGGTTCGGGTGCCGGGGCGTCCGTACTTTGGCTGGCCAGGGCGCGGGCGTCGGCCTCGTAGCCGCGCAGGTTTTGCACCAGGAAATTACGCTGATCCGCGCTGCTGCTGTTGTGCAAGGCTGCCATGGCGGCGCAACTCTCGTTGGTCAGACGGTCAATGTACTGTCGGTATGCCGGGTCCGGGGCATTCAGGCTGCGCTCCAGCAGGCCGCGAATGGCGGCGGTGGCCTGGTTTGCGGGAAACCGGATGGCGCCCAGTTCTTTCAGCACCTGCATGGCGTCCTGGTGGCGCCGTTGCTTCTCCTTGTACTGGCGCGGGCCGTTGAAGCTGGACGTCTCCACATGCCTGCGGACGATGGCCAGCTGAGCCGGCTCCAGCGTGCCGTAGAAGGATTCAGCACGTTCCACAATCTGCTTGACGCGCCGGTCGGTGCGCTCGGCCAGCGTGCCGACTATCCACTCCTCGCGCCATTTGCGGTTGCGTTGTTCGAACTCGCGCGAGATGTGTTCCAGTTGTGCGGCCTGCAGCGTGGGTGCGATGGCCGCAATGGTCGGCGTGACGCGGTCCAGCGTGGCCTGCACGCGGGTTTGCAGGCCACTCACCAGTTGGCACACCTGCGCCGTGGTGACGGGTTTGGGCGCCATGGCTTGCAGGTCCTGGAGTGTCTGCACCAGCAGAGGCAGCTCTTCCTTGCGGTGCCAGTCCTGCACGGCCTGCAGGTCGTTGCGCACGCGCAGGCTTTGTTGGTCATCAAAATCGAAGTAGCTGTCCAGCCACCAGTAGGCCAGGGTCGGGCTGCTGTTGTAGCCCAGACGCACGGCGCTGCATCCGCCCAGGATCAGCGTGGCCAGCAGCGCACCGATAATGCACGGTGACAGCGCAAGCCAGCGCACTATTGAAGGCATTGAAAGGGACATGCAGGTGACTTCCGAATTACAGGTTCAATACACGGTGCAGGAGCATCAGAGCGTGGATGTGATCATTATGGCGGCGGGCAAAGGTACCCGCATGAAGAGCATGCTGCCCAAGGTGTTGCACCCCCTGGCAGGGCGGCCCCTGTTGCGCCACGTGCTGGACACCGCACGGGCCCTGCAGGCCCGGCAAGCGGTGGTCATCACCGGTCATGGTGCTATGGAAGTAGAAGCAGCCTGTGCAATGGATACGGGGGCTACAGACCCATTTGTCATACGCTTTGTGCGCCAGGAGCCGCAGTTGGGTACCGGCCACGCCGTGCAGCAGGCGGTGCCGGTGCTGGCCGATGACGGCGTGGTGGTGGTGCTCTCAGGGGACGTCCCGCTGACCCGGGCGGCGACGCTGTTCCACCTGATCACGGCCTGCGCCGGCGACAAGCTGGCCCTGTTGACCCTGGAGATGGACAACCCGACCGGCTATGGGCGCATTGTGCGCAGCGGTGGCCGGGCCGATGGTGCGGTACAGGCCATCGTGGAGCAAAAGGACGCTGCGCCGGCGGAGTTGGCGATCACCGAGATTTACAGCGGCATCATGGCGGTGCCGGCAGTGGCGCTCAAGCGCTGGCTGGCGCGGCTGGACAACCAGAATGCCCAGGGTGAGTACTACCTGACCGACATCGTGAAATTTGCCGTGGCCGATGGCGTGCCTGTGGTGGCCCACAAAATCGATGACGCCGTGCAGGTGGCCGGCGTCAACAGCCCGGTGCAACTCGCCCAGCTGGAGCGGGCCTACCAACTGCAGCAGGCCCACCGGCTGATGGAAGAGGGCGTGCGCCTGGCGGACCCGGCGCGCTTCGATGTGCGCGGCGACCTGCTGTGCGCTCGCGATGTCAGCATCGACGTGAACTGCGTGTTTGAGGGGCAGGTGAATCTGGGCGAAGGGGTTTCCATAGGCGCCAACTGCGTCATCGCCAACGCCATCATCGAGGCGGGCGCCGTCATCCACCCGTTTACCCACATCGATGGCGAAGAGCTCGGTGTGACGGTCGGCCCCGGGGCCCTGATTGGTCCCTTTGCCCGCCTGCGCCCCGGTGCGCGTCTGGGGGCCGAGGTGCACATTGGCAATTTTGTCGAGGTCAAGAATTCGACACTGGCCCAGGGTGCCAAGGCCAACCACCTGGCCTACCTGGGCGACGCCACGGTCGGCGCACGGGTGAACTTTGGTGCGGGCAGCATCACCGCCAATTACGACGGGGCCAACAAGCACCGCACGGTGATCGAGGACGATGTGCATGTGGGCAGCAACTGTGTGCTGGTCGCGCCCATCACGCTGGGGGCTGGTGGCACGGTGGGCGGAGGCTCAACGCTGACCAAAGATACGCCTGCGGGCGCCTTGAGCATTGCGCGTGGCAAACAGGCCAGCGTTGCCGGGTGGAGTCGCCCTAAAAAGGCCCCCAAGCCTTGACTGCGGGCGTCCGCATGATGGATGCATCACCCGAATCTCGCATCGCGGCGCTCGAGGCAGAGCTGGCCGCGGTGCGCGCCGAGATGCAGGATTTCACGGCCACGGTCTCGCATGACCTGCGGGCGCCGCTGCGCCATATCGTGTCGTACGTGCAGTTGGTGCTAGAAGATGCCGGGCCGCAGTTGGAGCCCGAGGTGATGGATTTCCTGGCCACCATCAGCGATTCGGCGCGCCACATGGGTGTCTTGCTGGATGGGTTGACCACTTTGTCCCGCATCGGCCTGACGCCACTGGAGCTTGGCGCTGTTTCGCTGCAGGAGCTGGTGCAGGCGGTGCGTGCGGATCTGACGGCAAAGAACCCCCAGCGGTCGGTCGAATGGCAGGTTGCCGATGATTTGCCGGCCGTGCTGGCAGACGCCGCGCTGCTGCGCCAGGCCTTGACCCATGTGCTGGGCAATGCCCTCAAGTTCACTGCGCCGCGGGCGATAGCCCATATCGACATCCGCACCGTGCCGGGCGCAGCGCCGGAGTATGTGACGCTGCAGGTGCGTGACAACGGCGTGGGCTACAACCCGGCCCAGCAAGCCCGCTTGTTTCGGGTCTTTGGCCGGCTGCACAGCACCAAGCAGTTTGAGGGTATTGGCATAGGTCTGGTGCTCACGCGCAAAATCCTGGTGCGCATGGGTGGCTCTGTATCTGCCCAGGGGGTGCTGGATGCGGGCTGCTGCGTGGAACTGCAGCTCAAGCGCGCCTGAAACTCAAGCGCGGTTCACAGCTCACCGGCATGGCTTGCCAGCGCGGACAGGAATCGTCCGAGCATGACGGGCGCCGCCGCCGTCTGAAACGCCTGGTGGCGTGCGAGTTCGGACAATTGATCAAAGCGCGGTGATGGCGTGTAGGCTTGGCGCAGCGCCCGCTCCCAGTCGGCAATGGGCGCGTGGGCGTCGACCAGAATGCCACCGGCCCCCACCACGTCCGGCAGCGCACCCCGGTTGCTGGCGACGACGGGTATGGCATTGATTTGCGCCTCGACCACGGTGCGGCCATAGGATTCTTCCCACAGGCTGGGCATCAGCAGGGTGCGGGACCGTGCATACACGGGTCGCATGTCCCGGGTCGGGGGTGACCACTCGATATTGGGCAAAAGGGCCGCACGTTCCAGGCAGTAGGCCCGCCATTGGGGGTCCAGCCCCCAGCTCTCCGATACGAGAAAGGGAATGTCGGGGCACGCATCGGCCAACGCAAACATGATTTCCACACCCTTGATGGGCGTCGGGTTTACGAACAGCACGCGGTCCCCACGGCCACTGACAAAGTAGCGCTCGGGCAACACCAGGGGGGGGATGACGGTGCTGTCTATCCCGCACAGTGCGCGCCAGCGCTGGGCCGTGAATTCGGAGTTCGATAAGTAGAGAATGGCCGGGTCGGGCACCAGTGTGCCGCCCAACTGGTGCGTTTCGACGTTGTGCAGATAAACCGCCGTGGGCCGGCCGGTACCCAGGGCGGCGACCACCATAGGGATAAGCGTGGTGCCGCTTTGCACCACAATGACCGAGGGCTCCCAGCTGGCGGCCAGCAAGGCTAGATCATGGATCGGGTCCGCCACGCGGAATACCGGGTAGCCCAGTTGGTCATCCCTGCGCGAGGCGCGGTCCGACAGTGCATTGGCGTGCTCTTTCAGGCCACACAGCACGGCGGCCTGTACGCCGACACCGACCAATGCCGTGCAGAGATCGTCGGTCGTGGTTTGCAGCCCCCCAATCACCTCAGGGAGGTGCGGGTAGACCGACGCAAAAAGAACCCGCATGGACCCGGAATCAGGACTGGACTTGTGCTGCACCGTTTACCAAAACGCTACGTAGAGACCCGCCGGGTGTTTGGGTCTTGATCTCCGTGGAGACATGCTGGACCCGATTGGGCGCAAGTGATGTGCCCGGAGCGTTCAGTCCGCCTGGTCGGTCATTCGTGCTGATCAGGCTGCCAGTGCCGGATGAACGGTTGGCCTGTCGATTTTCGAACTGGGAGACCAGACCTGCCATGTCGGCGGGAGAGAACCTGAATGGGGAACCGATGCCGCTTCGGTTGGCAATGACAGAAAACCCGGGGCGCGTGACCTGCTGCCCGGTTTGGCCATCAGGGGACATGACATCCATGTGCTCGCCGAACAAAAATGTGCCCCGCGTCTGATCGGGCTGGGTGTCCACAATCGAAATGCCACCGCGAATGCCAATGGTGGCCGTGGCCGTGCGCACCAGGGCCGAGTTGGCGCCTTTGGGGCTGGTCAGTTTGCTGATGAATCCGCCAACGACGCGCAGCGAGCCCTTGATCAGGTTGACCGCAATATTGCCACGCTGCTCTTTGGGGTGAAAGGCAAATTCGTCGATGACCAGTTCTGAGTTGGGTCCCAGGGTCATGGACGACTGGTCCATGAACAGGATGTGGATGATGCCGGTGCTATCGGTTCTGAAGCGCTCGCCGAATGCCACCGCATTGCCGATGTAGACCACCCGTTCGTTGGCCGCCGAGACGACCCCCGAGCGCACGGAGGTCACGACACCCACTTGCGCGCCAACTTCCGTTGCGGCGGTCGCGGTGGGTGCCACGAAACCGGTTGCGGCTGCGGCCGCAGCGGCCAACCACCAATCATTGATGTCCATAGGGGGCATGTGGTTCTCCTGCCAGTGCTCAGTATTTCCAGATCACGCCCAGTGAGCCGGATGTGTTGGTGTTGCTGTAGTTCGAAATATTGGATGACGTGTTGCTGTATTCCAGCTGGAATTGCAGTGCAAGGTCACGTGTCAGAGGCATATAGTTCAGCAGGGATGTCCGCCACTCCGTGTCGTTGCGCACGGTCAGTGCATCGACAGAGGGGTCTGCACCGCGGTAGTCCCGGCGCAGCGTGCCGGCCGACAGTGTGGTGGTCCAGGGTATTCCCATCGAACCGAAAGGGGGCCCATAGCTCAACAGGTAGGACACCCGGAACTGGGGGCCACGGTAACCGGTGTAAGCGGCATTGCCGTCCTGGTCGGCGTAGCCCAACTCGGCCAGCAGGAATCGTCCGGGCGCTGCTTCAAAGGAGGCGTTCACGCGAATCGCCTGGCGCGTGCCACCCAGCAATGAAGAATTGGTCATGTCTTCTCTGGACGAGAAGGACAGTTTGGTGTTCTCGTAGGCGCCGCCCCAGGCCATGGCATCCGACGCCCGGTAGTCGCCATCGATTCCAAAACCCGTGTTGGTGAAATAGGCGCTGCCGTTGGCCATCGCACCACCAAAAATCAGGTGGGGCCGAATCGTCAGCTCGGTGGCAGCCATGGGCTTGAAGCGGATGCCGGTGCTGCCGGCCAGAATCGCCAGATCAAAGGGCTTGGAGTAGCCCACTTGCTTGGTGTAGCTGTCCACCGAGTTGTAGTGGTTGGCATAGGCGACCAGGGATGTCACCACAGCCGCCTCATTTTGCTTGTCGAGGTCCAGAACGTGGTCGAGTTTGCCCCAGAAATGGGTGTCCATATCCGACTTCGGGCCAGCGTCATTACCGCGCGCTACCGGCACACCCAGGTAATAAACCTGGCTGTTGTCGGTTGCGCTGGTGGGGTTACTCTGCCCCCGCACGCCGATCATCAGACTGCCCGAAAGCTGGGATGTTTTGTTGCGTTGCACGACGTCGCGTAACAGGGACTCCGCCTGCGACCTGAGGGCTGGCTCCAGACGCGGATCGTCGATCGCGGTACGCAGATAGCTTTCTGCGATGGCGTAAGACCCCAGTCGAAAGTACAGGACGCCCAACTCAACCCGGATGCTGGCGGGTGCGTCAGGGGAAACCAGCAGACCCTCCAGCGCCGCGATACCCCCTTCGAAGTTTCCCGCGCGGACCAACAGTGTTGCGTATTTGCTGCGCGCCTCAACGGATGCCGCGTTGGCGATGACCTCACGGAACGCCTGTTCGACTTCCGGCTGAGTTGGGGGCGCTGCATTCTGAGCCCATGCGGGAATCGCCACTGCGGAGAGACAAAGGGCCAGCAGCGCCTGGCGCCCGGCAGAAACGGGGGTGTTTTTTTCAATCATTGTCTTGATCCCGGAAAGGATTACCGCCACATTGTCGGAGAGTTTGCTCCCGATGCGGCTGAATTGTCCAGTACTCTGTGTCAGCACGCTCCGTAATAGTCGTCCAGGCAGGCCTTCAACGCCAATTTCCAATGGCGCATCTGGTTGAGTTGGCGCAGACTCAGCTTGGCGTTAATCAGGCATTCGGACGGTGGTCGTTGGGCAAAGTATTCCGCGCTGAAATGGCTCGACGGCACTTCAGCAATCCGCACCTGGTCCTGCAACCCCCGCAATTCCAGTATGGCCCGCGCGATCTCCAGGCGGTTGGTCAAGCCATCGCAGGCCATGTTGTAAACGCCCCAGTATTCCTTTTCCAACAGGCTGCGGACGTTGTGGGCAAAGTCCCGCGTGTACGTGGGAGAGCCAAACTTGTCGTTGACGATTTGCAGTTCGGTCGCGCCACGGCTTAGCTGGTGCATGATTTTCTGAACAAATTTCTTGTCCTTGGCTGGCCCCCCGCCCATCATCCATCCGGCGCGGCACACCAAGTGCCGCGCCACGTGTTCGCGCACGAAGACCTCTCCGGCATATTTGGAGCGCGCATAGCAGCTGATGGGGTTGGGCGTGTCCCAGTCGTCAAACAACGGCTTGTGGCCATCGAAAATCCCTGCCGTACCGATGTAGAGCAGGGGAATGCCGAGTTCGTTGGCGATGTAGGCGGCGTTTTCGACGGCCGTGGTGTTGGTCAGCCAGGCATTTCCGGGATTGCGCTCGCAGTCTTCCATGTCGGTGCACGCTCCCAGATGGAACAGGTAGTCGGGGCGGAAGGCGGTCACGTCCTTGCGGTAGGCGTCCAGGTCGCGTATGTCCAGGTAAGAGAGCCACGGCGCATTGACGTCAATGTCCGTGCACTTCAACACAGAACCGGCCCGAAAGACTTCGTAAAAAGCCTCCCCCAACATGCCGCCGCAGCCTGAGATATAGATTTTTTTCATGTTCTGGGCATGCTCAGTGCCTGTTTTGAATGACTTCCTGGGCATATTCCTGCAAGAAGTTGCCAAGCGGTGTGTCGTGAATCACGGGTGGTCTGAGGTGCTGGGCGAGCAGGTCCGGTCGATTGGATTTGAAACCACTCATGTGCATCACGGTAATGGGTGCACCGCAGAAAGTCAGCTTGCCCGCCGGGTCCAGCGCAAAGTCCCGCTCCGAGCAAACCCTCCAGTGGCCAAGATTGAGTCCGGGCGCGCGACTGATCTGCACGTCCTTGAAAAAACAGGGGACCAGGTCCAGCCACTTCTGATCGGTGAAAACGCCTTGCTCGCGGCTGTCGTAGGCATATCGCGTAACCCGATCCAGCCACCAATCCAGAAAACGGATGCCGTCGTTGCCCATCCCGACCCCTATCATTCCCCCGTTGTAGACACCGACGCACAACATGCCAATTTCTTCGGCATGCAGCTCGCCGGAAAACGGGTAGAGCAGGTGCGGTGTCAGGAATACTGAAAAATCAGGGCGTTCAGGGAGCAATGCATCCATCGGCCCCAGCATATAGGTGTCTGCATCCATGTAAATGATGGGACAACCCACGGTTCTGGCCAAGAAACGCATCAAGAATGATTTCAGTGCGCAGCACAACTCCAGTATGTTGTAGCGTTCGACCATGTCTTGCCAGACCGATGGGTCGATCACATCGCTGAGCCGCACCAGCGTCGTGCCCTCGGGAATCAGACTGGAATCGTCCGAGTCCACAACCAGCAGGTAAATCCGCCCGGAGAAGTGCCTGCGAACCGAATTCGCCAGCGTATTCATCAAGGGTACGTGGCTCTTGGTGCTCAAGCTGCACACCACGTAGTCGTACTTCTTCGCCGTTGCGGGTTCAACCTCCAATGGACCCATTGCGGGTGGTGCGAGAAGAGGTTGTGGAGGGCCACCCAGGTCGTTCCACTTTTTCTTCAGCAAGCCATAGACCTGCTCGTGAATGATCTGGCCACGCAGCTGGCGGTCATTCCACTCTTCCCGCAGAGTCAATGTGGGCTTGATGGCTTGCAGTGCTTCCACGAACTTGCCATCGGCGCGGTAGGCGTCTGCAAGGCCATACCAGGATGAGGCGTCCTTCGGGTTGTTGGCGACAGCAGCCCGGAATGCAGCAATGGCTTCGCCATAGCGGCGTTCGTCGCGGCAAATCCATCCCAGTTGCCGATAGCTATCGCTGGTGGCGACGGGGTCCATTGCGAGTGCGGTGCGCAGGGCTTTTCTCGCTTCGTCGTTGCGGCCTTGCCGCGCTCGAACCTGTGCCAGTGTGCGCCAGGCAGGGGCGGAGTGAGGGGCGTGGGCGACGGCATTTTCAGCATGTTGCGATGCGGCCGCATGGTTTCCGCTGGCATCCATTACAAATGCTGCCAGGATTTGGTTTGCCGTATCGGCGGGTGCCAGCGCGAGCAAGTGATCGACTGCCTGCCGCGCAGTGGGCAGACTGTCGATCTTCAGCGACAACCAGCCAATTTGGCGGCACACTTCATGCGACTCCGGTGTCCAGCGCAAGGCGCGGTGGAGCGCGCGCGCAGCGATACCAGGCTGTTTGTGTTGCTCCAGCACCAGTGCCAGCAAGTACCAGTTCACGCTCTCCCGTGGCTGTTGTCGAAGCAAGCTGTGGCAGGCTGCACGCGCATCCTTGGTGCGTCGCAAAGCGAGCAGGAGGCGGATTTCCTGATGCCAAAGGTCGGTGATCGCAGGCGTGAGTGCCAACCCGTCCACCAACACATTGAGGGCATCATCACTTCTTCCCAATCGATGCAACACGTCTGCCAAGAGGCGGCGCGTTTCTCCGTGCGCAGGCCTTTGCGCGAGCGCCTTTGTGAGTTCCCGGACGGCCTCATCCCACGAGGCTGGCCCGCTGTCGATCAGGACGTGGCTGAGTACCGTGCGTGCGGTCGGCCAGTCGTTACGCAGCAAGAGCGCCTTACGGATGGCCTGCATGGCTTCTGGCAACTTTCCGTCGGCGCGATACGCTTCGGCGAGCCCGCACAACGACTCGGCATCGAGCGGGTTGTTGCCTGTCGCATTGGAAAACGCGGAGATCGCCTCTGCAGGGCGTTGGGAAGCCAGGCAGAGCCATCCCAGCTGTCTGTACGTGTCGTTGGCGTCCCGTGGATCGAGTGCCAGAGCGGTTTGAAGTGCCACTTCCGCTTCAGGCAAGCGGCCTTGGCTGGACCGTACCTGAGCCAGAGCGCGCCAGGCCGCTGCGGACCCCTGGGCGCGGGCTACCGCTTCTTCCGCATGCTCTGAGGCGGCGGGCAGATTGCCACTGGCCTCCATCACTGCGGCGGCCAAAACCTGGTGCGCCGAATCTTCGGGAGCGAGCGCCAGCACACGCTCAACGGCTTCTCGCGCGGCATGCAAATCACCCGCCTCCAGCGCCAGCCAGGCGGTTTGAGTCCACACCTCCGGTTGCACTGGTGCCAGACGTCGGGCGCGTGCGAGAGCGCGCGCCGCTACGCCCGGACGCTTGCGTTGCACCAGAGTAAGCGCCAGCAAAAACCAGCTCGTCCCTTCTCGCGGTTGCAACGCAAGCAGACGACGGCATGCATCGCGCGCTTCCTTTGGGCGGTGCAGTTCCAGCAGCAGGTGAATGCGCTGGAGCAAGAGACTGGCGACATCGGGCGACAGAGCCAGCCCGTCCGCGAGAACCTGAAGCGCCTCATCGCTTCGCCCCAGCCGCTGCAGCGCGGTCGCCAGATGGCTGCGTGCATCCAGTCTCGCGGGCTCAAGCGACAGTACCTGCGAAAGCTGAGAAACGGCCTCTTCCCATTGCTCCTGGCACACCAGAAGCCATCCCAGTTGGGCCATGCGGTCCAGCTGCGTTTTCTTTGCCAATGCCGCCCTGGAGAAGAGGGTCGCCTCCGCAAATCGGCCCAGATCACCCAAGACCCATGCCAGCGTGACCGCCGCTTCATCGAGTTCCGGGTCGATGGTGACACTGGTTGCCAGGGCCTGACAGGCTTCCTCACGGCGACCCTGACGAACATAGACCAGACCCAAGTACCAGTGCAGTGGGGCAAATCCGGGGTGTAGTCCGAGGGATGAAGTGAGCGTCGCTTCCGCTTCGTCCACAGACCCTGCCGAGAGCAGGAACCAGCCCAGGGCGGCGTCAGCGTGGGGCTGACCGGCGGGTGATTGCTCGATCACTTGGCGTGCCAAAGCGATGGCCGCATCCAGACGGCCTTTGTCGAAAAGCGCCCAAGCGTCCGCGAGATTGGCAGGTGCTGCCTCAGGGCTTCGTTCGGCGTCTTTCATTCGGGATTGTTCACGATGGATCGGTAACCACGCGCCAGTGTAATGGGTCAAGCCAGTGGCAACTCCCCCCCAAACTTGCTGCGCTTGATACTGAAGAACGCCTTGACGTTGCGCACATTGGCGTCGCTGGTGAACAGGCGCTGCGTGGCCGCCTGGTAGTCCGGCATATTCAGTGCATGCACCACCAGCACAAAGTCTGGCCCGGGCGAAACCCGATAGCACTGCTGCACCGCAGGGTCATGGGCCACACGGGCCTCAAAGTGGTCAAGCGCCTGCGCGTCTTGCCGGTCCAGCGTGATTTCCACAATCGCCGTCAGACCAAATCCAAGAGTGGCGGAGAGCTTTTCAGGGTTGAGGATGGCGATCTGGCGCTCAATCAGGCCGGCATCCCGCAGGCGCTTGACGCGGCGCAGGCAGGTGGGCGCTGATGTGTGGACGTGCTCGGCCAGAGCCTGATTGCTCAAACTGGCGTCCCTCTGGAGTTGCGCCAGCAGCTCCAGATCCGTTTTGTCTAGCGTTATTTGTTTCATTTTTCAACAAAATTCGGCATTTAATGCCAATACTGAATTTTTATGAAATTATCTTCCATATATGTTATGCATATTTAATAACAATTATTCGGATAGGCCTTTACCATTCGCCCATCTTTGGTAACGATGGGGAGTACGGTTATGTGTGGAATCGTCGGCGCGGTGTCCAACCGCAATATTGTTCCGGTGCTGGTGCAAGGGCTGGAGCGGCTGGAATACCGGGGCTATGACTCCTGCGGTGTAGCGGTGTATGCGCAGGGTACAGATGCCACCCACAGCGGATTGCGCCGAGCCCGCAGCACTTCCCGGGTGGCAGAGTTGGCGGCGCAGGTGGCGCCGGGTTCTGAGACGGGTGGTTTGACTGGTCATTTGGGCATTGCCCACACGCGCTGGGCCACCCATGGAGCGCCTTCGGTCAGCAATGCCCACCCCCACTTCAGCCATGGCCCGGGGGCCGACGCCCACCAGCGGCCGGGACGCATTGCGCTGGTGCACAACGGCATCATTGAAAACCACGACGAGCTGCGCGCCGCGCTCAAGGCCAAAGGCTACGTGTTCGTCAGCCAGACCGATACCGAAGTCATCGCCCACCTGGTGGACAGCCTCTATGACGGCGATTTGTTTGAAGCCGTGCAGGCGGCCGTCAGCCAGTTGCACGGTGCCTATGCCATTGCAGTGTTTTGCAAGGACGAGCCCCACCGACTGGTTGGCGCACGTGCCGGTTCGCCGTTGATTCTGGGGGTGGGCAAGGATGGGCAAGAGCATTTT
Source organism: Rhodoferax sp. (assembly GCA_030645355.1). Lineage (GTDB taxonomy): Bacteria > Pseudomonadota > Gammaproteobacteria > Burkholderiales > Burkholderiaceae_C > Allorhodoferax. The sequence continues at coordinate 24,302 of JAUSNJ010000133.1, read as the reverse complement.
CTGGCCAGCGACGCGATGGCACTGGCCGGTGTCACGGACCAGATCGTCTATCTGGACGAAGGCGACATGGTCGACGTGCAACTGGGCAAATACTGGTTGATTGACAAGGCCCGCAAGCCGGTCGCACCCGCACAGCGCCCCGTCAAAACCGTGTTGGCGCACAGCGGTGCGGCCGAGTTGGGGCCGTATCGCCACTACATGCAGAAAGAAATTTTTGAGCAGCCGCGCGCCATCGCCGACACGCTGGATGGTGTGGAAGGTATCGTCCCCGAACTGTTTGACCAGCAGATGAACCACGCACCGGGTGCCAATGCGGCCCGCGTGTTTGCCGAGATCGATTCGGTGCTGATCCTGGCCTGCGGCACCAGTTACTACAGCGGGTGTACCGCCAAGTACTGGCTGGAGAGCATTGCCAAAGTGCCCACGCAAGTAGAGGTTGCCAGTGAATACCGCTACCGTGATTCGGTGCCCAACCCCAAGACGCTGGTCGTCACCATCACCCAATCGGGCGAAACCGCCGACACACTGGCCGCACTGCGCCATGCCAAAAGCCTGGGCATGCACCACACACTGACCATTTGCAATGTGGCCACCAGCGCCATGGTGCGCGAGTGCAGCCTGGCGTATGTAACGCGCGCAGGCGTGGAGATTGGCGTGGCATCCACCAAGGCCTTCACGACCCAATTGGCCGGGCTGTTTTTGCTGACGCTGGCACTGGCCCAGGCCAAGGGACGTTTGTCGGAAGATGAAGAGCAACGCCACATCAAGGCCATGCGCCACCTGCCCGCCGCGCTGCAGGCCGTGCTGGCGCTGGAGCCGCAAATCATCAGCTGGTCCGAAGACTTTGCCAAGAAGGAGAACGCGCTGTTCCTGGGCCGCGGCCTGCACTACCCCATTGCCATGGAAGGTGCCTTGAAGCTCAAGGAGATCACCTACATCCACGCCGAAGCGTATGCGGCCGGAGAACTCAAGCACGGCCCGCTGGCGCTGGTCACCAGCGAGATGCCGGTGGTCACCGTGGCTCCCAATGACGCGCTGCTGGAAAAACTCAAGAGCAACCTGCACGAGGTGCGTGCCCGGGGTGGCGTGCTGTATGTGCTGGCCGATGCCGACACGCGCATCGAGAGCGGCGAAGGCATGCACGTGATCCGCATGCCCGAGCACTATGGCGAGTTGTCACCACTGCTGCATGTGGTGCCCTTGCAGCTGCTGGCCTACCACGCCGCCTGTGCGCGGGGGACTGACGTCGACAAGCCACGTAATTTGGCCAAATCAGTCACGGTCGAATAGGCGAAAAATCGGGAAATATGTTGCGAGTTGCTATCAATAATATAGTGATACATACAGTATTGACGAGGGCTAGCGGGTCATTTGGCATACAACGACCGGCGCGCTAGGTGCGCCACAGGCTAGCTGGCGCCATGCCGATGCCTCATTTTGCCTGGGCAGCCACGGTCTCAGTGATCAGGCGGTGGTAGAAGCGAATGGCATCGGCATAGTTGCCGGTGCTCAGGCGCTCGTTCGTGCCGTGAAAGCGTTTCAGATCTTCAGGGTTGGCGCGCACGGGTGAGAATTTGAAAATGTGGTCGCTGATGTCGCCATAGTGAATCGAGTCCGTCCCTGCCACCATCAGGCCGGGCGCGACCAGCGCGTCCGGGAAGATTTCACGGATCGTCTTGCTCAGCACCTTGTACTGCGCGGAGTTCGTGGGGGCAACTTTGGACGCGGCCACTGCGCCTGGCAGCGCAAACAACTCAAACTTCTCCGCAGGCACCACCGCGCTGACCCTGGAGCGCACGTGCTCCATCACTTGCTCAGTGGTCTCTCCGGGCAGGATGCGAAAGTTCACCGTCGCCTCGGCACGGCCGGGTAACACGTTCTCCTTGTTACCCGCATTCACAATCGTCAACGCAGTCGTGGTGCGTATCATGGCGTTGGTGCTGCCAGCGGATTCGAATTGCTTTTGCACCAGTGGGCCAAACAACCACAGGTTGGACAAGGCTACCCTTGAGAAGCCACCCATTTCAGGTGCCAGGATGTCAAACATTTCACTGGCGACGCCGCGAATGCCGGCAGGCAGTTGATCGTCATCCAGGCGCTTCAGGGCCGCGCTCATCATGGCAATGGCGCTGGTGCCCTGCTTGGGCGGCATGGACGAGTGGCCGGGCGTGGCCGACATCTTCAGCACCACGGACATATAGCCTTTCTCTGCCACGCCTATCAGGGCGGCCGGTTGCTTGAGGCCAGGCAACACGCCGTCGAGCACCAACAGGCCTTCGTCGATGACAAAGTCCAGTTGCACCTTGCGTTCCTTCAGCAGCGCGGCAATCTTGGCGGCGCCGCGGGCACCAGCCACCTCTTCATCTGCGCCATAGGCCAGGTAGACCGTGCGCGCGGGCATGTAACCCGATGCGAGCAACATTTCCACGGCTTCCAGTTGCGACATCAAATTGCCCTTGTCGTCCCAGGAACCACGGCCCCACACAAACCCGTCCTTCACGACGCCAGAAAACGGGTCTACCTGCCAGTCGCCTTCGGTGCCGGGGGCCACGGTCACGACGTCCTGGTGCGCCAGCAACATGATGGGTTTGGCCTTGGGATCGGTACCCTCCCAGGTGTAGAGCAGGCTCAGGTCGGCCACGATCTCGCGCTTCAGGGCGGCGTGCACTTTGGGAAACTTGGCCTGCAGCAGCGCATGAAACGCCAGAAACTGGTCGGCATTGAGCTTGGCATCGTCGCGTGACGAAATCGTCTTCAGGCGCACCGCCTCACCCAGCCGGGTGGCGGCCCCAGCCTCGTCCACTGCGATGGGCGCAAGCGGCGCAACCGCCATTTGCTGTGAGCCCTTGCGGGCGGTGTTGATGCCCACTGCGGCAACGAGCAGCAGTAAAACGGCGCCTACGGAGAGAACTACTTTTTTGATCACGCGGATTCACTTTCGATGGTGTCGGTCAGACCGTTGCAGGCCGTGGATGGCGCTGGGTGGAGGGATACTAGAAGCCGCGTTGGTTTGTGTCAATTGCATAATTTGCGTTGATTCAATCGCATTTCTGCATTCCATGAACGCTTCCATTGCCCAACTTCGCAACTTCCTGGCGCTGGCTGATAGCGGCTCGTTTACCCGCGCCGCAGACCAGAACCGCCGCTCGCAAGCGGCGTTCAGCCGCAGTATTGCGGTGTTGGAGAGCAACCTGGGGGTGACGTTGGTGGATCGGGTGGGGCACCGCAACGCCCTCACGCCCATTGGCCGCACGGTGCTGGCCCATGCCCGCCAGGTGGTAGCGCAAACCGATGAACTGCTGCAAGTGGTGCAGCACCATGCCAGCGGTAACGCCGGGCATGTGCGCATCGGCCTGAGCCCGACTCCCAATGCCCTGCTCACTCGACCCCTGTTGCGGTTTGCTGCCCAGCACGCGGGTGGCATGCGCATCACCGTTTCACTGGGACCGATGGAGCAGCAGGTGAGCGCATTGCGGGAGCGGCGTCTGGATGCGCTGGTCGTGGATCTGCGCTCAGTGCCCCATGACAGCGGTGACCTGCAAGTGGAGAAAGTAGGCGAGTTCGCTATTGGGCTGATGTGCCGCAACGGCCATCCGCTGACCCGAAAACAGACGGTCAACATGGAAGATGTGCTGCAGTACCCGATTGCCAGCACCGAGGTCAGTGACTCGCTGGCGCACAAGCTGGTCGACCGCTTTGGGCCGCAGGCCCATCCGGCCTCGTTCGTATCGCTGCGCTGCGAGGACGTTGCAAGCTTGCTGGAGGTGGTGAGCCAAAGCGACGCGGTGTACGCGGGCATGCTGGCCAGCGCCCGGGAATTGTTGGCGTGCGATGCCCTGGTGCAGCTGCCGTTTCCGACGACGGGGCTGGATTCGCAAGTGGCCTGGGTTCAGCGCACCCAGCGCGCGCCCAATCCGGTGTTGGACGAGGTGTATGCATTGGTATTGGCAGAGTTGGCGCCCTACAAGAACCTACGCTGATCATCGTAATATGGCGCATCAGTACCCGAGGGAAAGAGAAAAATGATCACCAACATCACACTGAAGACACTTTGCATGAGCCTGGCAGTGACTGCATGCATGACCCTCCCGGTATTCGGTCAATCCAAACCCGCCACCAACCCACAGCAACGCACAGAAGCGCATTTTCGGACCATCCGCGCGCAGCCGCCCGAGCTGTGGGCCTTTCTCAAAGACATGCCCAAAGGCGGCGACCTGCACAGCCATTTGTCGGGCGCCATTTATGCCGAATCGATGGTGGGCTGGGCGGTGGAAGACGGCCTGTGCGTGGACCCCAAAACGCTGACCGTGGTGAAGCCGCCCTGCGACCTTGCGCTGGGCCAGGTGGCGGCCAAGGACGCGCAGCTGGACGGTGTGCTGTACCGCCGCCTGATCGATGCCTGGTCGATGCGCAACGCCGCCACCTCCGGCCTGAGCGGCCACGACCAGTTCTTTGACAGCTTTGGCAAGTTTGGCCTGTCCAACAAGAACCGCACCGGTGACATGCTGGCCGAAGTGGCCGCGCGAGCCAGCGCAGGGCAGGTCAGCTATCTGGAGTTGATGCTGACCCCCGGCGGCTCTGGCGTCGGCAGAGTGGCCGCCAAGGCACAGTGGAATGACGACTTTGGCAAGATGCGCGCGGCCATGCTGGAGAGCGGCATGCCCGAGGCTGCTCAGACCGCCGCCGATGAGTTGAGCCGTGCCAACGCGCGCAAGGCCGAGATTCTGCGCTGCGGCACCGCCCAGGCTGCGTCCGGCTGCGCGGTGACCGTACGATATCTCTACCAAGTGCTGCGCGGCCTGCCCAAGGAGATTGTCTTTGCGCAGATGCTGGCCGGGTTTGAGCTGGCAAGTCGCGCGGACACCGAAGTGGTCGGGCTGAACCTGGTCATGCCAGAGGATGCGTTGGTGCCCATGCGCGACTTTTCGCTGCACATGCGCCTGCTGGACTACCTGCACAGCGTCTACCCCAAGGTGCAGGTCACGCTGCACGCGGGGGAGCTGGTGCCCGGCCTGGTGCCGCCCGAGGGGCTGCGCTTTCACATCCGCGAGTCGATTGAAAAGGGCCACGCCACGCGCATCGGCCATGGTGTGGCCATCATGCAGGAAGACGACGCGGTGGGCCTGCTGAAAAGCATGGCGCGCAACAAGATCATGGTGGAAATCTGCCTGACCAGCAACACCGGCATCCTGGGTGTGAGCGGCGCCCAGCACCCGCTGTCGGCCTACCTGAAGTACGGTGTTCCGACTGCGCTGGCGACGGATGACGAGGGCGTGTCGCGCTCGGAGATGACCCACGAGTACGTGAAGGCGGTGCAAGAGCAGAACGTCAGCTACCGGCAACTGAAAACCATGGCGCGCAACAGCCTGCACTACGCGTTTGTAGAAGGCTCCCCGCTGTGGAAAGACGTGGGCCGTCTCAACCCCGCACCCGCCTGCGCGGGCAACCGGCCCGGCGCCACCAAGACCACCGCGCGATGCCAGGCCTATCTGGAGCAAAGTCCCAAGGCGCGCCTGCAATGGCAGCTGGAAGGAGCGCTGACGGCGTTCGAGCGCAAGTTCTGATTGCGCCGTGGGCCGGGCATTGGGTCACGCGCCACCGTGGCCTGCGGCGCGTCCTGTTTCACAGCAGTTTCAACGGGCGGCAATCGGGCGTTGCACGGAAGTCCTTGATGGACAGTAGGCCGGGCACCACCAGCTCTTTCCAGCTCTTGCGCAGCCGGCGCAATGCGCCAGGCACACCCTGTAATCCAGGCTGTGGTGCGGTTTGCGCCATAAAGAGCTGGTAGACCCCCTCCTTGGCACCCGCCAGGGTTTTGCTGGCCAGCACGGTTTTGCCGGCCACCAGGTAGGTCTGCAGGTCGCCAAAGGCCAACAGGATCGGCGTGGCCGGCGCCTTGAAATCTTTCAGGCTTTCGTCCGCCAGCCAGCGGGTCACGTTCTGCGCTGCCAAGGCACCCATGTCGATGGCGTTGAAGGCTTGCTTGCTGGCGGGCTTGGGCAAGGCCGCTGCATCGCCGATCACAAAAATGCTGGAGGCGTAGCGACTCTGCAAGGTCTGGTGCACGGCTGCCCAGGTGTGGGGCGGTCGAATCAGCTTGGCGTCGCGTAGCAGGGGCGGTGGTGCCAGGCCGGCGGTCCATATGGTCAGGGCTGAGGGTAACCGCTTGCCGGACGCCAGCCAGACGCCTTGGGGCGTCACGCGGGCAACCGATTCCCCGGTGTGAAACGACACGCGGTGTTCCTGGCACATCCGTCGCAGGTCGGCGTCCAGCGCTTTTGGGAAGCCGGGCATCAGTTGGGCGCTGGCCTCAACCATGGCAAAGGAAATCTCGGGGCGGTGGCGGTAGCGTCGCAGGAGTTCGCCCAACGCCTCGACGCCTGACAGGCCGCCACCTACCACCACCACGTGCAGGGGTGCCGGTTTGTGCTGCAATTCTTCCATTCGCTTTTCAATGGCCAGGCTGTCTGCAACGGTTCGAAACGGCCAGGTGTGCTGGTCCACGCCGGGTATGTGGTAGTTGTTGCTGATGCCGCCCACGGCGACTATTGCTCCGTCAAAAGGCAGGATGTCGCCACCCGCCGTGGTGGCGCGGCGCCGGCGGGTGTCGATGTGGGTAACCTGGTCCTGCACAAAGCGGTGCCCCGCGCGGGCGACGATCTGGGAGCGATTGAGTCGCAGGCCTTGCGGGGTTTTGACGCCGGAGAGAATTTCGTGGATGCCCGGAATCCACTCAAAGTCCGGTGAGGGGTCGACCACGGTCACGTCACACGTTTTGGGCAATTGGATAGCCGCGGTCAGACCGGCAAAATTGGCGCCAACGATGAGAATTTTCTTGGGTTTTGGGGTCATTGGTTGGGTCTCGGGTCAGTGATCAGTAGCCGCGCAAGCATAGGACGCAGGGGCCCTGTAGACCAGGACCTTGAGGGCGCGCTGTGGCGACGCATCTGCAAAGGCTGGTGGATTGTCCACACGCTCAACATATATGAACTCCGGGGCCAGCTCGGCCATGAGTGCCTGTAAAAATGCGGTGTCCAATTCGGGCGCGTTCAGGCACAGCAACACGTGCCCGCCAGGAGCCCACAGTTCGGGCAGGCGGCGCACCAGCCGCGCGTAGTCTTTGGTGGCCACAAAGCTTCCCTTCTGGAAGCTGGGCGGGTCGACGATGATGAGGTCGTACGGGCCAGCCCGCTGGATCTTGCCCCAGGTCGAGAAAATGTCATGCGCCCAGAAACTCGCTCCGGCCAGCAGACCATTGAGCTGGTGGTTCTGCTGCCCCAGGGCCATGGCGCCATGGCTCATGTCGACGTTGACCACCTGCCTGGCACCGGCCTGCAGTGCCACGACCGAAAACGCACCGGTGTAGGCAAACAGGTTGAGTACCTTGATGCCGGGGCGCTGTGCCACGTACTCGCGCACCCAGCGCCGGCCTTGTGCCATATCGGGAAAGAAACCATGGTTTTGGCCCTTGAGTAAATGCACCAGATAGCGCGCCCCGTCTTCGGTGACGATATGCGGGGTGGGCACCGCGCCCGCCATCAGACGTGTCTCGGTCTGGCCCTTGTGGCGGCATTGGTAGACCCAGTTCAGCGGCTGCTCCGGGGCAAGCTGGTGCAGTCTTGCCCGCAGTGCCGCATCCACGCTGACCAGCTCGGCGTCCGTCGCCGGCTGAAAGCTGGTCAACAGCCAAACCGGCGGGAAGGCATCCAGCGCCCACTGTTCGCAGCCTGGGTACAGGCCGCCACGGCCATGAAAGACGCGCTGGGCGTCAAGGGGGAGTTCCATCTGCGCGATGGTGTCTAACAAGGCTTGCATGGGTGTCAATGTACCTTGCTGGCGGCTGCGAGCAGGCGGTGGGCCGAGGCCACCGCGCTTTCCAGCAAGGGAATGCCTTGCGCGGCATAGGCACCGCAGAAGAACACGCGCCGCTGCGGCTGTGCGTGCAGTGCGTCAAGCTTCTGCAGATTGGCCTGCGTGGCCAGGTCCACGATGGGGCGCTGCAAGCGACAGTCTTGCAACACCCACTCCGCAGCGGGTTCCAACATCGGATTGATGGTTTGGAACAAGGGTCGTGGGTCTTGGTAGGCCGGCAGCAGGCGGTTGACCCAGATGCTGACCATGGGCCGATCAAACTGCGGTGACAGCATGTAGTTGACAGGACCCCAGTCCGCACGGGCCGCTGGCATCAGGCGCGCGTCGTGGTGCATCACCACCCGTACCGCGTCGTAGCGCACGGCCTCCAGCACGACGCGTTCGGCGGGGCTGGCGTCGTCCAGCATGGCCCTCACCTGGTTGGCTTGCGTGGCAAAGACTACGGCGTCGAATGTCTCGACACTGCCGTCCTCCATGGTGATGGCAACGCCACGGGCCTGCCGGTGCACGCTGCGTATACGGGCGTTTAGCCGTAGCTGCGCTACGCGCGCCGAAAGCGCCTGTGCAATGGCGTGTGCACCCCCCACTGCGCGGTAGACGCTGGAGACCACGAAGCCGCGGTTGAAATACTGCGCGATCAACTCGGCAGGATACTCGCGCACCGCCTGGCAGCTCACGGTGTTGATACCGGCAAAGGCGGGGATCAGGAAGCGGTCGGTGAAGGCGCTGGAATAGCTTTGGCGGTCCAGGTAGTCACCGATCGTGCGGTCCGCCAGCGCGCCGGTCGCCAGGGCCTGTGGCGCCTGCCACAGAAAGCGGGCCAGATCGAACAGGACTTGCTGCGGTTCACGGCGCAACCAGGTGGCCGGCGTGACCCAGGGCAGGGTCTTGCCGAGGGCATGCAGGTTGCGGTATCGGAAGTAGCTGGCACCGCCCAGGTCGCTGAAGCCCAGCGATGCGTCCAGCGCCTCGACCGCCACGCCGGCTTCGGCCAGCAACGCAAACAACTCGGGGTAGTAGCCCGGGTAGATGACCCGCAAGGGCACGTCGACCACGCCGCCCGGCGCTTGCACACTGTGCGCGCCAATGCCCAGGCGCGGTTGGCGCTCAAACAGCGTGATGTGGTGCGCATCACCCAGGAACCACGCCGCCGCCAGCCCAGCCATGCCACTGCCAATGATTGCGATGCGTTGCGTCATCGTTGCATGCTTGTTTCAAGGAAAACGTTTCTGGGAAAATCGCCTATAGCCCTCGTAAAATATAGAGCTATAGCTACTAAAAAAATAGCAAATGTCGGTCCGGGCTACTGTGGGACAGGCACCGGTCCCAAATAGCGCTGGATATCTATGGCATCGATTTGCGAGGCCGCGAGGTACTTGCTGGCATAGCGCAGGTACACCCCGGAAGTCAGGAAGAGATCAAAGACATCGGCATCAATGTGGCCCTTGCGCTTCAGCGTGTGCAGGATGTGGAGTGCCTCGGACAGCGGCTTGGGTTTTTTGTACGGACGATCCGTCGCCGTCAGGGCCTCGAAGATGTCCGCAATCATCATGATGCGGGCCGGCACCGACAGGTCGGCGGCCCCGAGCTTGCGGGGGTAGCCCGTGCCCTTGAGGGTCTCGTGGTGCGTGCCCGCATATTCGGGCACGCGGCGCAGTGACTTGGGGAAGGGCATGCGTTCCAGCATCGTGATGCCGTGGGTCATATGCTCATTGATCTTGTAACGGTCCTCCGGTGTCAGCGTTCCCCGCAGGATAGACAGGTTGTAGATCTCGCCGTGGTTGTAGGCGTGGTCTGGCATGTCGAGCTGGAAGCCCATGCCGGCATCGGGCAAGTCCGCAAGTCCGCGGACGATCACATGGTGGGGTTGATCGGCCAACAGGAACTCGGTTGCTGGCAAGGTGCGCAATGGTTCCCGCTCCCGGCGCGCGAGTTCCTCCTCGGCCAGGCCCAGACGGTCGTCAAAATGGCGCAGCCATGCGGTGGCACCAATCTGCTGGATGCGATCACGGTGCGCCTGGCTCAGGTTTTCGCTACCCAGATTGCATTGGGCGATGAAAGCAAAGTCATCCTGCAACCGCGCCTTTTGCGCGGCGCATCGGGTTTCGACCGCCGTGACATCGTCGCCCGCGGCAAGTGCCTGCAGGCGTTCGATCTCGGCATCCCGCCACAGCACTTCAAACCGGGTGCGAATCTCGTGAATGCGGTTGTAGATGGTTTCCAGTTTGGTGGCCTTGTCGATGACGTGCTCAGGCGTGGTGATTTTTCCGCAGTCATGCAGCCACGCGCCCACCCGGAACTCATGCCATTCGTCGTCGGTGTGAAAGCCGAAGGTGGCGAGTGGTCCATGGGCCTCGGCATGGGCCGCTTCTGCCAGCATCAGCGCCAGTTCCGGGACGCGTTCGGAGTGCCGCGCGGTGTACGGGCTCTTGGCGTCGATGGCTGTGGCAATGGTGCGTATCAGGCTTTCCATGGAGGCCCTGCGTTCGTCCAGCAGACCCAGATTTTCCAGCGCGACGGCGGCCTGGGCCGCCAGCGCCTCGACCAATGGAACCAACTCGGATGGGAACGGGATGACCCGGCCTGTGGCCGGGTCAAGCTTGTTGATGAACTGCAGTACACCCAACACCTCGCCCTTGCGCGCAGCCATGGGCACCGTCAGCAAAGACACGGTACGGTAGCCGCTGTGGGCATCAAATCGGCGCGTGCCGCTGAGGTCAAAGCGGGTTTCGCTCGCCACATCATCGACCAGAATGGACTGTTGGTGCAGCGCGCACCAGGTAGAGACGTAGTGCGCATCTGGCGCACCGGAGTCCGGGTCGTACAGCGGAATTTCTTCCTGTGCCAGTGCATCGTCGCGGGTGCGCATGGCAAATCGCAGGGTGTTCTGTGGGGTCACCAGATACACGGATGCTGCGTCGCAGGCGATCAGCCGTTGCCCTTCAAACAGGGTGTGGCGCAGCAAGCTGGTGCGATCATGGGTCCTGGCCATCAGGAGCCCGTTTTCGATCAGCATACGTAGCCGGGAGGAGCGCGTTTGCAGCTCCACACGCAGCTGCTCCTTGTCGTTCAATGCTGCGTGGTACTGGTCCGACATCAGTAGAAGGTTTCGGGTTCGCAGCGACCATTCGTCACCATCCATCGGCATAGTGAGGAAGTCGTTGGCGCCGGCCCGCAAGGCACTTCTTTTGGCGGGTCCGTCCAATGCTTGTGACACCACCAGTATGGGCAATGCCGCAGCGGGAAGGCGGTTGCGGATGAGTGCGATGGTGTCCAGACCCGTGCCCAAAGGGTTTGTGAGGCCCAGGACGACCAGACGATAGGAGGCGCCCACCTCTACGGGCGGTACCGGAGCCGGGCCGTTGACCGCGGTGACACCCGAGTAGCCAAGCGACCGAAGTAACCCCGCCAACTCCGCGGTTTCGCCGGACGTACCGGCAGCGACCAAAATAGGCAAACTGGACACGTCCGGCTGTGCGGTCGTTTCTTCGTGCAACGGCATGGGTGGCCTTGTCAAAGGGGCAGGTGACCGAGCGTACCCCATAAAACGGCTACAGTGAATCGGTTGCCCTGGATCGAAAAAACGCACCACGTTGGTGCAAATTGACTGGTGGCAAGTATTTCCGGTGGATTTTCAAAATATTTTTGAAAATAGCCCTAAATAACCCTCTAAATCTGCCGTTAAGAAACATACGTCTACGAAGAAAAGTAAGTGGAGGGGCCCAGAGCCCAAACAAAATGCAATTGCCTACCATTGATCGAACACCTAATCTGCGGCCAAGCGGCGCAGACGTGGTTTCGTCTGGGGCAAACAGGGTCATTCCGGTTGCTCCGGTCAATCCATCGGTGAGTGCACATCCCAGCATTCAGCCCGTCCCCAGTGTGGTGGACATGGTGAATCCCGCATTGAAGACCAACGAAGGCGAGCCGGTTTACACCAGCGTCTCGGACCCTGGCAGACACGGGTCAGAGGCTGCGACGGCGCCACGCGACTGGACCATCCACCGGCCGGCTCCTGAAAAGGTGGAGGATCCGCCGCCCAAACCCATGTACCAAGTGCTGATGGAGCACCTGAGCCGCATGTGGACCGCAAGCGCCAGCGCAGTTCAGCTGGAGCAAGTGAGCAACCAGTTGAATCCGCCCACGGCGGTTGTACCTTCCGAAGTGCCAGGTGACCTGGCCAAGCAAGTGCTGGTCTACGACCACCCGACGATCAAGAAAAACGAACGCCTCTGATCTACCATTGGGGCTATGCATACCAGCGCCCTCGTACTCTTCTCCGGTGGACAGGACTCCACCACCTGTCTGGCCCACGCTTTGCAACGCTACGAGCGTGTGGAAACCATTGCCTTTGACTACCGGCAGCGCCACAGCGTCGAGTTGGACGCCAGGCTGGTGGTTTTGCGTGAGATCCGCGCGCAGTTCCCGCAGTGGGCGCCGAAGCTGGGACAGGACCATCTGCTGGATCTGGCCGTGCTCGGCTCGGTCAGCGAGACCTCGCTCACCCGCGAAACCGCCTTTCGCATGGAAAGTACGGGCCTGCCCAACACCTTTGTGCCCGGTCGCAACCTGCTGTTTCTGACGTTGGCGGCGGCGGTGGCCTACCGTCGCGATTTGCAGGTGATTGTCACCGGCGTGTGCGAAACCGATTTTTCCGGTTACCCGGATTGCCGCGATGACACCATGAAAGCCATGCAACTGGCGCTCTCATTGGGCATGGACAAGCGCTTTCTGATTGAAACCCCGCTGATGTGGATCGACAAAGCCGCTACCTGGGCCATGGCGCATGACCTGGGGGGGCAGCCGTTGGTGGACCTGGTCGTGGAGCACACCCACACTTGCTATCTGGGTGACCGAGTCCACCGCCATGCCTGGGGATACGGGTGCGGCGAATGCCCCGCCTGTCTGCTGCGGGCCAAGGGCTTTGCGGGCTATCTGGCACCCACCGTGGGCTAATCAGTTGCGGATGCCGCTGGCCACATGGCCGGATGGCACGTGACGGGCAGCCGATTCGATGTGGCCGGTCTGGTCGTCAAAGAAAAAATCCGGTTCGAACTCTCGCAAAAACTCGCCCTTGTCCAGGCCGCCCAGGAACATTGCTTCATCGACGGCAATGTTCCAGTTCATCAGCGTGCGCACGGCACGTTCATGGGCCGGCGCGCTGCGGGCCGTGACCAGTGCCGTGCGTATGCGCATGCGCGGCGTGGCCGCCTGCTGCAAGCGGTGCAGCGCGACCAGCAGGGGTTTGAAGGGGCCGTCGGGCAAGGGCAGCGACACCTTGTCGGTCTCGTGCTGCTGAAACGCGTTCAATCCGTGGGACTGGTAGATCCGCTCGGCCTCGTCGCTGAACAGCACGGCGTCGCCGTCAAACGCAATGCGCACTTCATTCGGGTGCGCATCACTGGCGTGGGCTGATTGCGGGTACACCTGTGCCGCAGGCACCTCTGCAGCCAAGGCCGCCCGCACATCGCTCAAATGGGTGCTCAAAAACAGGTTGGCATGCAGGGGCTTGAGGTAACGCCAGGGCGGTTCACCGCGGGTGAACGCGCAACGGATGATGGGCAGCGCGTAGTGTGCGGCCGACTTCATGACCCGCAGACCACTGACAGGGTCATTGCGTGACAGGATGACGACCTCGACCTTTTGCGACAGTTCCTCGTTGAAAGCGAGCAGTTTCTGCACCAGAGAGAACGCGACGCCGGGCTTGGCCGGAATTTCCAGCCGCTCCAGTTGAAGGCCCATATAGGCGGTGTCGTCCGTCTGCTCGAAAACCTGGTTTTCTTCTTCAAAATCAAACAGGGCGCGGCTGGAAATGGCGACCACCAGCTTGCCGTCAAGTGTCATTGCCATGAAAATTCCAATCAGTTGAGGACAGAGCTACGCTACAGCTTCGGGCTGTCCCGCAAGGTATCACGAGCGCAAAAACATGCGGTACACCGGGTTGGCGGTTTCTTCCACATAGGGGTAGTCCAGGGTTTGCAAGAACTTGGCAAATGCCTTGTCGTCGGCCTTGGGCACCTGCAGGCCGACCAGAATGCGACCGTAGTCCGCGCCCTGGTTGCGGTAGTGGAACAGGCTGATATTCCAGCCCGGGCGCATCAGGCTCAGGAACTTCATCAGGGCGCCGGGCCGCTCAGGAAAGACAAAGCGCAGCAGGCGTTCGTTGTCCGCCAGTGCGGAGTGACCGCCCACCATGTGGCGCACGTGCTCCTTGGCCAGCTCGTCGTGCGTGAGATCCAGCGTGGCGAATTTGTGCTTGGTGAAGTTGGTGGCGATCTTCAACGACTCGCCCTTGCCCTGCGTGGTGATGCCGACAAACACATGCGCCTGGGCCGAGTCGCTGATGCGGTAGTTGAACTCGGTCACGTTGCGCGGCCCACCCGGCAGCTCGCCGATCAGCTCACAAAAGCGCTTGAAGCTGCCGCGCTCTTCGGGAATGGTGACCGCGAACAATGCCTCGCGCTCCTCACCCACCTCGGCACGCTCGGCCACGAAGCGCAGCCGGTCAAAGTTCATGTTGGCGCCGCACAAAATGGCGGCGTAGGTCTCGCCTTTGGTTTTGTTGTGGGCGACATACTGTTTGATGGCGGCGACCGCCAGGGCTCCGGCGGGTTCCACAATGCTGCGCGTATCGACAAAGATGTCTTTGATGGCCGCACAGACCGAATCGGTATCCACGGTCATGAACTCATCCACCAGACCACTGGCGATGCGGAAGGTTTCCTCGCCCACCAGCTTCACCGCGGTGCCGTCGGAGAACAGCCCCACGTCCGCGAGCGTGACGCGTTTTTTGGCAGTGACCGATTGGATCATCGCGTCCGAATCATTCATCTGCACGCCAATGACCTTGATGCGCGGATCGACCGCCTTGATGTAGTTGGCGACACCTGACACGAGACCCCCGCCGCCAATGGCGACGAATACCGCATCCAGCACGGGGCGGGTAGACAAGGCCTGCCCTGCGGGGTTGCTACGGGTATGCAGTGTCTGCACCTGGCGCAGCATTTCCATGGCGATCGTGCCCTGGCCGGCTATGACGTCGGGGTCGTCAAACGGGTGCACGAAGGTCAGCCCCTGCTTCTTTTGCAGTGTGAGTGAATGGCCGTAGGCGTCGGAATAGCTGTCACCAAACAGCACCACTTCACCACCAAAGCCACGGACTGCGTCGACCTTGACCTGTGGCGTGGTGGTGGGCATCACGATGACCGCACGCGTGCCCAGCCGGTGTGCGCTCAGGGCTACGCCCTGGGCATGGTTGCCAGCGGAGGCACAAATGACCCCCTTGGCCAGTTGCTCTGCGCTGAGTTGCGCCATCTTGTTATATGCGCCACGCAATTTGAAGCTGCGCACCGGCTGCTGGTCTTCGCGCTTGAGTAGCACGGTGTTGTGCAGGCGCTTGCCCAACTGTTTGGCAGGCTCCAGCGCCGACTCCGTGGCGACATCGTAGACGCGCGCCGTCAGGATCTTTTTCAGGTAATCGGCAGGGGAGAGGGGTTTGGGCTGTTTGGTCGTCATGGAGCGCGGGTAATTGTGTCCGCATGATAATCGCCACCTTGCCGCCGATGCGGTTTGCGACGAATGCCAAGGAGTGAGAACATGGAATGCACAGTCAGCTGGACCGGGGGATTGAATACCCGCTCTGGCATGGGTTTTGTGGCCGAGACCGGTAGCGGGCACACCCTGGTCATGGATGGCGCCCCGGATGACGCCAAGCCAGAAAATGGTGGGCGCAATCTGGCACCCCGTCCGCTGGAAACGGTATTGGCAGGGACTGGCGGTTGCACTGCCTACGACGTGGTTCTGATCTTGAAGCGCGGTCGCCACGCCGTTACTGGTTGCACCGTCAAGTTGACCGCTGAACGGGCAGACGCCGATCCCAAGGTGTTCACCAAAATCCTGATGCATTTCACCGTGACCGGCAAGGGCATTCCAGCTACCGCAGTGGAGCGCGCCATCGCCATGAGCCACGAAAAGTATTGCTCCGCCAGCATCATGCTGGCAAAGACGGCCGAAATTACGACCAGTTTTGAGCTGATCGAGGCGTAGGCGGCTCAGCCCGACATTGCCTGGCTGGGCTCAAACGCGTTGCGCCACGGTGGTCATCACCTTGGCGGCAGCGCGCATCAGGTCTTTGACGGGCCGTGGCAGTTCCATGGCTCCGGCGTCTTGGGCGTCCTGGGCGTGGCGCAGTTCATCGTCCCGCATCTGCGCCACGATGGCCCGTGAGTCGTGATCACTGGTTGGCAACCGGTCGAGATGACTTTGCAAGTGTGCGCCCACTTGAATTTCGGTTTCCACTACAAATCCCAGGCTGACTTTGTCTCCCAGACGCCCCGCCAGCAGCCCCAAGCCGAAGGCTCCGGCGTACCACAGCGGGTTTAACAGGGATGGACGGGAGTGCAATGCGGACAAACGCTGAGCCGTCCAGGCCAAATGGTCGGTTTCCTCCACGCAGGCCCGGGTGAATTGCTCGCGCAGCACCGGGTTGCGCGTGGTTAGCGCCTGTGCCGTATATAACGCCTGGGCACAAACTTCTCCCACATGGTTAACCCGCATCAGGCCTGCGGAGGAGCGGCTTTCGGCGGCGTCGAGGCGGGTTACCTGGCCGGCCACTGTGGGGCAAGCTAGCGCAGCGTGGGGGCGCGCAAACAGCGTGCGCAGGGCGGAGTCAGCGGCATTTAGCAGCGAATCCATGGTCAAACTCCGTAAAAAGATCGGTCCATGAGTCTAGCGCGAATGGATAGCCAAAGGAGGGAAACAAATTGTTGCAACCCTGCAACGGAAGGTGTTGGATTTAGGGTTTTTCAGGCCTTTTTGGGGTCAATGCTTTGCCAAACGGGCATTGGTCTGGTGCAATAGACCCAACTTCCTGAACTAGGAGGTTGGCCCGGGGTTCTGATCCCGTAGGACCTGAGCCCGCTGTTTAACCTTTTTGAGAAACCCGAAATGAAAAAAACCCTCATCGCTTTGGCTGTTTTGGCCGCTTCGACCGCCTCCATGGCGCAAGTGACTTTGTACGGCGTCGCTGACGTCTCCCTCGGCGCAATCGGTAACGTTCCAGGCGTCAAGAGCGACCTGAGCATGAAAACCAATGACTTCTCTAACGACGGCAACAGCCGTTGGGGCATCAAGGTCGTGGAAGACCTCGGTGGTGGCATGAAGGCTACTGCCCAGTTCGAACAAAACATCGACTACTCCACTGGCGCTACTGATACGACCAGCGCTCGTTACGCATACTTGGCTCTGGACACAGGCATCGGCCGTATCAAGGCTGGCCGTACGCTGTCCCCATCGTTCTTTGGCGTTGCTACCTGGGAACTGACTGGCGCTGCCAACTTCACCGCAGTGGGTAACCAATTCGGTTGGGCTGGTGGCGGTTCGCGTAACAGCCGCGAATTCAGCTACACCACACCTAACATGGGTGGCTTCTCCGCATCTTTGGGCTATGTGACCGAGTTGGACGGCATCGAAAACGGCGGCTTGGGTAGCAAGTTCGACATGAACGCCATCTACGCTGCTGGCCCATTGGCTGTTGGCCTGTCCTACTGGAAAGATGACAAGGTTGCTGCAGGTAAATCCACCGACGGTAACTACGCTTTGGGCGCTAGCTACAACTTCGGTTCGTTCATCGTTGCAGGCAGCTTCCAAGACGCTGCTGGCACCTCCACTGGTTACAGCCTGGGTGCTTCCGTTCCCATGGGCCCATGGAAGTTCACAGTTGACGTCGCTCAAGACACTGGCTTTGACGACACCGACTACCTGCTGTACGCAGGTTACAGCCTGAGCAAGCGTACAACTGCCTATGCTAACTACCGTCGTGACGGCAAGTCTGGCAAGGTTGGCGGCAAGTCCGCGGTTGATGCTGACCTGTATGGCGTTGGCGTTCGCATGAACTTCTGATCTGACGCTGGCCTTGCGCCAGCTGACGGTTTAAAGTCAAAAAACCCCGCTACGGCAACGTAGCGGGGTTTTTTCATGGACGGGGAATTTTAGGTATACCGCTTGCTGCGCAAATTGCTTTTCATCTCGCGCAGCAAGGGCTGCAGCGTGTCTCCGCCAATGCGCAGCGCCATGCAGGTGGCCAGGATGTCGATAATCATCAGGTGCAGCAGGCGCGACACCATGGGGCTGTACTTGTCGAAGCTTTCCGGGTGGTCGGCGCTGAGATGGATGTGCCCTGCGCTGGCCAACGGCGAGCCGCTGGCGGTAATCACGATGGTGGTCGCACCGTTCTTGCGCGCGATGTCGCAGGCATCCATCAGGTCGCGCGTGCGGCCCGAATTGCTGATGACGACCACGCAGTCACCGGGCTCCAAAGCGGATGCACTCATGACCTGCATATGGCCGTCGCTGTAGGAGACGGTGTTGACACCGAGCCGGAAGAACTTGTGGTGTGCGTCCTGGGCCACGACACCGGAGTTGCCGACGCCGAAAAACAGGATGCGGTGCTTGCCCTGGTAGGCCGCCAGCAATGCGGCAATGGCTTTTTCCAGTGCTATCGTGCTGGCCTCGTTGCGGTATTTCAAAAATGCCGCCACGGTGTTGTCAACCACCTTGACCATGACGTCCGACGTCTTGTCGTCGGTGTCCACGCTGCGGTGGATGAAGGGCACACCTTCGTTGACCGTGCCGGCCAGTTTGCGTTTGAAGTCTGCCAGGCCGTCGTAACCCACGCTGCGACAGAAACGCACGACGGTGGGTTTACTGACGTGCGAACGGTCGGCCAGGATGCTGACCGGGAGCTTGGCAAACGTACGCGGGTCCGCCAGGCACAGCTTGCCCACACGCTGCTCAGCAGGGGCCAGTGATGGCAAGGCGGCCTGGATACGGTCAAGCATGTCTAGCTTTCTTCGGACCAACAATGGCCGTCTCGCGCAATCATAGCGCTCGACGCACTCGGTCCCCAGGTTCCCGCCGCATAGGGACGCAGGCCCTGCGCGTCGTTGGCCCAGAAGTCCAGCATGGGCTCGACCCAGCGCCAGGCCTCTTCCTGCTCGTCACTGCGCACAAACAGGTTCAGGCGGTCGTCAATGACGTCCAGCAGCAAGCGTTCATAGGCACCGACCCGCTCCGAGCCGAAGCGTTTGTCAAAGTCCAGGTCCAGTTGCACGGGTACCAGGGCCTGGGCGGCGCCGGGTTTGCTCTGGCGGCTGGCTTGCCCCTGTGCCAGCAGGTGCAGCTCCAGTCCGTCCTTGGGTTGCAGGTTGATGACCAGGCGATTGGCTACCCCGATTTGCGAATTGAAAATCGCGTGGGGTGTGGGCCGGAAGTTGACGACGATGCGGGCATCGCGCCCGGCCAGGCGTTTGCCGGTGCGGATATAGAACGGCACCCCGGCCCAACGCCAGTTGGAAATCTCGGTGCGCAGGGCGACAAAGGTTTCGGTATTGCTCTGCGGGTTGACGCCCAGCTCTTCGCGGTAGCCTGGTACCTTGGTGCCGTCGATGCTGCCGCTGGCGTACTGGCCGCGCACCACGTCCTGCGACAGCGACTCCTGGGTCCAGGGTTTGAGTGAACGCAGCACTTTGAGCTTTTCGTCGCGGATCGCGTCGGCGTGCGAGTTGATGGGTGGTTCCATGCCAATCGCGCACAGCAGTTGCAGCGCGTGGTTTTGTACCATGTCGCGCAGGGCGCCGGTGGTCTCGTAAAACGCGCCACGTTTCTCGACACCCAGGTCTTCGGCAATTGTGATCTGGATGTTGGCAATGTGCTCCCGCCGCCACAGGGGTTCGAACAGTGCGTTGCCAAAACGCAGTGCAAACAGGTTTTGCACCGCTGGTTTTCCCAAGTAGTGGTCGATGCGAAAGACCTGTTTTTCTTCGAAGAACTGGCGCACCGTGTGGTTGATGGCACGGTTGGATGCCAGGTCGTGGCCCAAGGGTTTTTCCAACACGATCCGGGTGCGCGGGGTGTTCAGGCCCGCCGCGCCTAATTGCTCGCACACGGTGGTGAACAGGTTGGGTGCGGTGGCAAGGTACATGACCACGGTGTTGGCATTGCGCGCCTGCAGGGTACTGGCCAGGTGCGCGTAGTCGTCGGGCTTGGACAGGTCCATGCGGACAAATTCCAGCAGCGCGGCAAAGCGCGCGAATTCTTCGGCGCTGGGGCGTTTGGACAGGTCGACCTTGTCAAACCGCGACTGCATCAGGGTGCGGTATTGCTCACTGCTGAGATCGTCCCGGCCGACGCCGATGATGCGTCCGCCCTCGGGCAGCGTGCCGTGGCGAAACGCCTGAAACAGGGCTGGCATGAGTTTGCGCCAGGCCAGATCACCAGTGCCACCGAACAAGACAAGATCAAAGCTCATAATTTGGAAGTTACATGAAAGAAGACGTCGTAATGTAACTTTGTTTCACCGATAATTCAAGCATGAATCAACTCGACGCACTCAAACAATTCACCACCGTGGTCGCGGACACCGGCGATTTCAAGCAAATGGGCGCCTTCCGGCCGACCGATGCCACCACCAATCCATCGCTGATACTGAAGGCGGTGCAAAAGCCCGATTACGCACCCTTGCTGGCCGATACCGTGGCGCAACACCGGGGCCGCCCGCTCGACGAGGTCATGGACCGTTTGCTGGTGCGCTTTGGCTGCGAGATTTTGTCCATCATCCCTGGTCGTGTGTCCACCGAGGTGGATGCCCGCCTGAGCTTCGATACCCCCGCCAGCGTGGCCCGGGGTGAGCGGCTGATCGCCTTGTACCAGTCGCAGGGCATTGCCAGCGACCGGGTCTTGATCAAGGTGGCCGCCACTTGGGAAGGCATTGCGGCGGCCGAGCAGTTGGAGCGCAAGGGCATACACACCAACCTGACGCTGCTGTTTTCGTTTTGCCAGGCGGTGGCCTGCGGGCAGGCCAAGGTGCAGCTGATTTCGCCGTTCGTGGGCCGCATCTACGACTGGTACAAAAAGTCCGCCGGTTCGGCGTGGGTTGAAGCCGACCGTGCAGGCGCCAACGACCCCGGTGTGCAATCGGTCACCCAGATCTACAACTACTACAAGAAATTTGGCATTGCCACCGAAGTGATGGGCGCCAGCTTTCGCAACGTGGGCCAGATCACCGCGCTGGCCGGCTGCGATCTGCTGACCATCAGCCCCGATTTGCTGGCCACGCTGGCGGCGACGGACGCACCCCTCATGCGGGCGCTGGACCCGGCGGCTGCACTGCAGTCGGATCAGCAGCCAGTGCACTTCGACGAAAACGGCTTTCGGCTGGCCCTCAACGAAGACGCCATGGCCACCGAAAAGCTGGCGGAGGGGATTCGCGCCTTCTGCGCCGATGCTGTCAAGCTCGACCAACTGTTGCTGGATTTGTGAGAACTTGCGGGACAGATCTTCAACTCTGTCCTCGACTGACCAGGGGGACCCCATGACTCGTTGTGACTGCACCGCCGCCTGGGCTGCGCTGCAAACCCGCTTTGACACCGACGCCCGCGCACTTGACCTGCGCACGGCGTTTGCGCAAAACCCCGACCGCTTTGCGCACTTTAGCCAGCAAGCCCCGCACGTGTTTGCGGACCTGTCGAAGAACCTGCTGGACGCGCCCACCGAGGGGCTACTGCTGGACCTGGCACGCGAATGCGGTCTGGAGGCGCAACGCGATGCGATGTTTGCTGGCACCGCGATCAACACCACCGAGCAGCGCGCCGTGATGCATTGGCTATTGCGTTATCCGGCTGTAGCCCTCGCAAATACTGAGCATTCTGCTATTAATAACGTAGCGGCAGAATTGCAGCAGGTGCACCAGACGCTGGACGCGATGCTGGCCTATGCGGACACCGTGCGTTCGGACGCCGCCATTACCGACATCGTCAACATCGGCATTGGCGGCTCGGACCTGGGGCCGCAGATGGCGGTGCTGGCACTGGACGCCTTTGCCATTCCGGGCAAGCGGTTTCATTTTGTCTCCAATGTAGATGGGCACGAGTTGGCGTCCACGCTCACGCGGCTCAAGCCCGAGAGCACGCTGTTTCTGATCGCCAGCAAGACCTTCACCACGATCGAGACCATGACCAATGCCCGCTCGGCCAAGGCGTGGTTTGCGGCGCAGGGCGGCACCGACATTGCTCGCCACTTTGCGGCACTGACCACCAATGTGGAAGCGGCGCAGGCCTTTGGCATCAGCACCACCTTTGGCTTCTGGGACTGGGTGGGCGGGCGCTATTCGCTGTGGTCGGCCATCGGCCTGCCACTGGCCATCGCCATCGGGCCGCAGGGTTTTCGGGACTTTCTGGCCGGCGCGCATGCCATGGACGAACACTTCCGCACCGCACCACTGGCTGCCAACCTGCCGGTGCGCCTGGGGCTGCTGGACGTGTGGTACCGCAACTTCCACGGCTTTGGCAGCCGCAGTATTGCGCCCTACCACAGCGCGCTCAAACGCTGGCCGGCCTACCTGCAGCAGTTGGAGATGGAGAGCAACGGCAAGCGCGTGGATGCGGCCGGCGAGGCCCTGCCGTTCAGCACCTCGCCGGTGCTGTGGGGCGAGCCGGGTACCAATGGTCAGCACGCCTATTTCCAGATGCTGCACCAGGGCACGGAGGTGGTTCCAGTGGAGTTTGTCGCGGTGAAGAAGGAGCGCCATGCCTTGGCGGGACACCAGACGCTGCTGCTGGCCAATGTGTTGGCGCAGGCGCAGGCCCTGATGGTGGGCAAATCGGATGCTGGCGGGCATAAGCATTTCCCCGGCAATCGGCCCAGCACCTTCTTGCTGCTGGATGAACTAACGCCCGCCAGCCTGGGCGCGCTGATCGCGCTGCAGGAGCACCGGGTGTTTGTCAGCGGCTCGCTGTGGGGCATCAATAGTTTTGACCAGTGGGGTGTGGAGCTGGGCAAAGTGCTGGCCATGGACGTGGCAACCCGGCTGGCCAGTGGTGACGTCACGGGTCTGGATGGCTCCACGGCGGGCCTGCTGGCGCGTCTGCGTTCATGAACCTGGTCTTTGATTTCGGGGCCGTGCTATTCACGTGGAAGCCGGCCGACATTTTGGCTGCCGCGTTCCCTGAGCAGGCAGGCGAGCCCAGGGCGGCGGACAGTCTGGCGCGTGCCGTGTTCGGCCACCCGGACTGGCACAACTTTGACCGTGGCACGCTGGCGCCAGACGATGTGGTGGCACGCACCGCCGAGCGCCTGGCGCTGGATGCCACAGTGCTGGCCGAACTGGTCGCACAGATTGGTGAACGGCTGCAGCCTATGGCCGACACCGTGGCCCTGTTGGCGCAACTGCATGCCCAGCGCGCGCAGCGGCCTGATCTGCGCCTGTACTACCTGTCCAACATGCCCGAGCCCTATGCCCGCGTGCTGGAACAGCGCCACGGCTTCTTGCAATGGTTTGATGGCGGCGTTTTCTCGGGCGATGTGCGGATCACCAAACCCGACCCGGCCATCTACCAGCTCCTGCAGACCCGCTACGCGCTGGCGCCCGAGCAGACCGTATTCATCGATGACCTGCATGCCAATGTGAATGCCGCCAATGCCTTGGGCTGGCACGGTATTCAATTCGAGTCGACGCAGCAGTTGCGGACCCGGCTGGAGGCAATTGGCGTCTATAAAAACATCGCCTAGCCCTCGCTAACATTACACTAGTAGCTGCAAGAATAGTAGCAATCTGCACAACAAAAAAACCCGCGGGGCGCAAGCCCAGCGGGTTTTGTTTTTGGTGGTCGAGGACCGTCAGGCCACTCGACGCAGCCGGCGCATTACATGCCCATGCCGCCCATACCACCCATGCCGCCCATGCCACCCATGTCGCCACCGCCCATGCCGCCGCCGGCGTCAGACTTTGGAGTCTCGGCCACCATGCATTCGGTGGTCAGCATCAGGGAAGCGACGGACGCTGCGTTTTGCAGTGCAGTGCGTGTCACCTTGGTGGGGTCCAGAATACCCATTTCGATCATGTCGCCGTAGGTGTCGTTGGCTGCGTTGAAACCGTAGTTGCCCTTGCCGGCCAACACTGCATTCACCACGACCGACGCTTCGCCGCCAGCGTTGTACACGATCTCGCGCAGAGGCGCTTCGATGGCTTTCATGACCAAAGCAATGCCGTGGTCCTGGTCAGAGTTGGAACCCTTGACCACACCAGCGGTTTGCTTGGCGCGCAACAGTGCAACGCCGCCGCCAGCCACAATGCCTTCTTCCACAGCAGCACGGGTAGCGTGCAGTGCGTCTTCCACACGGGCTTTCTTTTCTTTCATTTCGACTTCGGTGGCAGCGCCAACCTTGATCACGGCAACACCGCCAGCCAGCTTGGCCACGCGCTCTTGCAGTTTTTCACGGTCGTAGTCAGAAGTGGCTTCTTCGATCTGCACGCGAACTTGTTTCACGCGGGCTTCGATGTCAGCAGCAGCGCCAGCACCGTCGATGATGATGGTGTTTTCTTTGCCCACTTCGATGCGCTTGGCAGAGCCGAGGTCAGCCAGAGTCACTTTTTC